>DJOC01000056.1:0-30472 GCA_002439555.1 Caryophanales bacterium UBA6448 | reverse complement strand
TTATAAATTTTTAACTATTTAAAAAAGTAAGAAACTCTGCATTTCTTACTTAAGTTCTATCTAATAGTTAATTTCCTACAAGCATCATAATATTTATTATTTTTTAAATTATCCATATTGCCAAGTATTGTATTTAAATCATCCTGCGATAAATTACGAATAACATTTACCCTTAATATAGTTTCAGGTGAAAATCCATTTACTTCTTTTTTATAAACTTTACCTATTCCTCGAGTCGATACTATATGAGGTATTCTTGATTTTTCTACTGCTTCTCTAAATGCCCACATAAAATTAAGTACACTATCACTAGGATATAATTCTTCCTCTAGGCTCATGTCATAATCAAAGAATACATTATCAAATCTATCAAGTGTTGATGCATCAAGAGCATTACGGCCTACATATTGAAAATCGCTACCTTTACCCCATGTATTTGCTGCTGCCACCATTCTAAAGTCTGGATGTCTATCAATTGTTTCATGAGGAAATGCCATGTATCCATTAGCAAGGGCTGAATTAATTACAATTAATGCAGATGGATCGGAATTGTCTATTTCATCTAAAAAGAATACTCCACCATTTTTAAAGGCTTTATAAAATTCAGTATCACGATAGTTACCTCCGGCATCGATAAATCCTGTTAACTTAAATTCATTACTTGCATTATTGGTATAATACATTTGTTTATTAAGTGCTTTTGATACTTGTGCTATAGAATAGTTTTTTCCACTTCCTGCCGGGCCAATCAGCATAACAGGTTCATCTAAATTTACAAGATTAAGAATTTCTTCAAATTTTTCATGAAAATGTTCTGGTCCAGTTTTGCCTATTTCTTCACCATGAGAATTAAGTATGTGGACACTTTGTACACTAACTTCTTTTTGAGAATTATTTGTAGGATTATTTAATGATTTATCATTTTTTTCCTGCACTCTAGGTTTACTCTCTAAAGTTTTAATTTCATCACGAACTATTTTAAAAATTTCTTTTTTTAATTCTGTATCAATTTTTCCATTAATAGAATCATTTATTTTATTTTTAAATTCATCTCCCGCTAAATAATCTTCAAGAATTTTTTTGATTTTGTCACGAATTTCATCATTAACCTTACCATTCAGTATTTCATTTATGAAGTTAGGCATTTCTTTTAATAAGTTTTCATATACATCTTTTCTGTTTTCAACCTTTTCTTTTTCATCATTACTTTCTTTTTTAGATTTTTTTAGTTCCTCGTTCATTTTATAAAATTCTCCTTTATCATAAAATTCATCTTCCATTTTTATTGGTTTATTTTTAAAATTTGATAAAAACATTTCTTCACTTCCAAATGCTATATTACCATCTGCATTATAGGAATAATATAAGTTTCCTTTACCACTTTTTCCAGCAGAAAGAAGTCCATTTTCATTATTCATAATAACAAATGAACAATCAATACCATTTTCATTTAATAAATTAATGGTATATTTCATTCCAAAGTTATCATATAAATATGGTAATACCAAATCTTCAGTAACTATTTTATTACTTTTAAATTTTTCTTCCCATAATTCAGTTAACTTACTTTGATTTAAACAATTTATCATATAAATATATTTAGCATTATTAGTGGTAAATATTTTGTTCATTGCCCCTAACAAAAAATGCCCATTACCATGTACCTCACTTAAGCTTAAGTTTCCATCCATTAAAAACATTTTAATACTTTCTCTTAACTTTCTCATTTCAACCTTACTTCTTGCATTAATAGGATCATCCATTAACGCAAATGGACCATATTTTTCTCCTATACTGCAAAAAGCTTTACCATCATAATAACTATCTGGCATAGCAACATTATATGAATTATCTGGTGTTTTTTCCATAATACTTTCTTTATTATCAGCAAACATTATCTTCTCATCTTTATCATAACCATAATACAAATGCGATGTTTTACCAATATTACCACACATCAACTTATTATTTCCAACATCCATTACAAAGGAGCCTTCAAATCCATATTTTTTAAGTTCTTCTATAAGGCCTTTAAATCCTAGTTTTATATATATATATTGTATAATACTATCACATCCAAAACAATCATGAGGTTCTCTATACTCAGCAAGTAACTTAACAAGGACATCTTTATCACAATTTACCACGCAAGAAACTTGTGCCTCTTGCAACTCATTTACTCTGCAATAATAGCCCGGAAAACAGTAATCATTAATATCCAATTGTGAAAAAATATATCTACCACATGGTCTAATACTTCTTACTTTATATTCGGTGTCTTCTTTATCTAATAAATATTTACTTGCATACTTTTTTTGAATATATTCATCTTCTGAACAATTATTTACTAAAAAATCTTTAAATCTATAACTCATATTTTTCTCACCCTTTCGATTTTATCTAATTCCAAATTCTCTGGAGTTTCAGCTTCATTTATATAATCAAATACCTTATTTATATCATCTATTAAATCAACCCCATTTATACCTAAAAATCTTGGTTCAGGAATTAATATATCATTATCTTCCAAATTTAAGAAATCCCTTATTTCATTGCAATTGCATAAACGACCATAGCCATTAGACCAATCATTTGTAATGTCAGGAGTACACTCCTTTAATTTAAATTCAAGTCTTCTAACCCATGATGGATGGCATAACGGAAAATATAATTTTTGTGGATTTGCTCTTTCATTTTCTCTTTTTAGTAAAAAGTCACAATAAAAGTAAGAATTTATATTATCATCAGTAGTTAAACTAAATAAATGAAGATTAACATTATAACCAAGGTTTTCTAAAATTTGTATTAACGACAATACTATTACACCCCTATTATATATACATTCTTTTGTTGTTATCCATGAATAAGCACTTTGAACATATAAATCTATTTTTTTTCTAATTTTACTGCCTTTATTAAGCATTGAAAGTGGACTACCTTCTAAATATGCTTTAACATCAGGAGCATATCCAACATAATAGTTGTATTGTTTGCTATTATTATTAGAATATTTTATATATTTATCCAATTTTATTTTTAATTCCATCATTTTATCAAAATCTTCATGGTAACCATATTTAACGAGATTTATTGCTTCTTCAAAACTACCAGTATCTGTAAAAGCAAAATCTCCAGTTTCACTTGAATTTCCAGTAAATATTGGATTTTTTTTAGCATGTAAAAGATATTCTATGTATTCATTTATAGAATAAAATTCATAATACATTACCTTTTCCCCATATTTCTCATAGTATTTATACATATTGTTACCCCACTTGAGTACATATTATAAAGCAATAGTTTTATAAATACAAGATAAAAATTTTTTTACTAAAAATTTTTTTATTATAGTTGAGGTTTTAGTATTTTTATTATATAATAAAATCGTTATTTAAGGGAGGTTTTGAAAATGAACAAAGAATTTTTAGAAGTAAAAGAATTTCATACTGCATTTGGACATCCGCATTCTGATGTACCAGTTTCAATGACAAGTGATAGGGCTAAGAAAAGATATGCTTGGATACTCGAAGAAATTAATGAATTTCTTGATGCTGTTAAAACTGAAGATATCGTTGAACAAGCAGATGCAATGATAGATACAATTTATTTTGCTTTAGGCACTTTAGTGGAAATGGGAGTTCAACCAGATGAATTATTTAGAATTGTACAACATGCAAATATGAGCAAACTATGGGCAGATGGTAAACCACATTACAATGAAATGGGTAAAGTGATTAAACCTGATGGTTGGGAAAATCCACATCCTAAATTACAAGAAGCTGTAAATTTAATGGAAAATGGTTTAACAATTGATAAAACAAAAGAAGATTACATGATCGATTATCAATATGAAGAAGTTAAAAATTTTCATACTGCGTTTGGGCATCCAGATTCTGATGTACCAGTCTCAATGACAAGTGATAGAGCTAAGAAAAGATATGCTTGGATACTTGAAGAAATAAATGAATTTCTTGATGCTGTTAAAGCTGAAGATATCGTTGAACAAGCAGATGCAATGATAGATACAATTTATTTTGCTTTAGGCACTTTAGTTGAAATGGGAGTTCATCCTGGTGTATTATTTGATATCGTACAACATGCAAACATGAGCAAACTATGGGCAGATGGTAAACCACATTACAATGAAATGGGTAAAGTAATTAAACCTGATGGTTGGGAAAACCCACATCCTAAATTACAAGAAGCAATTACTGAAATGAGCAAATCTAGATAATAATAAATAATAAAAATGAAAATCTATGTGTTATAAGATTTTCATTTTTTTAGTTATAAATTTTTAAATGCTAAAAATAAAATTATCAATATACCAATAATTTTTGAAATTACCCCCATCTTTTTAAAGGAATATACACCTATTTTTAAACCTAAATAAGTAAAAAACGCTGATATTATCATAAAGATAAATGATGCAAAAATAATGTCATTTGTTATGCTTTTAAGTCCAATTCCAATGGTAAAACTATCTAAACTAACTGAAAATGCAAATAAAATTGCTTGCCAAAGTGATAAAGAAAATGATTTTTCACTTTTACTAAATAAATCAATTACCATTTCAATTGCTATGAACATAAATAAATAAAATAATAATAAATTAGGATTTATGTTGAAAAAATGTTTAATTTCATTACCAAATGCATTTCCTAAAAGCGGCATAAAAAAATGAAACACACCAACTAAAGAAGATAAAAAAAGTATTTCTTTTCTTTTAGTTAGAGATGTTCCTACAGACAAGGCTAGGGAAAATGTGTCCATTGACAAAGAAACTGCGATTAATATTATTGATAATATTTTCATACTTCAATTATATTATTTTGAATATTTATTTATGATTTCTTTTGCATAAGATTTATAAACTACATTATCTAAATTTTCACTATTAATATCAATTAAACAGAGTGGTGGAAACATAACACACCAGAAATTATCGCCTTTAGCCTCATCCAAATAAATAACTAAAGATTCATAATTACCTTCATTATATGTATTATCTAAATATGTTTTTGTTGGAAAATAATTTTTACCAAAAGATACTTTATAATTAATATTTAAATCATTTAATCTTTTTTCAATAAGAGGAATATTTTTATTTATATTATTTCTAGCCTCTATTATATCATTAGAATTATTCATTATGTTATTTATTATAGGAAAAACCATTTCATTTGCTTTTAGTTTGTTATACTGATCTAAATCATTATTACTATTTGCTACAATGCGGTATCTAATACTTTCTTTAGGTATTACAACATTTTCTTTTTTGAAAGATAACATAAAAACCACTATTACAAATAAACATATAATAATCTTTTTCATTTGTTCACCAATTTAATTATGAAAAAAAGATAGATTATTTATTCACTATAAATATAAATCTATCTTTATTATCTAAATCTTTTTCTAAAAAAACATCTGCATTTGGAAAATTTTCTTTAGCCATTTTTACTATTTGCTTTCCCTCATTATAACCAATTTCAAAGGCAATAATATTTTTTGTATTCATATAGTTTTTTGCATTATTTAAAATAACTTCATAAAAATATAATCCTTTTTTAGGGGCAAATAACGCCATTTGGGGTTCATATTTAGTTTTTGCATCTACTTCATCATCAAAATCAATATATGGTGGATTTGATACTAAAATATCAAATTTTTCATTACTTTTAAATTTTTCTATTGAAATATGTTTAAAAGTAATATCAGTATTATTTAATTTTGCATTTTTTTTAGCAACTTTTAAGGCTTTTAAACTTTTATCTATTGCTAACACTTTACATTTAATATTTTTTTTAAGAAAAATACTGATACATCCAGAACCTGTTCCCATATCAATTATTTTTGGATTTGTAAAATTATATTTTTTTATGTAACGGGGTAATTTGTCCACTAAAGATTCGGTTTCAAATCTAGGTATTAACACATTTTTATTAACTAAAATCTTACATCCGTAAAAGTCAACATCTCCGATTAAATATTGAATTGGATAACCTTTTTCTAATTTTTTTAAGGCTTTTTTTTGCTTACTAACTGGAATATATTTTTCCACTAAAGATTTATCAAAATCACTTACCATTTATTTTAAACCTTCGAGTTTTAACCTCATATCTTCATTAATTAAGGCTTCGATAACAGGGTCTAAATAACCATCCATTACTCTATCAAGTTCCATAATTGAAAAATTTATACGATGGTCTGTAACACGATTTTGTGGGTAATTATATGTTCTAATCTTTTCACTACGGTCTCCAGTACCTATTTTACTTTTTCTTTCAGATTGTTCCTTACTATTTTTTTCATCCTCTAAAGCGGAATTAATCTTAATTTTTAAAAGTTCCATTGCTCTTTCTTTGTTTTTTAACTGACTTCTTTCCTCTTGACAAGTTACAACAACACCAGTAGGAACGTGAGTAATTCTTACTGCAGAATTACTTGTGTTTACACTTTGTCCTCCGGCACCTGAAGAATGATATACATCTATTTTTAAATCATTTTCATTAATATTGATACTTACATTATCATATTTTGGCATAACTAATACTGTAGCAGTCGAAGTATGAACTCTACCTTGATTTTCAGTTTCAGGAACTCTTTGAACTCTATGAGAACCACTTTCATACTTTAGTTTTGAATAAACATCTTTACCCTTAACTATATATTCAATTTGAGAAAAGCCACCACTTGTACCCTCAACAGAGTGTATAACCTCGATTTTCCAACCATTTTTTTCAGCATAGTAAGAATACATTCTAAATAGGTCTCCAGCAAAAATATTTGCTTCGTCTCCACCTGCGGCACCACGAATTTCCATAATTACATCTTTACCATCATTTTCATCCTTTGGTACTAAAAGTATCTCTAACTTTTTATTTAACTCTTCTTTTCTATTTTCTAAAGAAGTAAGTTCTTCACTAGCAATATCTTTTAAATCGGGATCATTAAGCATTTCTTTAGTATTTTCAATGTCCTCAAGGACTTTTTTATACTCTTTATAAGTATCAACAGTTTCCTCTAAATCACTTTTTTCTTTAGAAATATTTTTTAATAATTCATAGTTATTTAATACTTCTTCACTAGTTAATTTATTTGATAGTTCATCATACTTTTCAAGCATTGCATTTAATCTATCTATCATATTCTCACCTTCTTTTTACATATTATTTTCTTCGTCTTCATCCACTACTACAAAATCAGAAAGTTCATCATCTGTTTCTGTAACATCGTCTTCTTCAGAGGAACCATCATAGAAAATATCATCATTTTCTTCATCCTCTAAATCTTCATTATTTTCTTCTTCATCTTCAAAACCTTCTTCAGAAGATTCTTCATCATCTATTATTACCTTTGGAGTATGATTAATTCTTAAATCACAAAATCCTTTTTCTAGTACTATAAATTCTTTATTCGTAGAAATAAGTTCATAGAAATCTGCTATTCTATCTTCGAACTGTTTATCTGTTAAATGTTTTAATTCGCATATTTTCTTGAAAATATCAATTATTTTCATTTTACCTTTTTTGTTTTCAAGTATCATTTTTGCAAGTTCATCATAACTTAAATTTTCAATTTCTTCATTTGTTAAATTTTTCATTTTACATCCTCTCTTCTGGCACTACGCCTATTAAATTTAAAGCATTAAATAAAGTAATTTTAACTGCCTTTATTAAACAGATATTCTCTTTAGTTTGCTCATCATTATCAATAATAATCTTATTTGTTTCATAAAAATTATGAAATAATGATGCTAGTTCATAACTATAATTTGCTAGTATATGTGGTGTTTTTTTAAGCGCAGCACTTTTAACTACATCAGGAAATTTATATATAAATGCAAGTAATTTCTGCACGATCTCACCTGTTATGTAATTATAGTTATCTAATTTACTAACTTCTTTATTATATTTATTCAATATAGAACATATTCTTGCATAAGCATAACAAATATAATATACTTGATTATCATTTGAACTAGATCTTGCTAAATCAATATCAAAATCCATTTGCGTATCAAGTGAATATTTAGAAAAGTAAAATCTTACAGCATTAACTGATGTATCATCAATTAGATCTTTTAAAGTAATAACTTTACCAGTTCTTTTATGCATAGTAACAACTTCGTGATTTTGAATAATTCTTACTAGTTGTAAAAGTTTTACATCAATGTAATTATCATTTAATCCAAGTGCTTTAATTGCTCCCTTAAGTCTTGCAACATAACCGTGATGATCTGTTCCAAGTACATCAATTATTTGAGTAAATCCTCTTTTAATTTTATCTTCGTGATATAAAATGTCTGGAAGTAAATAAGTATTTGTACCATCACTTTTAATTAAAACGTGGTCTTGATCATCATAGATTGCACTACTTTTAAACCAAATAGCACCATCTTTTTCATAAATATAACCATTTTCTCTCATTTTATTTATAACATCATCAAAATTATATTTTTGATATATAGATTTCTCTGAAGTTATTACATCATAGTTTATTCTATATTCTTTTAAATGTTCAAAAATAATATCAGTTAAATATTTTGTAGAGAATTCTTTTATAAAATCAAAGTCATTATTTACATATTTATCTTGATATTCACTATATAATTTTTCAGCAATATCATAAATTTCTTTTCCAGGATAACCATTTTCAGGAAATTCATTTTCGATGCCACATAATGTTAAATATCTACTGTAAACTGAATTTGCTAATTTATTAATTTGATTACCTGCATCATTTAAATAATATTCTTTTGTAACATCGTATCCACAAAAAGACATAATTCTAGCAAGAGAATCTCCATAAGCACCTCCTCTTGCATTACCCATATGAAGTATTCCTGTAGGGTTTGCAGAAACAAATTCAATATTAACTTTTTCATTGTTACCAAAAGATTGTCTTCCATAATCACTTTCTAAAGTTAATACGCTATTTAAATTCTCATATAAGTAATCTTTTTTTAATTTAAAATTAATAAACCCTGGCATAGCAACTGTAACTTCTTCGATAAAGTCACTACTTATTAAATCTTTAAGACTATTTGCAAGTTCCATTGGACTTTTATTAATTTTTTTAGCATTTTTTAAAGCAACATTAGTACTATAATCACCATTTTCTTTATTTTTAGGAATTTCTAGTGAAATATTGTCCTCTGAAATACCTAAAGTATTTAGTGCATCAGTAATTAATTTAATTAATTTTTCTTTCATTTTTTACCACCTTTCCCGGTCTTTCTCGTTTTTTCTACAACATTATAGCATACTATATCTAAAAATGCACTCATATTTTTTATTTTTTTTACGATACTAAATAAGGGTGAATAAACTTGCGCATATTAAATTTACTATATAAAATCTTTTTATTTTCTTTTTTATCAATAATTATTATAATAATTGGGCTATATTCTTATTCATACTTTTCTCCAAAACTTCAGTTAAATTCCTATCATACTTATGAATTATATGATATAGATGAAAATGTTTTCTATGAAGGGAATAGAAATAATAGGTGGACAAACATTAATGAAATATCCCAAAATTTAAAAGATGCTGTAGTTTCTGTAGAAGATAAAAATTTTTATGTTCATAACGGATTTGATTATTTAAGAATTATAAAAGCAATGTTTAATAATTTGAAAAGTAACAAAATTGTTGAGGGTGGCAGTACAATTTCTCAACAATATATTAAAAATGCTTATCTTGATTTTGATAAAACCTGGGATAGAAAAATCAAAGAAGCTTTAATGACACTTAATCTAGAGGTTCATTATGATAAAGACGAAATCTTGGAGGCCTATTTAAATACGATTAATTTTGGTTTAGGTAATTATGGAATAGCTTCAGCATCGGCATACTATTTTAATAAAAAACCAAAAGATTTAACTTTAGAGGAATCACTTATTTTAGCTGGAATTCCTAAAAGCCCAAGTCATTATAACCCTGTATCAAATTATGATAAAAGTATTCAAAGAGCCAAGGTCGTCGCCCTAACAATGGTAAATAATGGCCTATTATCTAGTGAAAAATATAATAACTTATTTAAAAATAAAATTGAAATCTATGGTATAAAAAATGATAATAACTTGCAGATGCTTGATTATTATGAAGATGCAGTATACTATGAATTAAAAAATAAACTTGGTTTTGATGATAAAATGATTAACAGTGGTAAATATAAAATTTATACTAATTTAAATCTTGATTATCAAAAAAAGATGGAAGAAGAACTCCTTAATAATATAAAGGATGAAAAAATTGAAATGGCTTCGATTATTGTTGATCCTAGTACTGGAAAAGTTCTCGCTCTTTCTGGAGGTAGAAATTTTAAAAAAAGTGAATATAATCGTGCATTAAGTGCAAAAAGACAAGTAGGTTCAACAATGAAACCAATTTTATATTATGGTGCTTTAGAAAATGGAATGACATCATCATCAACTTTTTTAAGTCAATATACAACTTTTAATTTAAGTGATGGAAAAACCTATGCACCCAAAAATTATGGTAATTTATATGGTAATAAAGAAATAACAATGGCTGCCGCGCTTGCTTATTCAGATAATATTTATGCTGTTAAAACCAACATCTTTCTAGGTGTGGACACTTTAATAAACACCGCTAAAAAATGTGGTATAAAAGAAAAATTAAAAAACGTGGTTTCACTTGCATTAGGTACTAGTGAATTAAATATGCTAGACTTTGCTAATGCTTATACAACTTTTGCCTCACTAGGTTATAAAAAAGACTTATATTTTATCGAAAAAATACTTGATAAAGATGGAAATGTTATTTATTCTCACGAACCAACTAATAATTTAGTATTAAATCCAAATTATGTTTATATTTTAAATGAACTTCTTACAAGTACTACAAATTCATCATTTATAGATTATAATTACCCTACGGCATTAAATATAGCAGAAAAATTAAATCAAAAATATGCCTTTAAAACGGGAACAACGGACACAGATTATTGGGCTGTTGGCTATAATAAAAATATTTTAATGATGACTTGGGCTGGCTATGATGATAACTCCAATATTGAATTAAAACTTGGTGGCGAAGTTAAAAATGTTTGGGCAAATACAGTTTCCTATATTCAAAAAGATAGTACAAATAACTGGTATGAAATGCCTGAAAATGTTGTAGGACTTCCTTTAAATGCCATTAGTGGACAGGCGACAAATGATAAAAAAAATATGGCTATTTTCTACTATTTAAAAGGTAGTGAGCCATATTATATAGATACAAAAAAAGATAGTTAGTTCGGAGGTAAGAAATCTAAACTATCTATACTTTCCTTATCACTTTCAAAACTCATATAAGAATTTTGAAATGGATTAGCAGTTTCATCAGTACTCATATTAGCCTGTTCATCCTCAAGGTCATTAAAGAACTTATTTTGTCTTTTTTCGCCTAAATTAATTGGACCTACATTTGTGCTTGATACAGGATTTATTGGCTGTATAAGCGGTACATTAATATCAGTTGAAGTACTTTTTAATTTATCAATATCAATGTTAAATGAAGTATTTAAATCACCATATTCTTTAGCAATTTCATTTTCTAACTCTTTAACATTTAACCTTTTATCTATAATTTCATGTAGCCACTTTACTTGGTCGCTACTTTCTTTTATTTTCATTAATGTTTTTGCGTGTCTTTCAGATATTTTACCCGCTAAAATAGCATCTTGCACTTCCTGTGGCATATATAATAATTTAAGTTTTGCCTCTAAAACTGATACAGGTATACCTAATTTTTTAGCAAAAACATCTTTAGACATAAAACCTTCATTTAATAATGCTTGGTATGATTTTGCTTCCTCAATTGGGTTTAATTCTTTTCTTTGAACATTTTCACTAATTGCTACTTCTTGGGCACTTTTATCATCTATTTTGGCAATAACTGCGGGAACACTAGAAAGTCCCGCTAACATTGCAGCCCTATATCTTCTTTCGCCTGCAATTATTTCATATTTTTCGCCTAATCTTCTCAAAACCAATGGTTGAATTATTCCGTGAGCCTTTATAGAATCTGCTAAATCTTTTAATGATGCATCATCAAAAACTAATCGTGGTTGAAATCGATTAGGAATTATATCTTCTACAGCAACATTTAAAACATTAGCATCAAAATTCATATTGGCCCCTTCTTCTACTATATATATCATAATATATCTTATAAGTTTTTTCAAGTTAAAAAATGAAAAATAAAAAGGAAAACTATGATATTATTGCATAGTTTCTCCACTACCTATAATAAAAAGTAATATAGTGGTGTTAGTAAGAAAAAAATTTTTGTTATTAGTTAAATGTCCAAACGAAATCAGCCTCGGTATCAAGTAAGGTAAAGTCTGCTCTTAAAGCATATAATTGATAATTACCAGGTTTTAAACAGCCATCAGTACAAGGAAAAGTATCTGTTTCTCCCATTACAACTGCTCTTCCAGAATAAAAAATTTTATCACTATCTTTAAGTTTAAAACCTATTTGACATTTTGGACACGGATTAGTCATACTTGTTGATGCTCTTTCTAAAAAAATTGTTTGTTTATTCCAATTTGTCTTACTTCCGCTTGCTACTTGTCCAAGTTTAGCATATTTTATATTTCCAACACAAATACCGGTACCACTGATTATGGCAGAAACATAATTGATATTAAGTAATAAAACAAGTAATATAAGTGTTAAATAACCTTTCTTCATATAATTCCTCCTTTCTATTTATTAAAACTTACTAACACTACATCATTAACTAAAAACAGTAAAAAAATATAATATAAAACATTAACTATAAAAAACTTGATAGAAAAAACTGAGAATTTGTAAAATATTGTAAAAACAATTAAATATATTATGCTTCTAGATATTAAGATAAATATTATTAAAAAAATATTTTTCTTCCTTAATAACTGCGATTTTTTACATCTCAAAAATGTGAATTCGTATGAATTATCTATTTCATAATTAAGAAATGTATAAAAAATTAAAATATAGGTAGATATTTGATATGCAAACCATAAAATATGTAAAAAATTAAAGTTTTTATTATAAACACCTAAAATTATATCATTAATTGTATTTTCTGATGGAAAACTTAAATAGTCAACTATAATTACCATTGTAAAGAAAAGGAAAAATAATAAAAACAACCTATAATATTTTAACTTAAATAATTTTCTAAACACTGCCAAATTATATTTCATTTTTATACCTTTTTAATTTTGAAATTATCAAAATTGTATATTTCATCAGCCAATTTTAAATCTTCCGATATATGAGAAGAAATTATAATTAATTTTCCTTCTTTTTTCAAAATCTTTAAAAAATCGATTATTTTTTTTATACTTACTGTGTCAACACCATTAAAGGGCTCATCAAGAAATAAAACATCTGGATTTTCCATTATTACTTGTGCTATTCCTAATTTTTGTTTCATACCAAGAGAATATTTAGAAAATTTCTTGTCTTTTTCACTAGATAAATTAACAATTTCCATCGCTTTTAAAATATCTTCATCAGAAATAATATTTTGAATTTTAGCAAGTAATTGTAAATTTTCAAATCCAGTTAAATCAGGAAAAAATGATGGTTTTTCTATAAGTGCCCTTACTTTATTAGCAATAATAGCCTCTTTTATAGGCTTTCCATCGTATAAAATGCTTCCATCTGAAACGTTGTAGATACCACAAAGCAATTTCAAAAGTACACTTTTTCCACTACCATTTCTACCATTTAAACCGTATATTTTACCACTTTCAAAAGTAACATTAATTTTATCTAAAACTAAATTATGATTAAATGATTTACAAACATTTTCTAAAACTATCTTCATTATACCTCCCTAATTATTTTTTTCACAAGAAATTACTAATTTTTCCTTATTTTTATAAATTAAAAATACAATCAAAATAGAAATCAATGATAATATCAAAGGAAATAAAACCATATTTACCATTCCATAAGATGTATTAAAGGTGAATAAATTTAAAATATTAAGTGTTGCTGCTAAACTAGAATTATTAATAACTTTATTACAAAATAGAACTCCTATTGTCTCTAAAAAAATCTCAAATCCAATGATTGATAAAATATAAATAATTATACTAATAAATTCTTTGTGTTGATATCTGGACACAATTAAAGCAATATTCATATAAAAAATAGAATACAATAATAAATTAAATAGATATAATACAATAAATAATATAGGTTTAAATTCAAAACCACTCCATATTGAAGTTGTATATTTAATACTATAACTAGGATCTAATGTAAAAAACACAATACCAATAACAATTATAATAGTCCCAATCAAAGGAATTATAAACAAAAATTTATAAGCATTTTTGAAATAGTAATTTAAAAACGAACTATAATTCTTACGTGGTAAATAATTAATAATAAGTTTATTTTTTAAAAGTGAACAAGTGGATATTATTATTGGAATACCAATTATTAAAAAAGCACAAGGATTTAAAAATCTTACATACCACACTATAGTGTTAAATAAATACGTAAAAAAATCTATTTTAACTTCTAATGAATTTATTACTTCATTACAATAATTTGTATAATTTTCATCAATTTCATATAATTCATTTTGTTTACAAACATTGGCAAAATTTTGAGTATTATTTTGAGATGTTTTTAACTCTTTTACACTCTTAAAACAAAAGAAAACTACAAGCAAAATTATTATAGAGAAAAAGATTTTAATTATAGCACTTTTTTTCATTTATACCTCAATATTATTTATTGATTAAAAAATAACATATTTACTATAAGTTGTCAAGCGTCAGTTACAAATTTTTCATTAAATTATATTTTAATGTATATTTACTAATGATTATAGCAAAAAAAGAAGAAACTATTTCAAATTTAGTTTCTTTCTTCGATTTTCACTTTGTTTAAGTAATTTTGCATAATTAACAACTTTTGATGATTCATTACTTTTCTTAATAATAATTAAAGAACGATTATTTTCATTTGATAAAATATCATAATTAATAATATCAATACTTGAAATATTAAGTTCATTTTTATATGTATTTAAAATTTTTAATTCCCCTTCATAGTTACCTTTCATAAGAATAATTACACCACTCTTTTTAATAAAGGGCACTGATAGTGATGTAATAATATCTGCATAAGCAACTGCTCTTGATAAAACAATATCAAATTCATTTAAATGATCTTTCATATAATTTTCTGCTCTATCACATACCGTTATTACATCATTAATATTAAGTTTTTCAAGTAACATATTTATAAATGTTATTTTTTTATTATTTGAATCAAGTACAGAAAGTTTAATATCAGGGTAAAAAATTTTTAAAACAATCCCAGGAAAACCTGCACCTGAACCAATATCAAGTATAATTTGATTAGATAAATTAACTGCTTTTGAAACCATTAAGGAGTCCAAAAAATGCTTAAAATATACTTCTTTTTCTTCGGTAATTGCGGTTACATTTGTATGACTATTATACTCAATTAAAAAGTTATAATAAATATTTAATTTTGATAACTTTTCTTCATCATAAGGAATATTATTTTTCTTTAGTTCATTTATAAAATCGTTAATCATTTTTATTATACTCCTTTTTTAAATATATTAATAAAAGTGAAATGTCAACAGGATTAACTCCACTTATTCTTGATGCTTGAGCAATAGTCTCTGGTCTAACAAGTGATAACTTTTGTCTTGCTTCACTAGCAATATTTTTTACTTTATTATAATCAATATCCTTAGGAATTTGTTTAGATTCCATTTTTAATAATTTTTCTTTTTGCTCATACTCTTTTTTTATGTAACCTTCATATTTAACTTCAATAGTAACTTCTTCTTTTTCTTCAGGAGTAAATCCAGATATATCAATAAAGTTTGCTAAAAAATCCAAAGATATTTCTGGTCTTTTTAAAAGTTCAATAAACTTCATATTCTTTTTAGGAATATCTAAACTCTTTTCTATGAACTTTTCTTTTACTTCTTCATTCATTACAAGATTATTATTTGTAAGAATACCCTTTAAATTAGATATATTATTCTTTTTATTTAGATAATTATTATATTTTTCATTTGACACACTACCTACTTCGTGACCAATTGGGGTAAGTCTTTCATCAGCATTATCGTGTCTTAAAAGTAATCTAAATTCCGCTCTTGAAGTAAGCATTCTATATGGATCTGTAATACCTTTTGTAACTAAATCATCAATTAAAACACCTATGTAAGCACTTGATCTTTTTAAAACCATTGCTTCTTTATTATCTAACTTTAATGCAGCATTAATACCTGCGATTAAACCTTGACCTGCTGCCTCTTCATAACCTGAAGTACCATTAATCTGACCTGCTGTAAATAGTCCTGAAATAATTTTTGTTTCCAAACTAGGTTTAATTTGCATTGCATCTATTGCATCATATTCTATTGCATATGCATATTTAGATATCACTGCATTTTCTAGTCCGTGTAAAGAATGAACCATTTTCTCTTGAACATCTCTAGGCATTGAAGTTGAAAAACCTTGTAAATACCATTCATCATAGTAAATACTTTCTGGCTCTAAAAAAAGTTGATGTCTTTCTTTATCGGCAAATCTAACTATTTTATCTTCAATCGAAGGACAATATCTTGGACCAACACCTGTTGCATAACCACCATACATTGCACTTAATTTTAAGTTATCCCTAATAATTTTGTGAGTATTTTCATTTGTATAAACTAAATAACATTTTTGTTGTTCATTAATTTTATATAATGGTTTAGTATCAAAAGAAAATGTCCAATAAGTATCATCACCTTTTTCCTCTTTTAAAACAGAAAAATCAATACTTGAAGCTTTAATTCTTTGAGGTGTGCCTGTTTTAAGTCTTTTTATATTAAAACCATATTTTTTTAAGTTATTTGAAAGACTATTACTTCTTTTTTCTCCGTGAGGTCCACTTGGAGTATTCTCTGAACCAATTAATATATTTGCATTTAAATATGTTCCTGTTGTAAGAATTACAGCATTACTATATATTTTCTCTTGATTTTCTAAAATTACACCTTTTATAGTATCATTTTCTATTATTAAATCCTCGACCATACCCTCTTTAATCTCTAAATTTGGAGTATTTTCTAAATATTCAAGCATTACTTTTGGGTAAACTTTCTTATCGGCTTGGGCCCTTAAACTTCTTACTGCAGGACCTTTAGAATTATTAAGCATTTTAATTTGAAAATGTGATTTATCGGCAACTATCCCCATTAAACCACCTAATGCATCTATTTCTCTTACAATGATGCCTTTTGCACTACCACCAATTGAGGGATTGCAAGGCATATCTGCAATATTCTTTTTATTCGAGGTTATAAGCAAAGTTTTTTTACCCATAAATGCACTTATATGTGAGGCTTCACAACCTGCGTGTCCACCACCTACAACTATAACATCATACATAATCATTCCTACTTTCCAACACAAAAATCTTGAAACAATCTATCAATTATATCATCTTTATATGTTTTACCAATTATTTCTCCTAAAAGTTCATAACACTCTTTTAAATCTGTAGAAATCATTTCAATTGGTATTCCATTGTTTAATGAATTTATAGCATTATTAATTGATAAATATGCTTTTTTTACTAAATCTATTTGTCTTACATTTGATAAATATGTTAGATCTTTGTTTATTTCATTTAAATTAAATAATTCAATTATTTTTTCTTTTAATTTTGCAAGACCATCAACTTCTTTTGCACTGCCATAAATTACCTTATACTGATTATCTAAATCTAAATTAATTTTTTGCTCTAAATCACTTTTATTAACAAAAATAATAGTTTTTGATTTATCAATACTTGCAAGTAACTTTTTATCATTTTCATCAAGCTTGTTTGAACCATCTAAAACAAGAATAACCAAATCAGCAACATTTAATTTTTCTAAACTTTTATTAACACCAATTTTTTCAACATAATCATCGGTATCGTGAATACCTGCTGTATCTATTAACTTAAGTTCTACTCCATTTAAGGAAATGTTTCCTTCGACAATATCTCTGGTTGTTCCTGCAATATCTGTAACAATAGCCTTTTCTTCATCTAAAAAATTATTTAAAATACTACTTTTACCTACATTTGGTTTACCAATAATTGCAACATTAATTCCATCACAAATAATCTTACCAAAATTTGCATTTGTTTTTAATTTTTCTATTTTTTTATCAATTTGATTTAAACTTTCATTGAGTAAATTTGTAGTAACTACGGGATTATCTTCATATTCAGGATAATCTATATTAACCTCAATATTTGCAAGTAAACTTACAATATCTTCTCTAATATCATCAATTATTTTAGTAACATTTCCCCCTATTTGATTTAAACATAATTTTCTTTTTGAATCAGTTTTAGCCTTAATAAGTTCATTTACTGCTTCAGATTGAATTAAATTTATTCTACCATTTAAAAAAGCTCTTTTTGTAAATTCACCAGGCTGTGCTAAACGGCAACCAATTTCTAATAATATTTCAAGTATCTTATTTGAGGTTACATAGCCTCCGTGAGAGTTTATTTCTACTATATCTTCAGTAGTATATGTTTTTGGTGCTCTCATAACCGTAACTAAAACTTCATCAATTATTTCATTTTTATAAAGTATATGACCATAAGTAACACTATGAGAATTTACCTTTGTTAAATCACGAGAAAATATACTATTAACTTTTATAATAGCATCCTTACCACTTAACCTAATTATTGATATAGCCCCCACTCCTAAAGAAGTAGCAATAGCACAAATAGTATCTTCCATAGTGCCTCCTTTTCCTTGCGTTATTGTAACACTATTTTAGTTTATTGTAAATAAAAAATAGCCAAAATGAAATTGACTATTTTTCTCCAACATAACTTATAACTATATGTCTATTTGGCTCTTCTCCAGTACTTTTTGTGGAAATACCTTTGAATTCTGATAAAGCATTATGAATAATTCTTCTTTCATATGAATTCATATTTTCTAAGTGAACATCAATATGTGTTCTTTTAACTTCTCTAGCAGTTTGTTTAGCAAGTCGTTCTAATCTACTTATTTTTTTATCTTTATAGTTTTCAACATCTAAAGAAATTATAAAGAACATACCTGTTTCAAGTTGAATTTTTTGTCTAACTAAATTTTCAAGAGCCTTAATTGTATTACCATTATGACCAATTAAAATATTATTATTGTTTGAATACATTTTAATCACAACTCTATCGTTGGCTTTTTTAGTTTCAAATGTTACCTCAAGGCCTAAATTGTTTACTACTTCTTTTAAAAATTCTTTTACAAAATCATAAATATCAGACTTTTTATAAATTGTTACCTCAACATTTGCTGATTTAAATAATCCTTTTTTAATTTCAGTAGTTTTATAAATTACTTCTTCTTGAGTTAAATTATTTTCAGTTAAAATTTCTTCGAAAACAGTTTCAAAATTTTTACCTACTTTACTTATTTTTTCCATACTTCAAATTCTCCTTAACTTTTAATTTTTCATTAATACTCTTCTTTTGTTTTTTTATTTGTTTATCAGTTTTACCATTTTTTATAAATTTAATTAAATAAGTTTGAACAATCATAAACGCATAAGTAACAATCCAATAAAGTGCAATGGCTGTTGGTAAACTTAATGATGCAAAACCAATAAATACTGTCATAAATATTAACATAAACTTAGTTTGTTTTTCAGCACCAGGTATACTTGAACTTGATGCAGTTTGTTTCATTGTAAATTTAAATGAAAAATAAGTTGATAAAACAATTAATACTACAAGAATTATAAATGTATATTGATGGTTTTTGAAAATTCCAATACTTGGTGTTGTTCCTAAATTCCAACCGAATATTCTTCCTTCGTATATTGCAGGTATTTTGTAAATAGCCTCAAGGAAAGCAAAGAATAATGGTAATTGAATTAGTGACATAATACAACTTAACATTGGATTAACTTGATACTTTTTATAAATCATCATCATTTCTTGTTGTTTTGCCATCATTGCTTCTTGAGAAGTGTCATTACCATATTTTCTTTCTAACTTTTGAATTTCTGGAGTTGCTTTTTTAATTCTCTCACTTTGAGTTTGAGTTTTAATTGTAAGTGGTAATAATATAATTCTTATTAATAATCCTATCAATATAACAGATAATCCTAAATAAGCGTGAGTCATACCCATATTCTTAAATAATAACCCTACTTTTAAAATAATAAATGCAAGAGGTTTAACAAATAAAAATTGCCATAAACTATTTGTCTTATTAGAATTTATTTTATATTTATCACAACTTGGTAACTTTGAAAGTTTAACTTCCATCTGATCTTCATACTTTTCATATAACTTATACATTTCTGTATTTTCAGAAGGTTTACAATAAATAATTTTTTGTAAACTTTGACCAGTTTCTGAATTTGTTACCAATTTACCCTTTTCATCTTTAATATAATTATTAGAGCCACACCCTGTTGTTAACATAGTTACAATTAATAAAACTATAATGTAAAATTTCTTATTTTTTTTCATTTAACTCTCCTATCAAATTTTTTAAAGATTCTAAATTATCTTTATACGCAGAATTTATAAAATCTCTCTTAATAATTATAATATATTTTTTACCATTTTTGAATAGTAAATTACATTCATCTATAAGTGCTCGAAGTCTTCTTTTCATTTTATTACGAAAAACTGCATTACCATATTTTTTTGGAGCACTTACACCAAAGTATTTTTTACCATCCCCACTTGGATAATAAAATATGATATACCTATTATTAGATACTCTTTGTTTATTATTTAAAATTTTATTGAATTCTTCACTACTTTTAACAATGTCTCTTTTTTTCATAATTAACCTCTTTAAAAAAAGCCACATTTAAAGTGGTTTTTATTTACTTAAAACTTTTCTACCTTTTTTTCTACGGTTTGATAAAACTTTACCATTTTTTCTTGAAAAAAATCCGTGAGTCTTTTTCATTTTTCTATTATTTGGTTGATATGTTCTTTTCATATATATACTTTCTCCTTTTCTTACGCGTTACTATTATATCTATAAATCACGCAAATAGTCAAGTATTTTTTGTTATTTAATTTTTTTCGACATTTTTCAACAAAGTTTTTAACAAGTTATCAACACAAATTTTAAGGTAATATAATAGGTTAACCTAGATTTCAACATTATCAACAAATTTATTCTAACAAACTCCACACAGTATAATTTTCTTTCAACAAAATAACTAACAAATCATTTTGTTGAAAATGTTGATAAGTGGTTTAAGCCCAGTATTTAAAAGAAAAAAATGTTGATAACTTTTGTTGATAACTTGTTAGATTAAATTTTTTCTTTATCTTTTTGCAAAAATGAAGTACAATGTAAGTAATGAAAGTTTTGTGTGTGGGGTAAGGTATGGATGTAAATGAGTTATTCAAAAACTTTTTAGAGGAAATAGAGCAGGTTGTTAGCTTAAATGTTTATAATCTTTGGTTTTCTAAAATTAGACCAATATCTTTAGAGGGCAATACCCTTAAAATAGTGGTTCCAATGGATATTCATAAAAGTATGCTTTCTGAAAATTATAAAGAATACATTGATAAAGCTTTTATAAATGTAACAGGAAAGACCTTTAATATTGAGTATTTCACAGAGGATGAATTACAAGAAACAAAAGAAAATAAACCTAACAAAGAAGTAACAGAGGATTTAAATGAAGAGTGGGTAACAAATCTAAATCCAAAGTTTACTTTTGAATCTTTTGTAGTAGGAGAATCTAATAGACTTGCAGTAGTATCTGCTCACGCAGTTGCGGAAAATCCAGGCTCAATTCATAATCCATTATTCCTATATGGAAGAAGTGGAATAGGTAAAACTCATTTAATGCACGCAATAGGAAACTATATCGTTAATCATTCAAATAAAAAAGTACTTTATGTTACAAGTAACGAATTTGTTGAGGATTACACGGGAATAGCAAGTATTGAAAAAGGCATAAGTTCAATAAATTATGCTAAAAACTTTAAAGATAAGTATAAAAATGTGGATGTTTTAATTATTGATGATATTCAATTTTTAGTTGGTGCTGACAAATCTCAACAAGAATTCTTTCATACATTTAACTCATTATATCAAACAAATAAACAAATAATTATAAGTTCAGATAGATCACCAGATGATTTAAAGAAAATAGAGGACCGATTAAGAAGTAGATTTATGTGGGGACTTCCAGTTGATATTTATCCCCCAGATTTTCAACTAAGATGTAAAATAATTCATAATAAAATAAAAAATACATCTTTAGAAAATAGGTTAAACCAAGAGGTTATTGAATATATAGCAAATTCTTGTCAAAATGATATTCGATTTATTGAAGGAACAATAAATAGATTAATGGCCTATACAGCAATGATGGTACCCAATAAAATAGATTTAAATTTTGCTGTTGAAGGCTTAAAAGACTACTTAAGTGTTAATATTTATGCAGATAACTCTATAAGTAAAATACAAAAGGCAGTAGCGGATTACTTTGGAATAACAGTTAGTGATTTAAAAAGTAAAAAGAAAGTTGCAAATATAAGTAAACCAAGACATATAGCAATATATCTATGTAGAGTTGAAACAGATGAAAAGCTAGAAAGAATTGGTTTAGAATTTGGAGGGAGGGATCATTCAACAATTTCGGCATCTTATGATAAAATAAATAATGACATCAAAAAAGATGAAAAATTAAATAATACTATTAAAGAAATAAAAAATAAGTTATAATTTTGTGGAATTATGTTGATAAAATTTTACTAAAAAACTATAGAATTTTATTAAAATTTAGGTAATTCACAAGTTATCAACAAACAAAACACTATAATAAACATAATAATTTTATTTTAAAAGAAAGAAGGAATGAAAATATGAAATTTACAATTAATAAAAATATTATCGTTGATGCTTTATCAAATGCAGTTAGAGCATTATCAACAAAAATTACAATACCTGTATTAAATGGTATATTACTAAACTTAACTAATGAAGGTTTGGAGGTTCAAGCAAGTGATAGTGAACTTACAATTAAAACTACTATTGAGGCAAAGAACATAGTAAACATAGAAAAAGAAGGTAGGGCAGTACTTCAAAGTAGATGTTTATTAGAAATAATAAGAAAAATGCCAAGTGAAATTATCAACTTTGAATTAACAGAAAATAATAATATTAAAATTTATTCAGATATAAATGAATATATAATTGAATGTTATAATATTGGGGAATATCCAAATATTGCACTTGAAAAAAGTCAAAATACTATTTATCTAGAATCAAAAATTTTAAAAGAAATGATTAATCAAACATCTTATGCAATGAGTATGCAAGAGGTAAGACCTCTTCTTACAGGATTAAATTTAAAAATTAATGGTGATATTTTAGAATGTACTGCAACAGATTCTTATAGATTATCTAAAAAAACTGTTAAATTAAAAGATTCTATAAATAGTAATATAAATATTGTTATTCCAGGAAAAAGTGTTAATGAACTAGTATACATTTTGAAAGATGAAGGTAATGTTGAAATAGACTTATTTAAAAATAAAGTTTTATTCCATTATAACAACATATTATTCCAAACTGCTTTATTAAATGGAACTTACCCTGACACTTCAAACTATATACCAAAAGATTTTAACTATATGATTAACTTAAATTTAAAAGAGTTTTATAGTGCTATTGATAGAGCATCAACAATAATGGTAAGTAAAGATAAAAATATTATCAAAATGGTAATTGATAATAAGAAAATGACACTATTTGCAGCATCTTCAGATAGTAAGAGTAAAGAAGAATTAACAATAGATTCAAATAATAAAGAAAAATTAGAAATTAGTTATTCTTCAAAATATATGTTAGATGCGTTAAAAGTACTTGATAGTGAAAATATTATACTTCTTATAAATGGTGATGATAAACCAATAATTATTAATAGTGTTGATGATGACACAATAATTGAATTAATTTTACCAATAAAAACATATTAAGAGACAAA
Organism: Caryophanales bacterium UBA6448; assembly: GCA_002439555.1. Classification (GTDB taxonomy): domain Bacteria; phylum Bacillota_I; class Bacilli_A; order RF39; family UBA660; genus UBA6448. The sequence continues at coordinate 6,418 of DJOC01000056.1, read as the reverse complement.
AATCGACAAGGTTTTTGTCTTTTTTATGTTATAACATCCTTGTCAGGGGGAAATTATGGACAATTATATAATAAATGAAAATACTTTAGCGTTATTGATAGTTGATAATAAAGTTAAAGTAGTGGAAAAATATATAGATTTTTATATTGAAGGATCCTTAAATACTATTATAAACGATAGTTGTATTTATTATGGAAGCACATTTTTAGGAAGAATGCATAGTGCAAAATCATTACTGGGTATATCAACAAAGTTACCAATTATTATTAGTGAGAAAAAGGATTTAATTTTTTTTCCAACAAATTCGTATAAAAATTTAAATTGTGTGTGGATTAATTATATTGAAGTTGATAAGTATTATTCAATTAATTCAAAAGAATTAAGTATTACATTTTTAAATAAAAAAACGCTTATAATACCAGTGTCTAATAACATTTTTACCAAACAATTATTTAAAGCTTCAAGATTAGAAACTATTTTTAAAAGAAATATTAAATAATTCTTTAATTTAACCTTTATTTGTGCTATAATTATTGTATGTATAGGAGTACCAGTAAGGGGGTAAAATTAATGATTTTAGTTAAAAAGAGGCAAAAATGATAATATCGAATTTAAGATTATATAATTTTAGAAATTATGAACAATTAAATATTGACTTTTCAAATAATTTAAATATTATATATGGAAATAATGGTGCTGGTAAATCAAATTTAATTGAGGCTATTTATTTATTATCTTTGAGTAAGTCCTTTAGAACGATGGATGATAAGAATTTAATAAGAAAAAATAGCGATGTTTGTTTAGTCAAGGGAGTAGTTGATAATAAAACATATTTTATTGAACTAAACAAAAATTCTAAAAAGTTATTTATTGATAATAAAAAAATAACCAAAGTTGGGGATTTTATTTCTAAAATTAATATTGTGCTTTTTAATCCGTATGATACAAAAATATTTATTGATTCACCGAGTAATCGAAGAAAACTTTTAAATATTGAAATATCACAAATAAATAGTAGTTATATTAAATTAATAAGTGATTACAATAAAGTTTTAAAAAATCGTAATGCTTATTTAAAAGAGTTATATTTAAATAGTAATGGAAGTTTAGAATATTTAAATATATTAACTCAAAAAATGATTACTTTAGGAATGGAAATTTGTAAGATAAGAGGAAATTTTATTGATAATATCAACAAAAATCTAACATCAATTTATAAAAATATTTTTGATTACGGAAATTTAGAGATTAAATATCACAGTGATTATAAAAATAAATCATATGAGGATCTTGAAAATGTATATAAAAAGAACCTAAAATCAGAGTTAAACTATCGTAAAACAATGGTTGGAGTACACCACGATGATTTTGATTTTATATTAGATGGTTACAATATAAAAGAATATGGTAGTGTAGGCCAGCAAAAAAATGCGATAATATCATTTAAACTGGCAGAATTAATTTTAATAAAATTAATTAATGGAAGTTATCCTATATTGATACTTGATGACTTATTTTCAGAGTTAGATAGTATAAAAATAAATAACATCATTAAAATGTTAAATAAAGAAGTTCAAACCTTTATTACAACCACGGACATTAATGATGTTGATAAGAGTTTACTTGAAGAAAGTAACATTTATTATGCAAATAATGGTCAAATAGAAAGGAAGAATTAAGTATGGCAGAACATTATGATGCTTCGGACATTCAAGTACTTGAAGGTTTAGAGGCAGTTAGAAAAAGACCAGGAATGTATATTGGAACTACAGATGTTAAAGGATTACATCATTTAGTATGGGAAATCGTAGATAATTCAATAGATGAAGCACTTGCTGGTTATTGTAAAAATATTGAAGTAATTGTTAATAAAGATAATTCAATTACAGTAAAAGATGATGGTAGAGGTATTCCTGTTGATATTCACCCTAAAACTGGGCTATCTACAGTAGAAACCGTATATACTGTACTTCACGCTGGAGGTAAATTTGGTGGTGGAGGCTACAAAGTTTCTGGTGGTCTTCACGGAGTTGGTGCTTCAGTAGTTAATGCATTATCTTCTTGGGTAGAAGTAAAAGTATATAAAAATAGTAAAGTATATTTTATTAGATTTGAAAAAGGTGGACATACTGTTGAAAAACTACATGAAATAGGTGATTGTGAACCAAATAGAACTGGTACAACAGTAACATTTAAACCAGACGCAGAAATATTTGATACAACAATTTATGACTATGAAACTCTAAAAGTTAGAATAAGAGAATTAGCCTTTTTAAATAGGGGATTAAGAATAACTTTAAGAGACGATAGAGATGAAGAAGATACTACTGGAGATACATTTTTATATGAGGGTGGAATATCTGAATATGTAAGATTTATTAATCAAAATAAAACTCCAATTCATGATGATATTATTCACCTAGAGGGTCAAGATTCAGGCGTATTTTTCGAGGTTGCACTACAATACAATGATGGTTATAGTGACAACATTTACTCATTTGTTAATAACATAAATACTCACGATGGTGGAACACACGAAGAAGGTGTACGTAGAGCATTAACAAGAGTTATTAATAATTATGCAAGAAAAGCAAATTTACTTAAGGAAAAAGATGAATCTTTAACTGGTGATGATGTTAAAGAGGGCTTAACAATGATTATTTCTTGTAAGCATCCAAATCCACAGTTTGAGGGTCAAACAAAAGGAAGACTTGGTAATTCAGAAGTTAGAAAACTTGCTGATAATGTTTTTTCTGAGGGATTTGAAAAGTTTCTTTTAGAAAATCCAGCAGATGCGAAAGTAATTGTTGAAAAAGCAATGCTTGCTTGTAGGGCTAGAAATGCTGCGAAAAAAGCAAGAGAGATTACTCGTAAAACTGATTTAGCTGTTACAAATTTCTTTGGAAAACTTTGTGATTGTAAAAGTAAAGATCCAAACGAATGTGAAATATTTATAGTCGAGGGAGATAGTGCAGGTGGATCTGCAAAAAAGAGTCGTGATTCTTTAAGACAAGCAATACTTCCTCTTCGTGGTAAAATATTAAATGTTGAAAAAAATAGGTTAGATAGAGCATTAAATAATGAAGAAATTAGATCTATTATTACTGCATTTGGTACAGGTATTGGTGAAGAATTTAATTTAGATAAACTTCGTTATAATAAAATTATAATAATGACCGATGCCGATGTCGATGGAGCACATATTAGAATACTTCTTTTAACGCTATTTTACCGCTTTTTCAGACCAATTGTTGAGGCAGGACACGTATATGCCGCACAGCCTCCATTATTTAGAATAAGGTATGGAAAAACAAGAAAATATGTACTTGATGAAAAAGAGAGAGATGCATATCTAAATAGTTTACCTGAAAATATTAGGAATAGAGTTGAAATAACAAGAATGAAAGGTCTTGGTGAAATGGACCCTGAAGAACTAAATGAAACAACAATGGACATTGAAAAAAGAACCCTTCGTAAAATTGTTGTTGAAGATTGTATGATGGCTGACGAAATATTCAGTAAATTAATGGGTGATGAAGTTGAACCAAGAAGAACATTTATTGAAGAAAACGCAATTAATGTTCAAAACTTAGATATATAGGAGGTTTAAATGGATAATAATGATAATATTAATACAATAGATGATGAAAATATTGAAAATGAAGAACTAATCGAAGATATTGATTATGGTGGAGAATTTCACGAAAAAGATAAGCATATCGAAAATAATATTGTTAGTGAAGTAAAAACATCTTTCTTAGATTACTCAATGAGTGTTATAACATCAAGAGCATTACCAGATTTAAGAGATGGGTTAAAGCCCGTACATCGCAGAATTTTATGGTCAATGTATGAAGAAGGTAATACCCCTGACAAACCTCATAAAAAATCCGCAACTACAGTTGGTTATGTTATGGGACATTACCATCCACACGGAGATTCATCAATTTATGATGCAATGGTTAGACTTGCTCAAGACTTTAATCAACGTTATATGCTTGTTGATGGTCACGGAAACTTTGGTACAATCGAAGGTGACTCTCCAGCTGCATACCGTTATACAGAGGCAAGACTTGCCAAGATTTCTTTGGAACTTTTAAGAGATATTCAAAAAGATACTGTTGATATGGATGATAATTATACATCAACAGAAAAAGAGCCTAAGGTTTTACCGAGTAGATTTCCTAATATATTAGTTAATGGATCAATGGGTATTGCAGTAGGTATGGCCACAAATATTCCACCTCATAATTTAGGTGAAGTAATAGATGGATGTGTTGCTTATATCGATAACCCAGATATTGATACAATGGGATTAATGCATTTTATAAAAGGACCAGACTTTCCAACTGGTGGTATTATTTTAGGTAATTCTGGTATAAAAAAGGCTTATGATACAGGTAGAGGAACAATTACTATTCGAAGTAGGGCTGTTATCGAGGAACAAAAAGGACATAATGTTATAGTTATTACTGAAGTACCATATGGTGTTAATACCGCAGAATTAAAAGATAAAGTCGCAGAACTTGTTCATAATAAAGTTCTTGATGGTATTTCTGATTATCATACTGATTTAAAAGACGGTATCAAAATAACTATTACTTTAAAGAAAGATGCAAATCCTCAAGTTATTTTAAATAATTTATATAAGCATACTGCATTTCAAATATCTTACGGAATTATATTCTTAATGCTTGATGGTTTAACTCCAAAAACACTTGGATTAAAAGACATTATTGTAAAATATATTGATTTCCAAAGAGAAGTAATTATTCGTAGAACTAAATTTGATTTAGGAAAAGCGGAAGCAAGAGTTCATATTTTAGAGGGATTAAAAATAGCATTAGATCATATTGATGACGTTATTAAGATAATTAAATCCTCAAAAACAGACGAAATTGCTAAAAAAGAATTAAATTTAAGATATGGTTTAGATGATATTCAATCTGAAGCAATCCTTGAAATGAAGTTAAAACGTTTAACAGGACTTGAAAGAGATAAAATAGAATCTGAATTAAATGATTTATTAAAATTAATTGATGAATTAAAAGCAATTTTAAGTAGTCCACAAAAAATTGATGAAATAATTAAGAATGAAATGTTAGAAATCAAGAATAAATATGCTGATGAAAGAAGAACTAATATAGATATGACAGCAATTGATTATATTGATGATGAATCATTGATACCTGAGGAAAATATAATGGTTGTTTTAACTAAAAAAGGCTATATTAAGAGAACTAAACCAGATGTATTTAGGACTCAAAACCGTGGTGGAATGGGAGTTAAAGGTATTACAACAAACGATGAAGACTTCGTTGACCAGGCTTGTAATTTATCTACTCACGATCATATTTTATTCTTTACGAATAAGGGTAAGGTATATAGAATGAAAGGTTATGAGGTTCCAGAATTCTCAAGAACTTCAAAAGGACTTCCAATTATTAATTTATTACCTTTATTAAAGGATGAATTTGTAACATCTATTGTATCAATTTCAAAAGATTCTACAAAAGATTATCTATTCTTTGCTACAAAGAAAGGAATTGTTAAAAAAACTAGTATTAATGAATTTGAAAATATCAGAACCTCTGGAAAAATATGTATTAGTTTGAAAGATAATGATGAACTAATTGGTGTAAGACTTGCGTCTAATAACGATTTAATATTATTAGGTTCAAGTGGTGGAAAACTTGTTAAATTTAATGAAAATGAAGTTAGACCAATGGGAAGAACTGCCTCAGGTGTAAGAGGTATTAATCTTGATGGTGGTGAATGTATTTGTTTAGAAACTGTTAAAGAATCAAATACAATATTAGTTGTTACTGAACTTGGTTATGGTAAACAAACTCTAGTTTCAGAATATCGTCAAACAAAACGAGGAAGTAAAGGTGTTAAAGCATTAAATGTTACTGAAAAAAATGGCAACTTAGTATCTGTAAAAGTATCTGATGAAAATAAAGAATTAATTCTAATGACTAATTCAGGTATTACAATTAAGATGCCAATTTCACAAATTTCCACTTTAGGAAGAGCTACTCAAGGTACTAGATTAATTCATTTAAAAGATAATCAAAAGGTAACAGCAATAAGTATTGTTGATAAAAATCTTGATGATGAATCTATAAACGAAGAATAATTATAGCAATGTTTCACGTGAAACATTGCTAATTTTTTGCCTAAAGTATGCCAAAAAAACGACTATTTTGTAAAAAATAATTCATAAAAACCAATCAGATATTACAATTTTCACATTATATAATTTTACTATCAAACCCATTTCACAAAAAAATTATTAATATTAATGTTTCTTTATTTTATAATTTTAAATTAGTAAGATATGTTAAGATATAGTTTATTTAATGCCAATGTTTCACGTGAAACATTGGGCAATATTTGCCTAATATATGCTGGAAAA
>DJOC01000037.1:9868-15872 GCA_002439555.1 Caryophanales bacterium UBA6448 | reverse complement strand
GTAGTTGAAACACCTGCAGAACCAGTACAAGAAACTGTTACTCCAACAATAACTCAAACTGCACCAATTATGGAAGCAGCACCAGTTGTTGAGGGCGAGAAAAAAGAAGAAGTTGACAAAAATGGCTTACCTAAAGTTAATAAAACAGTTAAAATTATTTGTACTGCAGTAGTACTTCTTGTTGCTATTATCTTAGTGGTAGTTTTGGTAAAAAGGTTTTTTATAGTTAAGTAAGACTTACAATTTGGTCAAATAAAATTGTTTTATTCTCAAAATAGATTTTATGATAAGTAAAGTCTATTTTTTTTATGTAACTATTTATTAAATTAATTGTTCCATTTTGATAATATGAAATGTTAATTTTACTTTTACTATAGTAAGCAATAAGTAATTTTTTCTCATTAATATTTTTTTGCTCTTCGGATAAAATAGGCATATTAATTTTATTTTTTTCTTTTAGAATACTACTTATAACTTCTTTACTAGAAACTACCGAATTAAAGGGCATCCATTTAATCATTCCACGATCACGCATTATGACCACCAACTTTTTTGTTTCTTTCTTTTATTGTAGAATCTTCGAGTAAACTTGAGGCTTTTAAAACGCTATTTTTACCATATTTTTCTTTAATTTTATCAATTGCTAAATTAATTTCATCATCCTTTTTAATAGTTTCATAGTTTTCAAATAAATTAAGTTGGGTTCCTTGTTTATCTTTTAAACTACCTGCACAAACAGTAACTTTTCTTATAGGTAATCCCTCATAAAATCTATCAAATATAATGCTTGCATATTTAATAAGCTCATTATTTTTATCCGTGGGATTATCGAGTTTTATGTTGCGATAAAATCCTCCCGGAGTGTTTTTTGAATATGTTATTCCAAGCCCAAAGTTTTGACACTCTTTATTACTATTACGAAGTCTAGCACATAAGTTATCAATCATTTCATTTATGATTATAAAAATATTTTTTTCGTTATAATCTTTGAAAAGTACTTGTGAATTTGAATATGATTTATCTTTTGTTTGGCCGTTAAAATCAGAAATCTTACTTGTATCAATACCATTTGCGTGATTCCAAAGTTCAAGTCCCATAACCCCAAATTTATCTTTAAGAATACCAGGATTAGTTTTGGCTAATTCTTCGACTGAAAAAATACCCATCTTATTTAGATTCCTTTCCATATTTTTACCTATACCCCACATTTTACTTAAGGGAGAAATTTTCCAAAGTTTCTTTTCTACATCATCATAAGTCCATTTACTTATATTGTCCTTTACATGTTTTGCATCTATATCCATACTTACTTTAGCAAGTAATAGATTTGGCCCAATTCCTGCGGTAGCAGTAAGATGAGTTTTTTCATATACTTTCGCAAGTATTTCTTTTGCAAGTTCATAATCAGTTTTTTGATATAACTTTAAATAATGGGTAACATCTAAAAAACATTCATCAATAGAGTAGATGTGTAAGTCTTCTTTAGAAACATAATCTAAATAAACAGAGACAACTTCTTTACTTTTTTGAATGTAATAGTTCATATGGGGCATTATGATATCATATTTAATATTTTTAGGTATTTCAAAAACTCGACCTCTTGAGGGAACTCCTAAAGATTTTAAGTAGGGAGTTACCGCTAAAGTGATAGCACCACCACCTTGACTGGGATTAGCTACCACAAGAGGGTAAGAAAAAGGGTCTTTATTTAATCTTATACATTCACAAGATGCGAAAAAGCTTTTTAAATCGATACAAATAATATGATTGTTTTCCATAATTCCTCCTTACAAACAAATGTTTATAATAATATTATATCTAAAATTTTGTAAAAATCAACTGGTAAAAATATACAATTTTGTTAATTATAGGTACTTGTAAATATGCTTTAAATTTGATAAGATTAATTAAGAATAGAGAGGATTTCTATGAGTGAAAAAGATAAATTAAAATCACAAGTTTATTTAATAATTTTCATATTTATATTTTTAATGATTGTTGTAACTGGTGTTTATGCATACTATATAACAAAAGATTTTAAATATGGTTCATTTGATGTTGAAGTTAAAACAAAAGGTGTCGATACTTTAAAGATTTCAAGTGGAAGTGATATAAATATTAGTGCAAATGATCATAATTTTATTAAAGATATTGGCCATTCAATTACTGGTGAAACTACAATTGATGTAAATCTTGATACTACTAAAGAAAAAATAAAGTATTGTTATGATGTTTATTATGAAGCACCAGAGTATGAAGTATTTAAATATAGTAATTACCCAAATAGTGAACTTACTTTAAATGTATATTCAAAAGTAAATGATGAAGAAGAAAAACTCCTTATTGAAAATATGGACATAACTACCGTAAAAGGCAAAATAAACATTCCTATTAATTTAAATATTGATAATTATGAACATAGTATAGATACAGTAAAAAGAGTAAATAAAAATATTAAGTATATAGCAAGAGTTACTTATAATTATTTTAAAGATATTGATCAAGGAATTAATGATGGTGCAAATTATAATGCTAAATTTAATATTGACAATGTAAGAGAGTGCAAATAACACTTTCTTTTTCTCATTGTGGACTTTTTATAAGAAATTTTGTATAATTTGATTGGTGGTAGTAATGAAGGCATTAATATTAACATTAGTAACAGGAATATTTTTCTTACTTGGTATTTTTATAAATAAATTATTTAAATCAAATAAAAATATTGAGGCTTTTTCTGTTGGTATGTCTTTTGTTGTACTTTTTAACATAATCTTTTTTGATATAGTTCCCGAAATAAAAGAATTTTTAAATTTTAAGTATTTTTTAGTGGTAATACTAGGTTTTTCACTTCTTAAAATACTTGATTTTTTTGTGCCAGATCACGAGCATCATCATAAAGAGAAACTTGATAATATAAAAGAACATAATAATCATCAAACTCATTTAGGTGTTATTACTATACTTGCTTTACTTTTACATAATATAATTGAAAATATGGTTTTATATAATATAACTTTAGGAAGTTTTAAAACTGGGTTAATATTATGCTTGGGAATAGGCCTTCATAATATGCCTTTAGGATTTCAAATTGAAAGTGGTTTAAAGGGTAAAAATAAATTTAAAGTATTTATTCTTACAATTTCTGGTTTTATCGGAGGTTTAATATGTTATTTCTTTAAAAGTATTCCAATTTTTATAACAAATTATTTATTATCATTTACATTGGGAATGCTTATCTATTTATGCTTTTTTGAACTTCTTAAGGAGTTATTTGTTAATAGAAAAAATAAAGGAATTTATTTTGGTATTGGACTTGGAATAATACTTGTTATTATTTTGCACATTTTATAAAGGAGGATTATGAAGAAGGTTGTAGTGTTCGGTGGAGCCGGTAGTATTGGCTTATCATTAATTAAGTATTTACTTTCCGAAGGTAAATATGAAATCACGGTTGTAGATTTAAAAAATAAAGAGAAAATAAAAAGATTAAAAAAATATAAAAAAAGAATTAATATTATTTATTCTGATTGTTTTGATCGTGGTTTAATTGACTTTCTAATAAAAACTCACGATTACGTTATTAATTTAGCCTCTTGCACATCACCTCTTGCAAATTATAAAGAGGCGCTTGCTAATAAAATTGAGTATGGTGTAACTGAGAATATTATAAAGGCAATTACGTATTATAATCCTAATTGTACTTTAATTTATGGAAGTAGTACAAGTATTTTTGAAAACTTAGATACCTTTTATAATAAGGCAAAGATTAAAACTGAAAAACTTGTTACAAGCAAATGTAAAAATTATGTTATTGTAAGGTTTCCTTTGGTGCTTTGTGATTTAACCTCTGAACCATTTGTTTATACAGTTAAAAAAGATGATATGGTTTCTTGCATTACTAAAGAAGATGGAGCATATGCAGTTTGTAAAATTTTAGATAATTTAGATAAAGTAAATAAAAAAATAATTAATTTAGGTAATATTGAATGTAAGTATGAAGATATTCTTGATAATATTTTAAAATATCATGGACTTTCATTTAACTATATTTTATCAAGAATATTTTTAAGTAAAGATATGTCTTTTCCAATACTTAATGATACAAAAAAATATGAAAAGATTTTAGAGTATTCAAGTGATTCATTAGACAGTTATTTTATGAGACAAAAACGAAGAAGCAAGCATAGAAGGCTTAATATTTTACTAGGTAAATTCATACTTTTAATTAGGAAAGGAAGGTAGTATGGTAGGACTTGCACTAGCTGGAGGGGGAGTTAAAGGTAGTTATCAAATTGGTGCATATATGGCGTTTAAAAAGTGTCATATTAAATTTGATGGCGTATGTGGAACCTCAATTGGTTCATTTAATGCTGCGATGATTGCTGCCGGAAAAGAGGATGAACTTCTTGATTTTTGGCTTAATGCAGATATTGGTAAAATACTTGGTTATGAAAAAAAATATGTTGATTTAGTTAATAGTGAAAATAAAGATGAATTAGAACTTTTAAAATCAAGTTTTGATAATTTTGTAAATATTATAAAAAATAAAGGAATAAGTATCGAAGGGCTTCAGTCTACTTTGAATGGTTTTAATTTAGAACCAGATATTAGAAATAGTAAAATGGATTTTGGACTTATTACTTATCGACTTAAGGATTTTAAACCTTTAGAACTTTTTAAGGAAGATATGAAAAAAGGTTCTATAAATAACTATATTATTTCAAGTTGTTATTTACCAGTATTTAAAATGGAAAAACTCGAAGATGATAGTTATTATTTTGATGGTGGTATTTATGATAATTGCCCAGCGAATATGATGCTTAAAAAGGGTTATGATAAAATTTATCGTGTTGAACTAAAAGGTATAGGTTTTAAGAAAAAACTTATTGATAAAGATAAAGTTATAACAATTGTTCCTACGAGAAAACTTTCCTCAACCTTAACAGTTAATAAAAAGGCTATTACCGAAAATATTCAAATAGGTTATTTTGATACAATAAAAGTTCTTAAAAATTATCCCGGAGAAAGATATATATTTAAGAAAAGTCCAAATTGGTATTATGATTTCGTTTTAAAAAATGTATCTGATAAAGACAAGTTAAAATATAAAACTTTATTTAATGTTAAAGATAATAAGTCACTTGTTATTAAACTTATTGAGTATGCTATGGAAAAAGATGATGCAACTTACTTTAATATATATAGTTTAAATAAAATGATTAAAAAATATAAAAATAGTAATCAAAAATATGGTATTTATAGAGTAATTAAAGATTTTAAAACATTTTAACTAAATAATTAAAAATCTATTTAGCATTATTGCAAAGTAGATTTTTTTTTAGTATAATTAAAGAGATACTAGGAGGGCTAAGTATGGCTTTTAAATTTAAAAAATTATTTGAAGATAATGATGATGAAATGCAAAGTGTTAGTGAAGATGAATTTTATAGTATAAGCAAAGAAGATGCTGTAAAAGAGGCTGACAAAACAGGTAATAAAATGATTCTTTTAGAACCTCGTGCATATTCTGAATCTCAACAAATTGCAGATCACCTTAAAAATCGTAATTCAGTGGTTGTTAATTTAAAAAGAGTAACAGCACCACAGGCAAAAAGAATTATTGACTTTTTAAGTGGATGTATTTATGCAATTGGTGGTTCAATGCAAAAAATTGGTGTTGGTATTTACTTATGTACACCTAAAAATGTTAATGTACAAGGTAAAATAACTGATGATTCAGAGAAAAAAGAAAAAGAAGATTACGAAGAAATAGATTTATAGAAAGGTATTAGTCCATGGTTAAGTTTAGAACAAATATCTATGGTTATAATAAAAGTGATGTCGCTAGTTTTGTTAAAGAAGTAGCAAGTGAATATGAAAGCATCTATGAAAAACTTAAAAATGTTACTTTAGAGGCTGAAAGTTTAAGAAAAGAGAATGAAAAATATAAAAGCCTTGAAAAAACACTTAACGACACTCTTTTACTTGCTCAAGAAACTAGTGC
>DJOC01000037.1:0-9748 GCA_002439555.1 Caryophanales bacterium UBA6448 | reverse complement strand
AATATTGAAAGAGAAGCAGAAGAATTACAAAGAAAAGTTATTAGTTACAAAAAAAGATTTATTGCTCTTGTTGAATCCCAAGTAGATGAGATGGATAAGTTCGAGGAAAGGCTGTAAAATGAAGACAAGAATTATTAGTGCGATAGTGGCAATAGCTATAGCAATTCCATTTATTTATTTAGGAGGTTATCCATATAAAATCGCCATAGGTTTCATAGCATTATGGTCGTATAAAGAAATTATGAATTTAAAAAAAACACACGAAAAGTTACCAACTGTTCCAATGTTTTTAGGACTTTTGGGTTTACTTTTGATAGTTTTTGCTAATACAACGTACTCTCTTTATTATAGTGGCGTGTCATATATTTATTTAGCGGTATTATGTTTTGGACTAATTGTACCAACATTATTTTATGATAGTTATACAATAAAAGATGCTTTCCATTTAATTGGTTTACTTTTGTTTGTGGGACTTGGTTTTAATAGTTTAATACTAGTTAGAAATTTAGATCTGAAATTATTTTTATATCTAGTTTCAATTCCAGCTATAACAGATTCATTTGCTCTTTTCGCAGGTAAACTATTTGGAAAAAATAAAATGTGTCCAAATATTTCTCCTAAAAAGACTTGGGAAGGATGCTTGGGAGGAAGCATTTTTGGAACAATAATTCCTTGTATTTTATATTTCATATTATTTAAAAAAATTAATTTTATAATTATATTAATTACATTTATTTTAACGATAATGGATCAACTTGGTGATTTAATATTTAGTAAATTAAAAAGAGAAAATAATATTAAAGATTATTCAAATATAATGCCTGGTCATGGTGGTGCACTTGATAGGCTTGATAGTACTCTTGTTATATTTTTAACATATGTAGTGCTTTCATTAATATTATTATAGAAAGGAGAAAAAATATGTTTGCAAGTATAGGTTTATTTATTATAAAGATTTTAATATTATTATTTATTTTAGGAATAATAATATTAGTACACGAATTTGGTCACTTCATTTGGGCTAAAACATTTGGTGTTCATATTTATGAATTTTCAATAGGAATGGGGCCTTTATTACATACACATAAGGGTAAAAAAGATGGTATTAATTATAATATTAGGGCAATTCCTATAGGCGGTTTTGTATCAATGGCTGGTGAAGTTTATGATTCAGGTGAAGTTGATGAGAATAATAAAAAAATTAAAAAAGACAAATTAATGTGTAATAAAAAGTGGTGGCAAAGACTTATCATTTTAGTAGCGGGTGTTGTTAATAACTTCATCTTAGCAATAGTAATATTATTTGTTTATACACTTATATGGGGCGGTGGAGCAATTACTCCAAAAGTGTTAGATGTAGTCGAAGATAAACCCGCAGCCACTGCAGGATTAAAATCTGGTGATGTTATAACTAGTATTAATGGTTATAAAGTATCTTCTTGGGATAAAGCACAAATTATTTTATACTATAAAAATACTAATGAATATTATACTTTTGAAGTAAAACATACTGATGGCACTAAAGAGGAAATAAAGATTAAACCAGAAATTATTAAAGATGAAGAAACGGGTGCTGAATCTAAATTATTTGGTATTCAAATTGATGCTGAAGATACCTCGAATGTATTTAAATCATTTATTTATAGCATTAGAAAATTTAATTCAATTATAAGTTCAATGGTTTACACTATATGGGGACTTATTTCTGGTAAAATTGGTTTATCTGCTTTATCAGGCCCTGTAGGTATTTATGAAGTAGTTGGTGAATCAATTAATTACGGTATAAATTATTTCTTATACATTTTAGCTTTCTTATCAATTAATGTTGGATTTATTAATATATTACCATTTCCAGCATTTGATGGTGGACACGTACTATTTTTAATAATTGAAAAAATTAAGGGAAGTCCAGTTAATGCTAAAATAGAAAATACTTGTCATTTAGTTGGATTTATATTAATATTCCTTTTAATGATTTTAGTTACAATAAGCGATATAATTAAGTTATTCTAACTTAATTATATTTTTTATTTGACATAAACTTTACATTTAATGACTTTCATGATAGAATATAACTAATTGATGGGGGTTAATATGAGTATTTATGATTTAGAAAAAATTAGATTAAATTTGTTTGTGGCATCTGATGTTGATGAAAAAAATTTTAATTGGATGTTAAAGGATAACAAAATAACTAAAGAGGAATATACATCTTTATTAAATGATTACAAAGTTTTTTTAAAAAGATATAAAGTGTTAAATGAAAAGCTTTCTTTTAAAGAACCTATTTCAATATATGCTTTATTTGTTTATATGGTAAATAATGGCTTTTTATCTAAAGATAAATCTATCGAGTTTAAAGTTTTTTATAAAAAATATTTAGATATGATAAACTTATATGGAATAAATATATTTAATGGTAATGGTGTATGTAGACATTTAGGTTCCATGCTTACAGATGTTTTAAGAGAAAGTGGAATAGAAAGCTATCACTATAGTAATTTGTGTTCAGTACCAGCATTATATGCACTTGTTCAAAAATACTATAAAGATGCCTTTAATTACCAAGGAAAACTAGATTATGTTATGAATAAATGGTTAGTTAGCTTTTTAAAGGTTAATTATATTTATGCACCACATTTAATTTCTTATGCAAGTTATAATGGTAAAAATTATTTTTTAGATCCTACTCAAGAAAGAATATTAAAATCATTTGTACTTGGTATTGCCGATGAAAATGGAATTATGCTTCCATGGTTAAAGAGAAATGGTCATTATGACTTACTTGAAAGTCGTGAAAGAATGTGTGATTTAATAAATCAAAATAATAAGTCTTTATCAAATGAAGAAGTGCAAGATATTTTAATTGAATCAAATTCTAAAATAATAATGCATAAAGATATGTTCGAGGACTTTTATAATGAGAATAAAGCATTTTATGAAGATATGTCTTTAAGAATTACTAAGGGAAAATAATTTACAAAATATATATTTTTATGGTAACATTATTATGGTGATAAAAATGGAATGTAAAAATAGTAAAAAAGAAATTGTAAAAATGCTTTTAAAAAAGGATATTAATGTAACTGATGAAGAAGATTTAATCAATATGCTTATTAATGAGCCAATTAGTGTTGATACAGATAAAGAAAGTGATTTAAATAGAAGTTTTGGTGACTATTTAGCGGATAAAATAACCCAAATTGCAGGTAGTTGGCCCTTTATTATTGGACTTGTTATATTCTTACTTTCATGGATTGTTCTTAATATATTTATTTTGACAAATGCCGATCCTTATCCATTTATTCTTTTGAATTTACTTTTGTCTTGCATTGCGGCCCTTCAGGCACCAATAATTATGATGAGTCAAAATAGGGAAGCAAAAAAAGATAGACTTCGTAGTTCAAATGATTATAAAACTGATTTAAAAAGTGAATTAATTCTCGAAGATTTACATAATAAAATGGAACAAATACTTAAAAATCAAAACAAAATTATTAATATGTTAAATGATGACAATAAAAAATAATCGTATCTAATGATGATATGATTTTTTTTTTGAAATTATTAAAATGTAAATTGGTTTACATAAAAATATGCGTAAAATAAATGTAAATGAAGATATGAAAAAGTGTCAAAAAAGTGTAAAATTTTAACTTTTTTTAAGAAATTTAACAAAAAAAGGAGGAAATCAGAAATTTTCCGGTAATAAGTATAGTGAAAGGAGAAAAATGATATGACATAGCAAAATTTGAAAACTGTCAAAAAAGTGTAAAGTGTAAATTTCAGCAAAAAAGGAGGAATTAAAAATGCAAGAAATTAATCAAAGAGTTACATTTTCTATAAGGGGAGAAGCAGATTATGAAAAAGTAAAAGCAGGACAAATACCTAAAGAAATTTTTGAGGAGGTAATTGATAATATCCGAGAATATTATGAAGTACCAAGGGAAAAATGTCATGAGTTAGGTGTTACAATTAATGAGATTGATCCACCTGAATTTACAGAGTACGATGAAGATGAAAGATTCTTTGAACTTTTAATCAAACTAATATTTACAAAAAGAGAGGAGGAAGAATTTTATGATAATTAGACTTTTATTGAAACTTATCAGAAAATATAGTTTTATAAGATTTATTTAAACTATAAGTTAATTGCAAAATGAAATAATAAGTGCTATACTAGGCATATGAAAAAGAAGTTTGAATGTTTTATATTAAGTTTTATTAGTGCTTTTACATTATTTTTTAATTTTAAAAAATTGTATTTAGGTAAAAATCCGTTTAGTGTTTTAAGTATAGTTTTGCTCGTTTTATTTACTTTTGTATTCTATATTTTTTACACTAAAAATGATTATAAAAATATTAGTAAAGAAGATAAAATACTTTTACCAATGTTCTCTATCTTTGTTTTGGTCGGTCAAAGTTATAGAGATGTTGGCTCTCTTAGTATCTTATTTAAAAAGTATATGTTCTTTTTTACAATAATAAGATTTGTTGGATTTTATTACATTTTAAATCTATTTATGATTTATGTTAAAAAAACTATCTCAATTTTTGAAAATAAATTTAATTTAAAAGATAATAAATTTATAAAACTATTTGATAAACATCCATTTTTAGTAAGCCTCTTGGTACTTATATTATGCTATAGTATTTACTATATTGCATACTATCCTGCGGTATTATCCCCAGATCCCAGTAATCAAATAAAACAGGCATTTAATGTAAGAACAAAATATGTAGATTATTCTGTTCAAATTGATTCAAAAGTTAATTTAACTAATCATCATCCTGTACTCCATACATTGATGTTAGGATATTCAGTTAAACTTGGAAAACTTCTTGGTAATGATAACTTTGGCTTATTTATTTATACTTTTTTTCAAGGATTGTCTTTAGTTTTAACACTTTCTTATTCAATTTCTTATTTAAAGAAAAAAGGTGTAAGTAATAAGTATTTATTTTTAATGTTGTTATTATACATTATAATGCCTTGTTTTCCATTTTATGCAATTAACACAAATAAAGATGTTTATTATTCAATTCTAATGATTTGGCTTACAATATTTTTAATGGAATTTATAACTAAATTTAAAAATAAAAAAATAGAATTTAAATGGTTAGCATTATCATTTATATTAATGATGTTTATTTGTTTATTTAGAAATAATGGTATTTTTTTAGTATTATTATTGCTTCCATTTATGTGTAATTATAGTAAGATCAATAAGAAAAGAATTATTTGTCTTGTACTTACTATATTTGTAAGTTATATTTCCTATTCTAAAATACTTTTACCAGCACTTCATATAACGGGGACAACGGTTAGGGAAGTCTTATCAATTCCTTTTCAGCAAACTGCTAGATATATAAAATATCACGAAGAAGATTTAACAAAGGAGGACAAAAAAAATATTTCAGGACTTCTTGATTATGATATTATTAAAACTAAATATAAACCAACTCTTTCTGATCCAGTTAAAGCAACTTTTAATAAATATGCTACAAAAGAGGACTTTGTTAATTATGCAAAAACGTGGCTTAAAGGGCTAAATGCTCATCCATTTACCTATTTAGATGCAACACTTAATAATATTTATGGATACTTTGATATTGGTGATTTAAATTGGTATTTATACACTAAATTTGATAAAAGAATAACTGAAAATAATTTAGTGGATTATCATTTTAATTCATTTAAACATTTACGTTCTTTCTTATCAGGATATGGAAATGTTTATAGATGTTTACCGGTTATTGGATTATTTGTAAATATTGGCTTTAATGTATGGATTATACTATCAATGAGTGTTTATTTAATAAAACAAAATAGAAAAAAATATTTAATAGTTATAAGTCCAATGCTTGTCGCAGTATTTTTCTGCATACTTAGTCCTGCGAATAACTATTTTAGATATGCACTTCCATTTATATTCCCAATGCCCCTTGTTGTAATGTATTTACTGAATTTAAAAAAGATAGAAAAAGTTAAATAAAATTTCTATCTTTTTAATTTTCTAAATATGCATGAACTACAAGTCTTGATGTATCACTTTGACAAGTTGATAGGGTAAGTATTTTTGCATTTTCATCAAGATTTACATTAAAGTCATAAATACTACGATCTTTAATTAATTTTATAAAATCTAATTTTTCTTCATTACTTTCAAAATTAGTGGTTAAATAATCAGTTGTTGTCGGAATAATATATATTGAAAATATTTTATATTTATATGAACCATATAGGGTATCAAACTTAACTATAAGGTTTTCTTCATTTGTATACCAATTTTTATATAATACTTTATTTAAAGTACCAAACATGACACCATTTAAAAATCTATTGTGTCCGTATAATATTATGTTGTCATCAATATTAGTTGGGTTATTTGTATAGTCCATATAAATCCATCCATTTGGATCTTTCTCTTTATATAAATTGTGAGTTAAATAATATTCATTATCAATACTTTTAGTTACAGCATAATCAATGTTAGTTTCGTTAACTTTAACCCAACCAACAACATCAGGGTTTACCTCAGTAAGTGAGTACAAATAATTATTTTTAATTTCTAAACCATTTAATGTTCTATTAGGGGTTTCTTCGTTTATATCTTTAGCATTAATATAATCAATTACTTCATTTTGAATTTTACTTACTTTCATCATTGACTGATAATTATCATAAAATACATATATAAAGGAAAATAGAATTATTGCAAATATAAGTATGGCAATCATTCTAAGTACTGCATTATTTGTTTCACTAGCAATATTATTTTCAATATATTCATTAGAGTATTTTAATTTAAATGAAATTTTATATTTCTTTTTAATTAGTTTATTATTCTTTTTTAAATATTCAATTACGTTTGGATCGTGTTCATTACCATGAAGAATTATTTTAATATTTTTTTGATTATTATTTTTAAGTATTTTTATTATAGTTTCTAAATTTTCTTTATTAAGTTTATTAATATGAATTATTTTTAAATTCTTATTTATATCACAAAATGTATTAAAATTTTGAATGTCTTCATTAGAAAATGGAAATTCTAAATAAATATTATTTTTATAATATATTGATGAGTATGTAGTAAGATTATTTGTTTCCATAAATTTTGAGGTAAATAATATTTCACTTCTTGATTCAGGAATATAACCATTTTTATCAAGTAATTCAAACATGTACTGAGGAATGTATTCAAAACTTATATATTTTATATTGCTTATTTTACATAATCTTTCACATAATTTATAAGGCATTATTTCATCAGATTCTAAATATAATGAGTTAATTCCTTTGAATTTTGATAAGAAAGGTAAAAATATGTAAAGTACTTCGAGTGATTGAAAAGATAGAGTAGTAATAGAGTAGTTTTTTATTAACTCATTAAAAAAAGTACAAATTATTTTTTGGTTTAAAAAAATATATTCATCGCTAAATACTAGTTCATTGTTACTAATTACGTTAGTATTAAGCATATTTTTATAATCTGGATTAAGTTTTTTTCGCGTAATAAAACATAATCTATCGTTTTTAATTTTTACTAATATCTTCACAATAACCTACCTTATATTAATTATGATAACACAAAACTTTACATTTTAATATAATTTTTTAAAAAAATATATTGTTTTTTTGAATTTTATGATATAATTAGGTCATAATAAAGATAGGAGAGTTGATGGATGAAAAAGTTTTTTAGTTATTTACTAGTTATGGGTGCTGTTTTGTGTATGCCTTTTATGGTAAAAGCCGCTGATTACAAGGAAACAATTAATGTTCCTGGTAATGCTGGTGATTTTACCTCAACAACACTTTCTTCAGGAGATGAACAAAGAACTTACAAGATTATGGTAATTTTAGAAAATAATACTGATAATCATAAGGTTACTCAAAAAAGTGTTAAATTCACTTTAGGAAAAGCAATTACTGAAGCTAAATGTTCTGACTTTGGTGAATACGTAACTGATGGTGGTACTACTACTAAAAATTCAGATGGTACATCTACATTAACATGTACATTTGATAAAAACGGTTCTTCGGATACTGGTAATAATTTCCAAATTGGTTCATTAGTGGTAACTGTAAAAAAAGATTCTGCTGATGAAGATTGTTCAATTGGAGTTGAAAATGGAAATTCTACTGGTACTAAAAATCCTGAAACTGGTGCTAGCCTTCCTTTAACAATTGTTACTATAGGACTTGCTGTTGGTACTGGTGTATATTTTGGAACTAAAAAAAGAACAAAACTTTATAAAATTTAATTGATTTGTAATTTTTAATCTACCTTTATGGTAGATTTTTTTTTAATTTATTTAGTAATATATTTTTTAAAAGAGGCAAAAATGAAAATACTTTTAATCGAAGATAATGAAGAAATTGTAAATGGTTTGTCATATACTTTTAAAGAAAATAATTATTATGTTTATTTTGGGTAAAGTTATGACTTGTGAATCACTTTTTAATTACATTTATAACTTAATTAATATTCTTGGCTTCTGTCCTGTTGTTTCTTTATCCTCTGAAACCAAGTTATCGGGCAGTGGTACGTATAATGATGTTTACATCGTAATATAGAAATGTTATAATCTTTCTTGAAAAGGAAAGATTTTTTTATGAAAATAGTGAAAAAGTTAATAGTAATTATACCTGTTATATTATTAATTAGTTTATCTGTTTATATTGGATTAACTTATTTTAATATAGGAAAGTATGATGAATATTATATTAATAATACAGTACCTGTTATGAAAGAGGAATATATAGAGCAAATTACACCTTTAAAAGAAAAATATAATAATGATGATGTAGTGGGAACTATTGCAATTGAAAATACTGATTTTAATACGGTGGTAATGCAAGGAAAAGATAATTCATATTATTTAAATCATTTACCAGATAAAACTTTTAATATAAATGGTTCAATATTTTTAGATTATAGAGTTGATATTGATAATAGTGATAAATTACTTATTTTTGGACATAGTTCACCAAGTTATTTTTTACCTATTATGATAATTGAAAATTATAAAGATGAAGAATATTTTAAAAAGCATCGATATATTTATTTATCTTCGGTTAAAGAGGTAAAAAAATATGAAGTATTTTCTGTTTTTGTGGAAACTTCAGATTGGTCCTATATGAATTTAAATTATGCAAGTAAGGATGAATATTTAAAACACTTACAAAGTTTAAAAAGTAAATCATTTTATGATACTGGAGTTGAGGTAAATAAGGATGATAAAATACTTATTATCCAAACATGCTCTAATATGAAAGAATATAATAAATATCCTAAAAAATATATGCTTGTTATAGCAAAAGAAGTAAAATAACTAAATTTCCAAAATTTGGTTATTTTTTTGTATATTTTTCTTTTGATTTTCCTATAATACTAGTATGAAAAAATTGTTGACATACATAACAATGTATGGTAGTATAAGGAACTATCAGGAGGTTTTTGGTTTATGAAGAAACTAAAATATTTTTTTGCTAGTGCAATTGTTCTTGTTGCAGTGGCAGTTTCAACTATTGTTTTTGCAGAATATAAAGAACAGAAAGGTGATTTAAGAGCAAACAATCAAATTAGCAATGAAAGCGTTTCTGTAATTGCAGGAAATGAAACATTATCAGAAAATGGTTCTGTTAAAGTTGTTAAAACTGTTAGCAAAACTGATACTGAAGGTGTTTATAATGTTAAATTTGATATTTCCGCTAAAGAAAAAGAGAATAAAAGTACAA
>DJOC01000010.1:7641-10001 GCA_002439555.1 Caryophanales bacterium UBA6448 | reverse complement strand
TATTTTAATGAAAAAATTTTTAGTAATGAAAAATATTTTGATATAAAATCGCCTAAAAAGAGTGAAAGTTTAAAAAGCAAATCTCAAAAAATATCTAGACAATTTAATGAAGCAAAGCACCAAACTAATAATATAATTGTTTCATTACTGAGGGAAGGTTGTGATTTATCTAATAAAGATGCAATAAAACAAATTGAAGAATGTCTAAATAGTAAAAGATATAGTTGGATAGAAAATGTAATTCTAGTTGGCAAAAAAGATTTAATAAAAATATACAAAAAAAAGAAGAAGCCTTAACGAAATGTCGTTGTGACCTCTTCCAATGTCACAATTATAGCACAAAAAACTATAATGTGTCAAATCGGATATCTTGATTTTGTAGTGTAGTAGTTTTGGAAAATAGACTGCAAATCAGTTTACTCCGACTATTATTATTATAATCAGAAAAAAAGAAAAAATGATAATAGTTTTAATGATAAATAATAAATTTGTGTAAATAAAATGTAAAATTTTAATTTTTTTAAGAAATTTAACTAAAAAGGGAAATTATTCTTTAAATAAAGCAGCAAAAAATGCAGAAGTAAAGGGCTTGCCGCCAACCTATTTAGAATAACTCAAACAGATGGAAAACTTAGAGAAGATAATATTAAAGGTGCATCAATTGCCAATGAAATTCATTATAATATAGGGAAGAACATTATTAAAAATGGTAGAACTTTACCTGAAAATTTACCACCACCAGAAAAAAGTTTAAAAGAACTAGAAAAGGAAAATATGAATATAATAAAAAAACTAAAAAGTAAAAATGTTACAAAAATATTTAAAATTTGATATTAAGGCATTTTGTTGATATGACAATTTATAATAATTAATGATTGTAAACTAAAAAAATTAATTGTAAACTTATTGCATTTTCAAAATTTAAATGGTAAAATTAAATAGAATAAAGAGGTGTTTACAGTGAAAGATTTTATTATAAATTTGTATGCTAATAAGTATTTTCCAATTTATTTAGGGGTTGTAATAATAGTATTACTTATAGCATTTTTTATCGTTTTTTTCTTAGGAAAGAAAGATCAAAAGAAAATTGAGGAAACTCAAAAACTTAATTTAGAGAAGCTAAAAGAGGCACAAGGTAATTCTAATGTAATAAATAATGAAGTCAAACCAATAGCTGAAAATGTTCAAAATCAAAGTGTTGAAAACAAGGTGGAAGTTCAGCCTGTAACTCAGGTGGTAAATTCAAATGTTAATTCGGTTCCCGAAATTAAGCCAGTTATAAATAATACTGAGGAAAATAATGATGTGAAAAATAATATAACTGAACCTGTAAAACCTATACCTTCAGTTGAAACTCAAGTTCATACAAAGATTGAAGCTCCAGCAAACCAAGTTAATATACAACCTGTAGAACCTATAAGTAAACCAGAACCAATTCAAGTCGTAGATACACCTACAGTAAATGTACAACCAACTATTCAACCAGTTAAACCAATGGTTGATGATGATGTATATAGAGTTAATAAAAAGGAAGAAGAAACAGTTAATAGATTAAAGGAACTTTCAACTTCTCTTGATAAAGAAATGAGTACGTTTAATACAAAACCATTGGTAAATGAAGTTAAACCTGTTAATGAAGAAAAACCAAAAGTTATGAATGTATATAGTTCTGTATATGTTCCAAATAATAATGTTTCCACTCCAGAAAAAGTTGAAACTCCGGTTATAAATGATGTTGAAGAAGATCTTGAGGATACTATGGAAATCGAACTTCCAAAATTGAAAACTGAAGAACCTGTTTTAAAGGATAATTCTTCTGATCCACTTAATTTATTATAAAAGTAGTAAGAAATTATTACTTTTTCTTTTTTCTTTGCAAAAAATGTTGACAATGCCCTTTTAAAAGAGGTATATTAATTCTAATATTATTTTGAGAGGAAAATTATTATGAAAGTATTTATGCATAGAAATCTAAATATTTTTACTAATTATATAAATGATTGCTGTGATTTTGCTTGCCTTTCAAATTTAGTGCGATAAGCGTGCTTGCGGGTTTAACCCTTTGAGCGTGCCTGTCGCTTTTTTTGTAGAATGGAGGTTGTTATGAAAAATATTACTTTGGAGGATTTGTTAAAAAAAATTACAGAGTATAATCCGAAAGAGGAAGAAAAAGTTAGAAAAGCATATGAATATGCAAGATTGCTTCATGCGGGGCAATTTAGACAAAGTGGCGAAGAATATATAATTCATCCACTTAATGTTGCTTACATTTTAGCGGAGATGCACGCAGATAGTGATACTGTTTGTGCAGGATTATTACATGATACAATCGAGGATACTCACATTACTAAGGAAGATAT
>DJOC01000010.1:5669-7465 GCA_002439555.1 Caryophanales bacterium UBA6448 | reverse complement strand
CTTGCGGATCGTCTTCATAATATGCGTACACTTCAGTTTAAAACAGAATTTAAGCAAAAAGAAAATTCTCTTGAAACTATGGAAATATTTGTACCACTTGCTTATTTAATCGGAGCGTACCGAATTAAAAGTGAACTCGAAGATTTATCTATGCAGTATTTAAAACCTGATGCTTATAAAAACTTAAATGAAAAATTATGTAAATTAAGTGAAAGTAATAACGAGGTTTTAAATGAAATGCTTTATAAAATAAAAGAAATTTTAAAAAGTAAAGAAGTTCCAAATGAAATTAAAATAAGAACTAAAAATATTTATGGAATTTATAAAAGAATAAATGAAGGTCAAAAACTTTCAGATATCCACGATTTATTAGCACTTAAGATTATGGTGAAAGAGGTTGATGATTGTTATAAAACTTTAGGCTATATTCATAGACTTTATCATCCTGTAAATGATAAATTTAAAGATTATATTTCTAATCCCAAAACAAATATGTATCAAAGCTTGCATACAACTGTTTTTGGTCCAAATGAAAAACTAGTTCAAACACAAGTAAGAACATTTGAAATGGACAAAGTTGCCTCTTTTGGACTTACAGCTTATTGGGAAAATGAAAAGGGAAATGCAAGAGATGTAATGCAAAATGAGTTAAAAAGCAAATATCAGTTTTTTGCTTCGCTTGCTCAACTTAATTCAATGTTTACTGATAATCAAGAATTTGTAAATAATGTTAAAAGTGAATTATTTTCTCAAAATATATACGTTTATACCTCAAAAGGGGACATTATAGAGCTTCCTAAAGGATCTACGATTATTGATTATGTTTATAAAGTTGATAGTAATTTAGGTAACATTTTAGTAGGTGCTTATATAAATGATGAATATAAAGATGCAAGTTATGTACTTCAAAATAAAGATAGAGTAAGAGTTGTTACTAACGATATGTCCTTTGGACCGAGAAAGGATTGGCTAAATATTGCCCATACTTCTTTAGCAAGAAGAAAAATAATGGAGTTTAATGAAAGATTATGAATAAAATAATTGTAGCAATTGGTGGCGGTGAAAACGGAAGAACGCTTGAAAATGGAAAGAAAACAATTTATGATACAAAAATTATAGATGAACAAATTGTAGCTCTTACGAAGAAAAAGACTCCAAACTTCTTATTTTTAGCTCACGCAATGTCTTTCTCTTTAGAAATTGAAGAAAGTTATTATCAAACAATGAAGAAAATATATAAAGATATATTTAATTGTAATTCCAAAATATTAAAATCATCAGATTTAGGTAACAAAGAAAAAGTTAGTGAACTTATATCTTGGGCAGACATTATATACGAAGGTGGAGGAGATACAAAAATAATGCTTGATTTGTGGAAAAAAACTGGCTTTGATAAAATATTGTACAATGCTTGGAATATGGGAAAAGTTATATGTGGAATTTCCGCGGGTGCAGTATGTTACTTTAACTCGTGCAATTCTGATTATTATGATAAAAATAATAAAATGTCATTTGAAAACATAAAATGTTTAAATTGGTTTAATGCTTATATAACGCCTCATTATGATGAAAGTGGAAGAAAACTATCTTCGAAAAAACATTTAAAAGAAAACGGTTTAGTAGGGATTATGCTCTCTAACTGCAGTGCATTAGTAATTTTTGATGATAAGTTTAAGGTTATTTGTGAAGATTGTAATCATAGGAAAATAAAAAAGGGATTTGTATATAAATGTTTTTATAAAGATGGTAAGTTTTATAAAATAAAAATTGATAATAATGAGTATCTTCCTTTATCA
>DJOC01000010.1:2774-5617 GCA_002439555.1 Caryophanales bacterium UBA6448 | reverse complement strand
TCAGTTATAATGATGATAGAGTTTAATATGAATTATAGTGTATTTTTTAGTCGAATAGAAATAGGAATGGATATAGTACTTACTAAAATAAAAAGTATTTTGCCTAAAAATCCTAAAGTTGTTATTTTACCTTGGACTTTTCCTACAGAATTAGATGCAAATTTACTTGATAATGATTTTTTTAAAAAAGGTGAAAGAAGATATAATAAATATGTTAATGAATTAAAAAGACTTGGTATTAATGAGGAAAATATTAAAATATTAAATTGTTATAGTGATTCAAAAGAAAAAATTAAAAAAGCTTTAAAAGAAAGTAATGTATTACTTCTTCCCGGAGGTAATCCAGAAATGCTTTTTGATAAAGTAGTCCATAAAACAGAGTTGCTATATGAGATAAAATATTATAAAGGACTTATTATCGGAGAAAGTGCTGGAACAGAACTTCAGTTAAAAAGATATTTTATTACCGCTAAAAATAATTATTATAAATATTTTGCTTTTTATGATGGCTTTGGAGTAATTGATGATCCATTTTATATGGATGTTCATTCAATTAATAATAAAAATTATTTGAATAAACTTCAGAAAGTTAGTAATGAAACTGGTAAAGATGTTTATGGGATATTTGATGATGGTGTTTTAATTTATGATAGGAATGCAAAAGAAATTTATAAATATGGAAATGTGAAAAAGTTTACACCAATAAATAAGGAGGAGTAATGAATATTGAATATGAATGTAGATTACTTGAGATAGATAAGGGAAATTTTGAAAAATTACTTTTAGAAAATGGGGCTGTTAAAAAAGGAGATTATTTTCAAAAAAGATATACTTATGATTTTAATCCTAAAAAGGAAAATAAATGGATTAGACTTCGAACTAATGGAAAAGTTAATACTTTAACTATCAAAGAAATAACTAATAACAAGGCTATAGATGGAACAAATGAACTTGAAATCGAAGTATCAAATTTTGAAAAAACAAATGAAGTATTAAAAGAGTTAGGTTATGTATATCGAAATTATCAAGAAAACAAAAGAACAATCTATACTTTAGAGGGTGTTGAAATCGATATAGATTCTTGGCCAATGATACCAACTTATGTAGAAATCGAAGGAAAAAGTACGGAAGATGTTTATAAAATAATTAATAAATTAAATCTTCCTAAAGATAAAATAACTTCTTTAGATGTTACAGGAATTTATAATGATATATATAATATTGATGTTCTTAATATAAAAGAGTTAAAATTTTGATTTAATATATTAAAAAATTATGATATACTTTATTTATAAGGTAGGTAAAAATGAATAAAATAGTTATAATTGGATGTGGAAATGTAGGAATGAGTTATGCATATAGTCTTTTAAATCAAAGTACACCAGTAAATGAACTTGTTTTAATTGATATAAATCAAGATAAAATAATTGGGGAAGTTATGGATTTAAATCATTGTCTTGCTTTTTCACCCTCGAAGATTGATATAAAAGTAGGTACTTATGAAGATTGTAAAGATGCAAAAATAATTGTTATTGCGGCCGGTGCTAATCAAAATCCTGGTGAAACAAGAATGGATTTAATATATAAAAATGCTAAAATTTTTAAAGAAATCATTGCTAGTGTTATGAAATCTGGCTTTGATGGTTACTTTTTAATAGCGACAAATCCTCTTGATATAATGACTTATTTAACATTTAAGTATTCTGGTTTTGCACCAAATAAAGTAATTGGAACAGGTACAAGTTTAGACACTGCAAGACTTAGATTTTTAATAAGTGAAAAAGTAGGGGTTAATCCTAAAGATATTAATGCTTATGTTATCGGAGAACACGGTGATAGTGAGTTTACTTTATGGTCTTCAGCACTTGTAGGTAGTGAAAAGATTGATAAGTATTTATCCGAGGAAGAAAAAATAAGTATAGAAAATGATGTTAAAAATGCTGCTTATGAAATAATAAATAAAAAAGGGGCAACTTATTATGGGGTAGCAATGTGTTTAACAAGAATTACTAATGCAGTATTAAATAATGAAAACTCAATTATTACAGTATCTAGTTATGATAAAGAAAATGATGTATTTTTTGGTGTACCAACAATAGTTAATAAAGATGGTGCAAGTAAAAAAATGTATATTGAACTTGATAGAGCAGAAACTCAAAAACTTATTAATTCAATTTTTGCTTTAAAAGAGGCAATTAAAAAAGTTGAAAACTCTTAAAAATTTTGCTATATTAAATATGTAAGGTACTTCCTTACAAAAAAAGAAAGCTTTTGCGAGTACTGCCTTTAGATTTATAAGGTGAGGGTAATAATTATTTTAAGTCTTGTTGTCATTATAACCACCTCACTTTCTAATTAAAGATTAGTTCAGTGGTATTACTCGTTTTACATTAGCTTTCTAAAATAGTCATACTATCAAATGTAACTGATGGTATGATTATTTTTTTTTAAAAAACATATTCAGCCCGTTGAAAATATAATAAAAATATGCTATATTAAGTATGTAAGGAATCTCCTTGCATATAATAAAAAAAGGAAGCTACTCGTAAATTGCTATGCGAGCGCTACCATAAAATGTTTCACGCTTTAATCCATAAGCAAATATAGATTAAGGCGCTTTTTTTATTTTAGGATGAGTACCATTACAACAGCTGCATTAATTAATAGTATAATACTCATAATAATAATTATTATATAGTTGAAAACTTCTCTGGTGTCTTTTCTCATTATAACCACCTCACTTTCTAATTAAATATTAGTTCAGTGGTAGCGCCCGCTTTACTTTCGCTTCCTATAATAATCATACCATTAGTTAGAATTAGTGTCAATAACAAATGTTTGTA
>DJOC01000010.1:1101-2732 GCA_002439555.1 Caryophanales bacterium UBA6448 | reverse complement strand
AAAAAAGTAAATTTTCTATGTAGACTTTTAAGCATTAATTTAGTATAATTTTTATGGGAGAGTGATAAATAATGGGAGCACAAATTGCTTGGGGTTTAATAGGTTTAGTAATTGGTATAATCGCAGGATTTTTAATTGCAAGACTTGTAACAAAGAAAATGCTTGAAAAAAATCCACCTATAAATGAAAAAATGATTGAAGCTATGATGAGTGGAATGGGTAGAAAACCTAGCCAAAAACAAGTAAAACAAGTTATGGCTCAAATGAATAGATATAAATAATATATATCTATTTTTTAAGAGAATGTGAGGTAAAAAATGATAACTAATGAAGTAATTGTCGAAGATACAAAAAGGACTAATCGAAAAATATGGATTTCACTTTTAATAATTATTTTAGGAATTGGACTTTTCTTTTTAGGAGGCTATTTTGATAAAAAGCTTACTAAAGATGCTCAAAACTTAAATGATGTTATTGAAAGTAAAAAAGAGGATAAAGAAAATATTTATACATATTTAGATGTTAAAAATACAGCTCTTTTATTTGCAGGTTTTGATGATAAAAAAGAGTATTATTATTTTGTAACTGATGGAACTTATGTATATATTGCTTATATGGATGAAGCTACATATAAAGAAAAATTTGAAAATGATGGTAAAGATAATATCAGAATATATGGTTATACTTATACGACTACAAAAGATGTAAAACAGATTGCTATTGATACATATAATGAAATGTATGAACTAACTGGTGATGAAGCTTTAACTGTGGCTGATTTTTCAAATTATTTTGGATCAGTATATATGGATATGACAGATAATACCTCAGGTGAGGGTTCAATGTGTATAATGTTTGGCTTCCTAGCATTTATAACTGGAATGGCAATGTTAATAGCATATTTTATTAAAGCAAAACACTATAAAAAATATTTTAAAAATACTTCAAGAAATGAACTTAATATGATTAATAGTGAGCTAAATAGTAAAGATGCCTTTAATTACAAAGATTTAAAACTATTCTTAACTGATAATTATATTGTAAGTTATATAAATAATTTCTATGCTATTAAATATGAAGATGTTTTATGGATTTATGAACATATTCAAAGAGTAAATGGCTTTAGAGCATATACAACAATACTTGTAATGGACAAGAAGTTTAAACTTCATACCATAGTTCAAACTAGTTTAAATACAAAAGCTAAAAAAGAAAGTTTTAATGAAATATTTGAAACTATAGCAAATAAAAATAAAAACATTTTAGTCGGTTATACTAAAGAAAATAGAGATAAAATTAGTAATATGAAGAAGAAAAAGTAATAAATTCTTCTTCTTTTTTATATAATTAAGTATGAAAAAATATATTAATTATAGTATAGTTATAGCACTTTTTATAGGTTTCATATTAGCATTACTTTATCCCATTAATTTAACTAATTTTGATTTATTTACTAAAATACTTTCTTTTAAAGATTTTTTATTTATATTTATTATTAGTATTTTTCTTATTATTTTGCCTCTTTTAAGTATTAATTTATCACAAGGCCTTTTATTTTGTGAGTTTATTTCAATGGGGTATATTATCACCATTTTTACTAAATATTTTCATTTTAAAGGTTTATTATTTAT
>DJOC01000010.1:0-950 GCA_002439555.1 Caryophanales bacterium UBA6448 | reverse complement strand
TATTTATATATTAAAAAAGTTATTATTATGTCAGTATTTTTTCTAATTAATAGTTATATTGTTTTAACTTTGAAATATTTTACTTTACTAAAAATTGTTAAATTATTAAAATAAAACTTTTATTTACTCTATAATTTTGATATACTATTTATAGAGTAAAGAAGGTTTTTTTATGGATGCAAAAAATAAATCTAATATAAAATTATTGTCCATTGTAGCAAGTGTAATGCTTCTTATTATTGTAGTGGGTGCTTCATTTGCTTATTTTGGTACTTATAATGAGGATATTGATAAATATAAAATTAATATTACTATTGATGAGTTTGCTAAAGCAACATTTGTAACAAAAGATGCAAATCTTAATTTAAGTGTATCTAAAAAAGATATGGTTGCTTATGAAGCAGGTACTAAAGCCGCAGAAAATAGTGCTAATTTAAATGTGGTTTTAACAAGTGGAAATCCTAATGTAAAAGTTACTTGTACATATGATATTTATTATGAGTATGATACGAATTCTAGCATTTATGGAGTAAGCCCTACACCTGTTACTGATTCCTCTTTAAAAGAGCTTACTTTAAAAGCAGTAGGAAGTACTGGCACAAATAATTATGCTGATGAAAAGAATTTTAATTATGATGCTAATTGGACTACAAATCCTTATAAAAGATTAATAGTAAAGGGTGCTAGTATTACAGATGCAACTAAAGATGGTACCACAGATACATGGAACTTTAATATGGCATTTTATAATTTAGATGCTGATCAAAACAATTTAGCAGGCAGAACTTTTGCAGGTACATTTTATGTAGATAAAGATAGCATAGAGTGTGATTATCAAAATAATGAAAGTAACCCAACATTATATGAAACGATAGAAAATAGATATAATGAAGACAAAACATATTTAGGCCTTTATACAGGAGAAGGAGCAGATACTTATGCTAATCCAG
>DJOC01000032.1 GCA_002439555.1 Caryophanales bacterium UBA6448 | reverse complement strand
TATTTTACTTACTTAAATTTAAAAAACTATCTTTTAATTTTTCACCATTTTGGTTGTCCATTGCAAGTATGACTAAATCGCCAATACTTTCAACATAGACATTTTCTTCATCAACGGAAACACATACCCATTTATTAGGATCAACTTTTTCTTTTATTTCCTTTTTGGCTTTTTCAGCATCAGATGCACTATTAAGTCTAATTAATACTACTGAATGTGCAACCGAAGACATTATTGGTTCACTTGCAAGACCCTCCTTAAAAGAAAATGACACATCACCTAAATAAAATGAAGTATTTTCACTATTTAGTTCTACAGTTTCCATATCTTCGTGAGAAACTCCCGCTCCATCATAAACCTTTGTCATTAAATCAGGCAGTGACCCTTCAATATTTTTTTCAGTTTTACCACAACCTGCTAAAAATAAAACTCCAATAAAAACTAATAATAAACTTAAAACTTTTTTCATAAACTACCTTTCCTTTCTCTACTTTAACGTGAAACTATTATTAACTATAACATTGCTATAAATAAAGATAACATCTTCATTTCCAGATAAATCAAGTACACTTTCTAAATACTTACTACCAATATATCTTAAATCAACCATTGTAATTTTAGAGTATTTTTCAATTAAAAGTGGTGCTAAACTACTTCCAAAGGAATCTCTAAACATTATAAGCTTTCTTCCAGATGTATTTGAGTTATTTTCAAGTGTTAATAAAGCAGTTGCTCCAGATAAGAAAATATCATAACTATCAATATTATTTAAATTACTTTCTTTATAAACTTTTTCATAACCTTTTTTCTCATAATTATATACTTTAGTATTTCGAATAACATCACTATCTAAATATGTTACCCTATCAGGTTTTACGCTAGTAACTGTTTTACTATATAGTGCTCCATAAAATGGATAATACTCTTTTGAGGTATAATATGACTCTAATTTAGAAAGTCCCATATTCTCACAAATATTATTTGCCACATCAATAATTTTATCTTGTGACCAATGTATATCAGTATGGTAATATGATGACAAATCTAAATTATTTTTTATATCAATCCATTTATAATCACTAGGTAATCCATTTTTTAAATTACCCTCAATAATATTATACTCTAATTTAGGAATTTTTTCATCATTTAAATAATAATTTTTATCTGGTATGTAAACAAAATATTTATTTTGACTAGTTAAATAGGTTTTATCAATATAATTTATTTTGTCAAGTAAATGTGAAATACTTTTCTCATTAACCTTTGTATCTATTTGATATAAAATATTATTTTTTTCATAAATACCATTATTCTCTTTCATAAACATTGCTTTTTTTAAAGTATTTCCCTTAATAGTTTTAAATTCATCCCTAAAAGGAATTTGATCTGTTACATAATCATCAAGTTTATCAAAATAATTTCCATTTAGTAATGAAGTAATAGAAATTTTCGGTTTACTTGCAAGGCGTCTTCTTTCTTTTTCTGATATAAGGTCATCCTTTTTTATTTGACATAGTAAAAATGATGTTAACAAGAAAAATATAAATGTTAATGTTATTATTCTATTTTTCATAAAAATCCTTTCTAAAATCTAAAGTATAAAAATGAGTTTGAGGATGCATCTACGATAAAGGCAGTGCAAAGCACTAATAGCCCTATTAATATTACCGGTTCAACAATACTTATAACTATATTTAGATTTTTATTTTTTTTACATTTATTAATTATATTTTTTAAAAGTGGTGTGCAAGCTATAAATGATATTATCAAAAGCATCAAATAATTTAATAAGTAATAGTTAGTACTTACATTTGTAAATGATATTCCTCTTCCCGTAAACATTTTTATAAGCACCTCTAAAATACCTTTTTCATTATAGAAAAATACAAAGCCAATTACTACTAAAATATTAGTAACAATATTACCTATTATTTTATGTTTTTCAAAAAAATTTAAGAAAAACCTTTTTTCAATTACTAAAATAATGCCAAAGTATAATCCCCATAAAATAAAGTTCCAACTTGCTCCGTGCCAAAGCCCTGTTAAAAACCAAACAACAAAAATATTAAAATATTTTCTAAATTTGCCTTTCCTGTTTCCTCCTAAAGGGATATAAATATAATCTTTAAACCACGATGATAAACTTATATGCCATTTACGCCAAAATGATGTTACACTATATGTTGAAAGTGGATAATCAAAGTTTTCCATTATTTTAATGCCAATCATTAAGCCAAGGCCTATTGCCATATCTGTATAGCCAGAAAAATCTAAATATAATTTAACAATATCGGTAACAGCTTTTAACCATAATGATACTACCGTTTGAACTTCCATATTCGTAAGGGATGTTACAAGTTTTGCTAAAGTGTCCGCTAAAATAACCTTTTTAGAAAGACCAATTATAAATCTTTCTACTCCCATAGCAAAATTATCAAAACTTATTTTTTTATCTTTTAAATCTATGTCTTTATATCTAACAATAGGTCCTTGTATTAAACTAGGAAACATTGCAATATAAGTAAAATAATTTATAAAGTTTTTTTCAGATTTTACCCTGTTTTTATAAACATCAATTAGGTAACTTGCATTTTTAAAAGTATAAAAACTTATTCCAAGAGGAAGCACTATACTAAATAAATTAATATTTGTTTTAAATAAACTATTTATATTGCTTAAAAAGAAATTAAAATATTTAAAATAAAATAGTAAACCAAAGTTAAATATTAAACCAATTATTAAAAATAACTTCTTATTTTTATTAGAAATAATTCTTCCTAAAATATAATTTACTAAAGAACTTAATAATAATAAAACTATATATTTTGAATCTCCATAAAAGTAAAAAAATAAACTTCCAAGTAAAAGAGTATAATTTTTATACTTTTTTGGTGTAATAAAATATAAAATCAAAAAAATAATTAAAAAATAATATATAAAATATATGCTTGAAAATATCATTGTTACCATCCTATCAAGTTAATTATATAAAAATTACACAAATTTGTCTATGAATTAAAGATTACATTTATTATAAAATAATCCATTCTCCATTTTTTTTACCATTTTTTCTTGTTATAAGTCCTTTTTCTTGCATTTCAATCATTCTATTTTTTACAGTTCTAACTGACTTATCAATTATATTTGCAATTTCTTCTTGCTTAACTACAGGATTATTTTTAATAATATTTATAATAACTTGTTCATCCAAAGTATAATCATTAGCCCTTAAACCCCTAGTGTTTTCACTAGCGTTATAATCAATATGCATAAATCTATTTTTTAATTCATAATTAGTATTTGATAAAAGGTTATAAAAGAATTTTTCTAAAAATGAAATATCTTCGAAAATATTTTTTTCAAAGTTTTTATAATTTGCTCTTACTAAAGCATTTCTAAAATACCAAGAATGCTTTGCAAATACATCATCATTTATATCAAAACCAAAAGTTCTTAAATACTTAATTATAAATACGGCTGTAGTTCTTGTGTTTCCTTCGCAAAATGGATGAATTTGCCATATATCTGAAGTAAATCTACATAAATGTTTAACTGATTCTTCAAATGATAAATCTTTATAAGAAAATGACTTTTCTTTTTCAAAATCATATTGTAATGCAGGATTTATAGTTTCATAAGATGCATAAGTAACTGTATCGCCATTTAAAATCCATTCTTCTTTTGTAAAATCATAATCTCTAATTTTGCCAGCGTGGCTATATACCCCAGAAAATAATCTTTGATGTATTGTTAATAATTCTGTTGGATTAAAATTAAATGATTTTTCACTTAATATTTCGAAAGTTTTAAGGGAAACTTTATCTGCTTCTTCACTATTTTTAACTTCTTCAGTTTTCCTATTATCTATAGCTTTGTAATATTCATTTATTCTATGTCCAGCCTCTTTTAAATCGATATTACCCTCAATATGATTTTTTGCTGTTTCAATTAAATATTCAGATGGTTTAAGTCCATCTACATCTTGTAATCCAATAGCAGTTTCCCATATTTTAGTTTTTTCAACACGACCAAGCTGCCCCTCTTTAAGGTACTCTGATAACTCATTATTCCAATTTTTTTTATTATTCATTTGCTATCTCCTAACTATCATTATTATATCATTTTTTATTAGAAAAAACAATTTTAAAGTGCAATTTTTGCACTTTAAAACTAAATAATTGCACTTTAAGTTTGTATTATCAATACAAAAAGCATCTAAAATTTCAGATTTTTTGTACTAGCAATACAAAAAGTTTCCAAAAATACAAAGTTTTTGTACTGACAATACAAAAAGTATATAATCTATTTCTATAAAGCATAAAAATAGGACTCTACCGTTAGATAGTGTCCTTGCAAAAACGATTTAACGTTTTTTTCTCCATAAACAATATATCATAAAAATTATAATTATGTAAAGCTTTTTAAATTTTATTCCATTTTAATATCAATTTCTCTTGCTTGTTTTAATTTGCTAACATACTCAATTCTTGATTTAATTTGCTTTATAATTTTTTCTATTCTTTCATTAGATAGTAACTTATTACTTGAAAGTATTTCTTTTACATCTTCTTCAAATCCATCTAATTTACTAATATCTAACCAACTAATATTTTTAACTAAACTAACTTG
>DJOC01000005.1 GCA_002439555.1 Caryophanales bacterium UBA6448 | reverse complement strand
TACAATTAATATTTTAAAAAAGTATAAGGTTAAGGGTGTAATTCATTCATTTTCTGGTAGTTTAGAAATGGCTAAAGAATATATTAAATTAGGCTTTTATCTAGGCGTTAATGGAGTTATTACTTTTAAAAATTGTAAATTAATTGAGGTATATAAAGAAATTGGTATTCAAAATATTATGCTTGAGACTGATAGTCCTTATTTAACACCTGTTCCTTTCAGGGGAAAACAAAACTACCCTGGAAATGTAAAATATGTTGCCCAGTTTGTTTCTGAAAATTTAAATATTTCAATGGACGAACTAGCAGAAATAACTAATTCTAATGTGAAAAAATTATTTAATATAAGTATATGATTAGCAATGATTATATACTTTTTCTTTATTTTAAGTGTTTTATATGCTATAATACTTTGTATAAGAGGATAGTATGAAGAAAGTAATAAAAATGTTTCAATTTTTAATATTAGTTTTTGTAGTATTTATGACTTTTACAAATAGTCCTATTTATGAAGCGAGAGTTCATAATAATAATCCAAATAGAACTATTGATGAAGTTGCTATGGCATTAAAGATTAATGAATTTGATTATGATGCTTTATATAGTGCAAAAGATACTTTTAATGGGCAAATTACAGGCTATATTTTTAATTGTCCTTTATGTGGTGGAACTTTAGCTTGTATGAGTAGTTATAATATTAAAGATGGCACCACTACTTATCCTGATAGTCAGTATGGTACTGTAAATATAGTTGCTTCGAGTGCAAATTTACCTTGTGGTTCAATTGTTAAATTTGATGCTCCAAGAATTTCAAGTGAACCAATAATAGCAATAGTTCTTGATAGGGGTGTCCCAGGAAATGACCTAGATTTACTTTCTCCGAGTTATGATTATGCAATAGGTACCGTCGGAAGATTTAATGCGAGCTATGATGTATTACGAAGTGGATGGAATAATGAAAGCTAAAAAATATTACGGACAAAATTTTTTAAAAAATGAAGAAATAATTAAAAATATAACTGATTTAGTAAATCCAAGTGAAAATGATTTAATTATTGAAATTGGCCCAGGAAGAGGTGCTCTTACTAAATATTTAACACAAAAGACTTGTGATTTAGTATGTATTGAAATAGATACAGATTTAAAAGTTTATTTAGATAAATATCAAAGTGAAAAGTGTAAAATCATTTATGTAGATATTTTAAATGTAGATTTAAATGAAATTACTAAAGCATATCAAAATGTTTTTGTAGTGGGTAATTTACCTTACTATATAACAAGTCCAATTTTAGAATATTTAATTAATAGCATTAAAGCTCAAAAAATGGTTTTTATGGTTCAAAAAGAAGTAGCTGATAGGTATAGTGCCAAAGTTAATACTAAAGATTATGGTTATTTTACTTTATTTTTAAATTTTTATTATGAAGTAAATAAGGAAATATTTGTTGGGAAAAATAATTTTGATCCAGTGCCAAAGGTAGATAGTGAAGTTATTTCCTTATCTTTAAAAGATAAAGTTCCGGATATTAATCCGGAAAAATACTTTGCTTTTCTTAAAGAATGTTTTTCTCATAAAAGAAAAACTTTGAAAAATAATATTATTTCTTATGATTTTAAAAAGATAATGAATGTTTTAAATAAATATGGATTAACTGAAAGTGTTCGTGCAGAACAAATTAGGGAAGATATATTTATTGAGATTTTTAAGAGTTTAGAGTGCTAAAGGCACTTTTTCTTGTTATTTTATTTTTTATATTATATAATACAAATTGCTTGAAAGGGGATTTTTATGAGAAAGACTGTTTTAGTAACTGGTTCCTCAAGAGGAATAGGTGCATCGATTATAGAGAAATTTGCGATGAATAACTTTGATGTAATAATAAATTATTTAAATAGTGAAAATGAAGCATTTTCTTTACAAAATGAAATTATTACAAAATATAATGTTAGATGTGAAACTATTAAGTGTGATGTTTCAAAAGAGGAAGATGTTATTAATATGGCTGGTTTTATTAAAGATAAATTTGGCAAAATAGATGTTTTAGTTAATAATGCAGGTATTTGTAATGATATGATTTTAGATTTAAAAACTTATGATGATTTTAAAAAAGTTGTTGATGTTAATTTAAATGGTACATTTATTGTTACAAAATATATTTCAAAGTTAATGAAAAAAGGAAACATAATAAATATTTCTTCGACTAATGGAATTGATACATATTACCCAGAAAGTATTGATTATGATGCATCGAAAGCTGGTGTAATTTCCCTTACTCATAATTTTGCTAAAATATTTGCTCCGAAGATTAGAGTAAATGCTATATGTCCTGGTTGGGTTGAAACAGATCAAAATAAAGAATTATCTATAAAACAAATTAAAAATATTAAAAAGAGTATTTTACTTAAAAGATTTGCTAAACCTGAAGAAATAGCAAATGTTGTCTTTTTTGTGGCAAATGATAGTTATATAAATAACACAGTCATAAGGGTCGATGGAGGAAGTATATGTTAGATATTGAAAAAGATATAAAAGAGTATTTAGATAAAGTTGATGATATAGTTTATTTTAATTCTCAAAAGGTTCTTAATGCTTTTATTAAAGAAGAAGTATCGGAAAATGATTTTAATATAACCACTGGTTATGGTTATGCAGATAATGGTAGAGACAAAATTGAGAGAATATATGCAGATATTTTTAAATGTGAGGATGCTTTAGTTAGAAATCAGTTTATATCTGGTTCTCATGCTTTAACAGTATGTTTATTTGCTTTACTTAGACCAAATGATACACTTTTATCTGTTACAGGAAAACCCTATGATACACTTGATGAAGTGATTGGAATAAAGGAAAACCCTAGTTCTTTAAAATCCTTTAACATAGATTATGAGCAAATTGATTTAATTAATGATGACTTTGATTATGAAACGATTAAATCAAAATTAAGTAACAAGTTTTATAAGGTAATTGAAATTCAAAGGTCAAAAGGTTATTCACAAAGAAAAAGTTTAAGCATTGAAAAACTTGAAAAAGTAATAAAATTAATTAAGAAAGTATCACCAAAAAGTATTGTTATGGTTGATAACTGTTATTGTGAACTTGTTAGTAAAAAAGAGCCTACCCAGGTTGGTGCTGATATTGTAGTTGGTTCTTTAATTAAAAATCTAGGTGGCGGTATTGCGAGTAATGGTGCTTATATTGTCGGAAGAAAAGATCTTTGCTCTCTTGCTGGTGAAAGACTTAATCTTCCTGGAGAAGGAAAAGATGTTGGTCCTTCTTTAGGTGCAAATAAAGATATTTTAAAAGGTTTATATTTTGCTCCCTCTGTAGTGGGTTCAGCCTTAAAAACGGCAATACTTACAAGTTTCCTTCTTGAAAAAAAGGGGTATGATGTTGAGCCAAAGTATTATGATGATAGAGCAGATATTGTACAATGTATTACCTTTCATAATGAAAAAGATATGGTAAAATATGTTCGAAGTATTCAATCAATGTGTGCAATTGATTCGAATGTTTTACCTGAAAAATCAGACATTCCTGGGTACTCTAATAAAATAATTATGGCAAGTGGTTCATTTACACAAGGTTCATCAATCGAGCTTTCTTGTGATGGACCAATAAAACCACCATATATCGTATATCAACAGGGATCACTTACATATGAATATGGAAAAATAGCAATTATTAATGCAATTTCAAAATTGGATTAATAATTTTTTTTATTTTGAATAAACTTTAATGGTGATATTTTGAATATAGAAAAAGGCGATTTTGTAACGAGAAAAAGTTATAATAATGATATTATTTTTAAAGTTATATCAATAAGCGAAGATACTGTTTATTTAAAAGGAGTTTATGATAGACTTTATGCTGATAGTGATATTT
Source organism: Caryophanales bacterium UBA6448 (assembly GCA_002439555.1). Classification (GTDB taxonomy): domain Bacteria; phylum Bacillota_I; class Bacilli_A; order RF39; family UBA660; genus UBA6448. The sequence goes on along the minus strand of DJOC01000005.1, from coordinate 1,281 downwards.
TTGATTTAGTAAAAACAAATGAAAAACCTGATGATTTTCTAATAGAATTAGACATTAATAACGATAGAACAAGTTATTTTTATTTGCCTGCGAAAATATTACATATTGATGGAGATAATGAATATTTAGAAAAATGTTTAAAATTTTATAAAGCAAACAAGATTTATGCAGTAGGTAAAAAAATTAATGAAAACGAAATTGCAAAACAGATTCCCATCCTTTTAAAAGAAATTAAACCGGACATTTTAGTAATAACTGGCCACGATGCATATTATGCTAAAAAAGGAAATAAGAATGATATCAATAATTATAAGAACTCTAAAAATTTTGTAAAGGCAATTAAACAAGCACGAAATTATGAAAAAAGTCACGAAAGATTAGTTATCATCGCGGGTGCTTGTCAAAGTGATTACGAAGATTTGATTAAGGCTGGTGCTAATTTTGCTTCGAGTCCTAAAAGGGTAAATATTCACGCTTTAGACCCAGCGATAATTGCTTCGACTATTGCACTTACCAAAACTGATACGCAAATAAATGTTCCACAGTTACTAGAAAAAACTAAATATGGTGCAAATGGAATGGGTGGTATTATCACTAATGGTTTAATGTATGTGGGGTATCCAAGATGAATTTAGATATTATAAAGGAAAAAATTACATCATCCATTGGTAAAAAAGTTAAAATAACTGTCTATGGTCTTCGTAACAAAATAAGTTTTTATGAGGGAACAATTTATAAAACTTACCCTAATATTTTTACAATACTTATTAATAATGATGAAAAAAGTTTTGCATACCGAGATATTGTAACAAAAGACATAAAAATTATATATTTTTAATATTTTTCTCTTGCTATTTAAGATTTAATAAGGTACAATTAAATTGTGAATAAATAATAAAGGAGTGGTGAGTAAATGGAAATTACATCAGTAAAAGTTCACAAAACTGAAAGAGAAGGATCTAGAATGAAAGGATATGCAACAGTAACACTTGATGATTGCTTTGTTGTAAGAAATATCCGTATTATCGAAGGCGATGAAAAATTATTTATTGCTATGCCTAGTAAAAAGGTAAATGACGAGCATTATGAAGATATCTGTCATCCAATTAATGCAGAAACAAGAAAAATGTTCGAAGATAAAATTTTAGAAGAATATAAAAATCCTTCATCTAGCGAAGAATAATTAAAAACAAAAAGGGCTTTGGCTCTTTTTAATTTGTCATAATGTCATTTTTCTTCGTATAATTCATATAATTAATTGGTGACTAACTATTAAAAGTC
>DJOC01000033.1 GCA_002439555.1 Caryophanales bacterium UBA6448 | reverse complement strand
CTAGTAAAATGCTAGTTTTTTTTATATAATTAAAGTGGTGATAGAAAAATGAAAATAGTTGATGGAAATAAAGCATGTAGTAATATAGCATATTTGTTTAGTGAGATATGTTCAATATACCCGATTACACCGTCCTCACCGATGGCTGAAAATATTGATTACTTAACGCATACTGATAAAAAAAATATTTTTAATGATAAACCAACTGTGGTTGAAATGGAATCAGAACTTGGAGCGGCTGGGGCACTTCACGGAGCATTATTATCTGGAAGTTTAGCATCTACTTATACAGCAAGTCAAGGATTGCTTTTGATGCTTCCAAACTTATATAAAATAGCGGGTGAATGTCTTCCTGGAGTAATTCACGTTGCTGCAAGAAGTATTGCAACACATGCTCTTTCAATATTCGGAGACCATCAAGATGTTTATAGTGCTAGAATGACAGGGTGCTGCATGCTTGCAAGTAGTAATGTTTATGATGCCCAAAACCTAGCGGCAGTAGCACATTTATCTGCGATAAAGGGAAGCCTTCCTTTTATTCACTTTTTCGATGGCTTTAGAACAAGTCATGAACTTAATACGATAAAAGAATTACCCGAAGAAAAGTTACTTCCTTTGGTAGATAAAAATGCTTTAGAAAGTTTTAAGAAAAGGGCATTACTCTCTAATTTAAATTATGGAACAAGTCAAACTGAAGATGTATATTTTCAAATTACGGAAAGTAGAAATGAATTATATGATAAAATGCCAGATATTGTTAATGAATATATGACTAAAATTAATGAAATTATGGGAACTGATTATAAACCATTTAATTATTATGGAAATGAAAATGCTAAATATATAATTATTGCAATGGGTAGTGTAAATGATACTATTAAACTTGTAATTGATAATGAAATAAGAAATGGTAATAATGATTACGGCCTAATTGAGGTTCATTTATATAGACCATTTAGTAAAAAATATTTAGAGCAAGTACTTCCTAAAAGTGTACAAAAAATTGCTGTATTAGATAGAACTAAAGAAGCAGGAAGTATTGGTGAACCACTTTATTTGGATGTGTTATCTGCTTTAAAAGATAAAAATATTGAGATTGTCGGAGGAAGATATGGACTATCTAGTAAGAATACTAGTCCTAGTGATATAAAAAGTGTTTATGATAGTTTAGAAAGTAAACCTCAAAATAGTTTTACAATTGGTATAAATGATGATTTAACACATTTAAGTTTACCAAAATCAAATTATAAAATATCTAATGATTTCGAAGAATTTAAAATATATGGTTTTGGTTCTGATGGAATGGTAAGTGCCTCAAAAAATATGCTTTCTTTATTAAATGAAAGTTTAGGAAAATATGTCGAAGGTTATTTTGAATATGATTCTAAAAAAAGTGGAGGAGTAACTATATCTCATTTAAGAATGTCAGATAAGAGTATTAATGCACCATTTTATGTAACTAGTCCTAGTTTAGTGGTTGTAACAAAGGATGTTTATTTTGAAAGATATGATATGCTTTCAGGTATAAAAGATAATGGAACTCTTTTAATAAATACTATTAAAAATGAAAAAGAATTAAATGATTATTTGAGTGGTTCTATAAAAAAAGAAATTATTTCTAAAAATATAAATGTAAAAATAATAAATGCGCAGAGGATTGCTTATGAAAATCATTTAAATGGCAAAATAAGCAAGATTATGGAAGTAAATATACTTAATCTATTAAATGTACCAAATGCTAAAGAAATGGTTATTAATTCCGTTAAAAAAGCCTTTATGACTAAAGGTGAGGATGTTGTTAATAATAATATAAATGCTATAAATGCATCATTAAATGAAATTAAAGATGTAAAAATAATAGATAGTTTTGCAAAAGAGGAAAATGAAGAAAAAGATATTTATACTTTAATAAATGATCGAAAAGGAGAAAACCTTTCTACCAGTGATGTTAAAATGTTTAGTAATGGTTCTATTAAATGTGGACTTTCTAAATATGAAAAAAGAGGTGTTTCCTCACTTACACCTAAATGGAATATAGAAAAATGTATAGAGTGTGGAGCGTGTAATATAGTTTGTCCTCATAGTGTAATAAGACCATTTATTACTAAAGATAAATCAATTGGTAAACCACTTTTAGGAAATGATGAATATAATTATTATGTGGGTATTAGTAATAAAGATTGTACTGGATGTGGTTTGTGCGTAGGCGTGTGTCCAACTAAAGCTCTTACTTTAGAAACAGATGTTACTCCAACTGATGAACTATTTAATACTTATGAAAACCCTGCATTATATCCTAAAAATACTGTAAAAGGGGTATCTTTAACAAAACCTTTATTTGAATTTTCTGGTGCTTGTGCAGGTTGTGGTGAAACACCTTATATTAAGTTATTAACGCAAATTGTTAGTGAAAAATTAGTTATTGCTAATGCTACGGGATGTTCAAGTATTTATGGTGGAAGTTTTCCATCAACTCCATATTTAGTTCCTTGGGCTAATTCATTATTCGAAGATAATGCAGAATTTGCTTATGGTATTTATACATCATATAAACAAAAAAGAAATAGAATAAAAGATATTATTACAAGTTCTATTAACACTTATTCAGAAAAAGAAAAAGATGCTTGTTTAAATTTACTTTTAAATTTTGATAATTATGAAATTACAAATAATTTTGCAAAAAATATGGATGATTTAACCTTACCAAAAGAGTTATATGATTTAAAAGAATATATACCTAAAAAAAGTGTTTGGGCTATCGGTGGAGATGGTTGGGCTTATGATATAGGTTATAATGGAATAGATCATATTCTTCATTCAAATGAAAATATTAATATTTTAGTTCTTGATACAGAGGTTTATTCAAATACAGGAGGACAAGCAAGTAAAGCAACAAAAGTTGGCGCAGTCGCAGAGTTTGCTGATTTTGGTAAGAAAACTAGTAAAAAAGATTTATTTAAAATTGCTATGTGTGCTCCGAATGTATATGTTGGATCAATTTGTTTGGGAGCAAACAATGTTCAAGCAATTAAAACATTAACTGAAGCAGAAAATCATAATGGACCATCAATTGTAATATGTTATTGTCCTTGTATAGAACATGGTATCAAGGGAGGAATGCGAGACTCTATTAATGAGGAAAAACTTGCTGTAGAGTGTGGTTATACCCTTCTTATGAGATATAAAGATAATAAACTATATTTAGATTCAAAAGAACCAAATTTTGATAAGTATGAAGACTTCTTAAATAACGAAGTAAGATATAATGCTTTAAAAATTAAAGATAATTCTTTAGCAAAAACTCTTCTTGATATGCAGATTAATAATGCTAAAGAAAGATATAATTATTATAATAAAATTAAGAATACTGACTAGGTATTCTTTTTTAGAGCAAAAAAAAGCGAGGCCTTTAGGGCCTCAAAGAATAAAAAGGGGTTGACTAGTGTGATACTAGCACCAAATCGCCTTCTTAAGTGATTTGGTAATTAATATACTAAAGCATAAGTGATAAAAAGTCAATCAATTTTACACTCACTTTACATAAATTTTTTGAAAAACTTTTTATTTGCTTTTTCTATAAAGTTTGATACAATTAGGATGGAGGTAAAATGGACATAAAAAACTTACACCAAGTGGGTGAAAAAACTTCAAAAATATTAAATAAACTGGGAATATTTACGGATGATGATTTAATAAATTATTATCCATATAGATATAATGTTTATAATTTTTCAAATGAATTAACGGAAAATGAAACATTAATAATAAATGTTTTAATTGAATCTAATCCAATTGTTTCGTATATTAAAAAGAATTTTAATAGATTATCATTTAGAGCAAGATATAATGAAAGAATTTTTAATGTGGTTATTTTTAATAGGGCATATTTAAAACCTAGTTTGACTATTGGAAAAAATATAACTATAATTGGCAAATATGATTTTAAGAAAAATATATTTACATCTTCAGATATAAAATTTAATATAATAAATGGACAAATAGAACCAGTTTATCATCTTACAAAGGGAATTACTAATAATGCAATTTCAAAAATAATAAAAGATAATTTTAATAATATTTATATTAAAGATTCTTTACCAAATGATATTATTTCAAAATATAACTTATTGTCAAAAAAAGATGCATTATATAATATTCATTTTGCAAATGATTTAAAGGGTGTTCACTATGCTAAAAATAGACTTATTTATGAAGAATTATTTGATTTTTCATTCAAAATGAACTATTTTAAAAATCAAAATATTAGAAAAGATAAAGAACCTAAAATTATTGATTCAGATAAAATTAATGAGTTTATAAAATTATTGCCATTTTCTTTAACTACAGATCAGGAAAATGCTTATAAAGATATTGTTCAAGATATGAGTTCAAATAAGAAAATGAATAGACTTCTTTTAGGGGATGTTGGTAGTGGTAAAACCGTTGTAGCGGTAGGAGCAATTTATGCTAACTTTATCGCAGGCTTCGAAGCGGCTTTAATGGCTCCAACGGAAGTTCTTGCTACGCAACATTATTTTAGTATTAAAAAAATGCTTGATAAATTTAATATTGCTGTCGAATTAATTACAGGTTCAATGACTAAAAAAGAGAAAGAAAAAATTTATAAAAGAGTTCAAAATAAAGAAATAGATTTATTAATTGGAACTCATTCCTTATTAAATGAAAATATTATATTTAATAATTTAGGACTTGTTATAACTGATGAACAACATCGTTTTGGAGTACATCAAAGATTTACTTTGGAAGATAAATCAAAATGTCCTGATATTTTATATTTATCTGCAACACCAATACCTAGAACTTATGCAATGACTATTTATGGTGATTTAGATATTTCATATATAAAAACGAAACCTAATGGTCGAAAAGATATTATTACAAAGGTTAAGAAAAATAGTGAAATTAAAGAAGTTTTGGGACTTATGCTTGAACAAATAAAATTGGGTCATCAAATATATGTAGTTTCTCCTTTAGTCGAAGATGATGAATCCTTAAATTTAACAAGTGTAAATCTTTTAAAGGAAAAACTAACACTTGCGTTTAAAAACTTATTTAGAATCGAAATAATTCACGGTAAAATGAAACCTAGTGAAAAAGAAAGTATAATGAATGATTTTAAAAATAATCAAATAAAAATTTTAATAGCAACAACCGTTATTGAGGTTGGTATAGATGTTTCTAATGCCACGATGATGGTAATATTTAATGCAGAAAGATTTGGCCTTGCAACACTTCATCAGTTAAGAGGAAGAGTTGGTCGAAGTGATTTACAAAGTTATTGCTATTTGGTTAGTGATAGTGATAACGATCGTCTTAAAGTAATGGAGGAAAGTAATGATGGCTTCTATATATCTCAAAAAGACTTTGAAATGCGCGGTCACGGAGATTTATTTGGTGTTAAACAACACGGAGATATGTCATTTAAACTTGCTAATTTAAAAAATGATTATAACATTTTATTATTTGCTAATGAAGATGCTAAAAAATTTATTGATAGTAAAGAATATTTAAATAATGAGTATTATAAAAATTTAGCACAAAATTTAAACATTACAGATTAAAAAGTGTAAAGCATTAGTAAAGTGTAAAAAAAATAATTGACTTTTTTAAAAATTCATATTATCATTTAATTAGCATAGGACAAATAAAAACCTATGCCTGACTAAAACCTTACGAATTATAATGTGAGGAATAGTCAAACCAAAACCCCCTGA
>DJOC01000029.1:2908-24219 GCA_002439555.1 Caryophanales bacterium UBA6448 | reverse complement strand
AAAAAAAGTGAATAACTCACTTTACTATTTACTCAAAGTAATGGAATAATCACTAGAATTAAGAGTTAATTTTAAACCACTTATTTCTGATACTCCTAAAGAGTCTTTACCTACTATAACATAAGAATTAGGCACACTATAAGTTGTTGTAGGATTTACATTACTATATGTAGTTATATCATTTTTTCTAATTAATTTATCTACAGTTGTGTAATATGTATAAGCACAGTTTTGTAAAGGTTCATTTGCACTACAAGTTTTTCCACTTAAAGAAGATACTCCTTCGGTGGTATTTGTATCATCAACTTCTTTTATTTTTACTGTTGTACTATATGTATTTCCATTATAAACTACTTCCAAAAGATAAGTACCTGTTGGAACATTAGAAAGTGAGGTTGTTCCAGTTATAGCACCCTTTTGTAATTTAATAGTATAACCACTACTTAAGGCTGTAGTATCAAGACTTACACTTATATTAGTAAAATTATATAGGGATTTACTAACAAGTGGTTCTTGATTAACATTTGCATCCAAATAAATATACTTTCCATCTAAAGTATCTGGAGTATCTTGAACAAGCCAAGCCTTAATAAAATAATATTTTTTATCTGATTGCACCTTAAAAGTATTAAATGTAAGCATATACTCATCATTATAATGATCTGTTGTATCTACACTTTGCATAGGAAGCTGGGTAATCTTTACTGGATCACTTATTTGAACTGCACTTGCTATTGAATCTGTATCACTTGCAAAAACTGCCACTTTAATAAAATCAAGTGGTAATAAATCATCCTTTGTTACTGTACTTGGTAAACTATCCATAGAATAAGATAAATTTAAAGAATAGAACACTGTATACTGATTATTTTTATCTATAACTACTTTAGCATAAGTAGTTTGATTTATTCCTTCTTCATCACTCATTGGGGCTATTTCAACATTTTCCATACCATTTATAGTTAGATTAGCCGATAAATTACCTGTAGTAATATTTTGGGTTCCCCCCACGGAGACTGTAGATAGGTATGCATAAGCAGTGCCTATAGAAAGACACGCAAAAGAAATAACTACTAAAAAAACTACGATTATCACATTAGTGTCTTTCTTCATACCCTCACCTATTATAAATAATATCACAAAAAATATTTCTAAACAATATATTTGAAATTAATTTTACTTTTTTCGACAATATTTTTTTAATAAAATTAAAATGAAATTATAATTTTATTACCATTATTTTAACCAATATTAGAAATTTTATTAATGAATAGTACGAATAACCCATTGAGAATTTTTGCCACTTTTACCCAATGAATAAGAAATTTTTATTTAATATATTTGAAATTAATTTTGCTTTTTTCAAGTAAATTTTTATAAAATAAATACTTTCTACTAGAAAACTTTTTAATATTATCATCGAATAAATCTATAATATTTTTTATAATATTTTCATCATTTATAAAATTTAATTTTATAATAAATAAGAAATCATTTGATAATTTATGAATTATATTTTCTTTAATATTTGGATTTTTAATTAAACATATTTCATTAAGTTTTTTATATTTATTAATTTCATATAATATTTTATTTTTTAATTTTATATTATTTGTTTTATAATACATACTTTCTAAATTATCTATTATATTTGAACTATTTATATATATTTTATTATAATCCATTTAAAAACACCTATATTTAGTATAGGTATTTTTAAGTAAATTATAAGTTTATAAAAAACATATTTTTTATATTAATATCCATTAATTTTTAAATGGATTATTATCAGCAATAAAAAAGGCTTAACTTTTTGTTAAACCTCTTGAACAACTGCGATAATCATTGGCTTACATTCAGTTTCTTCGTATAAATATTTGCCTAAATCCTCTCTAATCTGAGATCTAATTAAATTATAATCGACATATTTAGGAGTTATATTATCATTAATAACCTTTTCACATATCTTTTTAATTTCCTCAATCATTTCTTTTGAATCTTTAACATAAATAAATCCACGAGTAACTATTTCAGGTCCTACCAAAAGAACTTTTTCTTTTTTTGATACTGTTGCACTAATTAAGACTATTCCATTTTCCGCTAAAACTTCTCTGTCTTTAATAACTAAATCACCAATATCATCAGAACTTTTGCCATCAATAAATATATCATCAACATTAAAATGTTCAAATTTATCCTGAAGTACTTTATCAACAATATTAACAACATCACCATTTTGTTTTAAAATGATATTTTCATTACTAATTCCTAAAGCAGAAGCAACATTTGCATTACCTACCATATAACGATAATCCCCTTTTACAGGCATATAATATGTAGGATTTACAAGTTTTATCATAAGCATTAAATCTTCTTTTGAGGCGTGTTGAAGTATTGAATAATTTTTTGGAATATCAACAACATTACAACCATATTTTGCAAGTTCATTTTCTATTTTAACAAATAACTTTTCACTACTATCATATTTTGGCTCGGCAAAAACAATAGTATCAGTCGCAAGTAAATTTACAAATTTATCATAGCCAGTAAATATTTTATTAATATTTGCATACGGGTTTGCTCTATCATCACTAATAAGGATTATTGTATTATCATCTTTTAGATTACCTAAATCTCCAATAATTCCCTCTTCGACAGTTAGATATTTATTTTCGATTGAATAATTAATCATATTTTGTAATTTTTTACCCATAACAACTACTTTTCTATGAGTATTTGCACAAGCATTAAATATTTCTTCAATAGTATATAAATGATCTGATAATACGCTGAAAATAATTCTTTTTTCATTATGTTTTATAATATCTTTGAAAAATGATGTTAGTTTATGCTTTGGTGAGGTATGTCCTGGATTTTCTGAAAATATAGATTCGCATAAAAGTGCAAGAACACCTTGCTTTCCAATGTATGCAATTTTTCCTAAATCCATTTCATAATGTCCCATCATTGCGGGGTCTATTGTAAAGTCTCCAGTATAACAAACTGCCCCATCAGGTGTATTTAAAACATACATTACTGCATCTGGTACAGAGTGTGACATTTCAATTGGAAATATTGAGCAAGCTCCAAAGTTAATCTTTTTATGAGCCTTTATTTCAATAATACTTTCCTCATTTACACCATCTTCCATTAAACAAAACTTTGTAAATTTTGTTGCATATATTTTAAGTGTTGGAATTTGATTTAATAGGTCTACTACACTACCCATATTTTCTTGATGACCATGAGTTATAAACACACCTTTAACTCTTTTTCTATTTTTTATTAAATAACTAAAATCTGGTATTATATAATCAATTCCTAATAGGTTACCTGTGGCATATTTTAAACCAGCATCAAATACATATATATCGTTATCTACCTCGACAACGTAGCAGTTTTTACCATTTTCATTCAAACCGCCCAAACCAAAAATTTTTATTTTACACATAATTATCACTCTTTTCTATAAAGTTTTCTTGGCTACAAGTATTTTATCAAATTATATAAAAAATATCAAGTGCCATGAATTTTTAAGTGTTTTTTAAATATATTATTATTTAAACTAATTTCATTCAAGCTATTTTAAAATTTTATTTGTAAAATCAATTTCACTTAAAGTTTGGTTAACAAAATCACTACTTAAATTAGTAAGTTTATTATACAAATCCATATTATTTTTAAAAATATAGTTTTCCTTATTTAGTAGCCCAAAACCGGTAGTTACATCAACACCATTTTCATAATTAATAGCATCCCAAATAATATCCACTAAAAATAAATAATTATCAATTTCCACAACGTTAAAAGCATGTTGCCCTTCACCATTTAATAAATATTTACCACCAATTAAATAACTTTTTATACCTTGCCTATTTAATAATTCTTGATATATAAAAGCAAATCCATTACAAGTCGAAACTTTTTTTATAAGACCAATTAATGTATCAAAGCATCTATCTCTATTTTTCATTCCAAAACCATTTATAATACCATCATAGTTTTTAGGAACTCTATATAAAATATTTTTCTTCATATATTCATAAACTTTTAAAGCTTTTTGATATTGTGAATCATCAATATTTAAATTACTTTCAATATCATTTATTACTGAAATAATTTGAATTAGTTCCTCTTTTGTATAAATACATTTTTCATAAAGATTAGTTTCATTTGGATTTTTTAGCCCACTCATATATTCAAAAGTAAAGCCTCCCGTGATTCTAACTCGAATATTATCAGGAAGTAGTGCTAAATTATCTAACGTTAAATTATTTGTATTTTCAAGTTCAATTAAATCATCATCTGAAATATACTCTAAAATTTTTGGATCAAAACTTGGCATTTTATAAACTTTTTTATAATTTACATTAGTTTCATCATAATTAAAACTTCCCTTATTTAAGCTTATCATATTACTTTTCCTTTGTGTTAATACTTAATGGACTACTTATCTGATTATTTTCATCTTTAATCCATACATAATATTTCTTGTGTTCATAAACAGGTATTGTTGCTTTATTATTAATAATTTTATTCCAACACAAAGCTGTTTCATTTGGAGACGTTCTTGTAGTTTTAACGCAATATTCAATTGCATCTCCAGAGGTTTCTATAAAAAGTTTTCCATTTACAATTTCAAGTCCCTCAACTTTAGCATCCATCTTATCATTAACTTTTACATAATAAGAGTTACTTTCATAATTTGGCATTAAATTTATTGTAACTATTGCAGTAAAAACCACTAATATTACTAATCCGCCAATTAAAATAAAAGATGTTAATTTGTTATTTTTCATAATTTTTTCCTTTCGTATAATCTTTAAAAAGTTTATTATAAATTGGTTTAACCAATTCGCCAATTATAAATGTTAAAAATAAAACTATAATCGTAATTGAAACGTTTTGTAAATTTAAATTTCCTACAATAAAATATTTGGAAAGACCAGTTGTTAATACAATGATTTGAATTAAAGTTAAGGAAAATACCCCAATGGTTAATCTAATATTAGAAAAAATGTTTTTATTTAAAACTGATTTTTTTATATTTCTACATGAAAATGAATATAAGAGTTCATGGCCTACTAAAAAGATAAATAAAAGTGAACTTGCAGTATTTATATCAGCAGTTTTTGCAAAATAAACAAATAGTGCAAGCATTACAATAGACTTAAATATTGCACCTATTGCAATCTTTGAGGTAAGAAGAGGTGTAAAGAAACTTTTATTAGATTTATTCGAAGGTAAATCCTCCATAACATCATTATCAGCCTTTTCAAATGCTAAACAAATTGCTGGAATAGAATCAGTAACAAGATTTAACCAAAGTAGCTGAAGAGTTGTAAACATTTCCATATTCATAAGCATTGAAATAAACACTAAAATTACTTCAATAATATTACCTGCTAATAAATATAAAATAACTTTCTTGATATTTTGCGTAATTCTTCTTCCTTCTTCAACTCCATCAACAATAGTAGAAAAACTATCATCAATTAAAATACAATCCGCTACTTTTTTCACTACTTCAGTTCCAGTAACACCCATTCCTATACCAATATCAGCTTTTTGTATAGCAGGCGCATCATTTACACCATCACCAGTCATAGCTACAACATAACCACAATTTTGTAAAGTTTCAACAATTCTTAATTTTGTATTCGGAGAAATTCTTGCATAAACCTGATATTTATTTATATTTGCTTTAAACTCATCATCACTCATTTTATCAATAACTTTACCTTCAATTGCTTTATTTTCATCAGAAATAATACCAATATCTTTAGCAATAGCCACAGCTGTATTAAGTGAATCACCAGTAATCATAATTGGCTTAAGTCCCGCACGATTGCATATATTAATTGCATTATAAACTGCAGGTCTTGGTGGATCCATCATACTAATCAAGCCTATAAAAATCATATTCTTTTCTGGATCTTCTAAACCTTCATTTTTAAATGCAAATGCCAAAGTTCTTAATGATCTTTGTGATAATGATTTTTCAATTTCTAAAACTTTATCCTTATATTCTTTTGTTAAAGGCATAATTTTATTATCAATAATATAATATGAAGAAGCACTTAATATAGAATCTAAACTTCCTTTTGTAAAAGAATAGTTTTTACCATCAATAATATTAATTGTACTCATCATTTTTCTATCTGAATCAAAAGGATATTCGTTTGTTCTTTTAAGTTTATTATAATCTATATTATATTTTTCTAAATATTTATAAATCGATACTTCAGTTTCATCCCCTAAATATTTATCACCATTTTTAGTTACATTATGACAACATGAGGCACAAAGTTTTAAATAATCCATATTTTCTATATTTTCAGTTTCAGTATATAAATTATCATTAACAAAAATATTTTTTACAAGCATTTTATTTTCTGTAATTGTGCCAGTTTTGTCTGAACAAATAATATCTGTAGAACCTAAGGTTTCAACCGAAGACATTTTTCTAATAATAACATTTCTTTTCGCCATAGCGGTCATACCTATAGAAAGAATAATAGTTATAATCGAAGATAACCCTTCGGGAATTGCCGCAACTGCTAAAGATATAGAAAGCATTAAAATATCAAAAAAGTCATTTTTCATTAATAAACCAATAGCCATCATTACTAAAATAATAGCAAAAATTATATATGTTAAAACTTTACTTATTTGATTTACTTTTTTCTGAAGTGGTGTTATATCACTTTTTTTATCAATTAAACTCGTAGCAATTTTACCAAGTTCAGTATTCATACCTGTTGCACATACTATAACAAAGGCATGTCCATTAATTACATTACAACCAGCGTAAACCATATTACTTCTTTCATAAAGTTCTTTTTCATCATATATTAATTCATTATTTTTTTTAACGCCTTTAGACTCTCCGGTTAATGTTGATTCGTTTACCTCAAGACTTTGTGATGAAATAATTCTTGAATCTGCACATACATAATCACCGGCTTCAAGTTCTATAACATCTCCGACTACAACATCAGTTACATCAATACTTTTTTTAACACCATTTCTAATTACATAGGTATTTGTTACAAACATTTTATTTAGTTCTTCAATAGCTAAATTTGCCTTCTTTTCTTGAATAAAACTTAAAATTGCATTAATAAATACAATAACTATAATAATTATAGAATCAACATAATTTTCATGCCTTATATAACTTATAAAAAATGAAAATACTGAGGCACATATTAATAAAATAATCATAAAATCATTAAATTGGTTTAAAAATATTACAAAATTTGATTTTTTCTTTTGTTCCTTTAATTTATTCTTACCATTTTGAATTAATCTTTTTTGGGCTTCCTCATCACTTAATCCATTAATTCCCGAAGAAAATTCTTTATAAATATCCTCGATTTTTTCATTATAAAAATTTTTCATTACAACTCCTTTTTATTTAAACATTAAATATGATATTACAAATAATGCTATTAAAAAAATTATACCTAGCGTTATTATAAATATCATTAAATTAATAACTATTTCTCTAAAATTACTTACTCTTTTACATCCACATTTTGGACAATATTTAAAATCATCATTAAGTAATTCATTACAGTTTACACAATTTTTCATGATAGCCTTTCTAAAATAACATTTACTATTTCTTTTGACTCTTTTTTCATATCATTACCATTTACATAATAATCATGTATAGCCTCCGCAATAGTCTCATCATATATTAAATTTTTATTATTATCTAAAGTACTTGCATATTTTGAAATATTTTTTGCAAAAGAAAGCAAATCATAATTATTATTATATTTTTCATTATAATTTCTTAAGGCAATTAACAATATTTCTTTAGAATAATTACCATTATTAAAATCATTCATATAATTATTTATTAGTTCTTCATTTTCTTTTGTAACAAAGGTTATATTAATATTTTTTTGTTTTAGGAATGTTACAAAAGATATGTAATGTCCAAATTCATGAGCAATTGTACTATACCAGTTTGCACTTTCTATATAAAAATCATTTCCAACTACATCTTGTAAAGAATTTTGTAAATATTTATCATTCAAAAAATAATAGCTATTTAATAATATTTGAGATTTATTAACTTTATTATACTCATTTATATTTAAGTTAGTATTAACAAATTGGTATAATGGTTGAAAATAAGCAATATATTCATCTTTAGTTTCAGCATTTGTAATAGTTATATTTGTAAGACTTCCCTTTATATTAGGAAAAAGTAAATACATTTTATTTATAACATCATAAATCTTTTTAGCGTTATCATAACTCATATCACAAAAGCTAACACTTGGTATTAAGTAAGTATCCTCTAAAAAATATTCCAACTTAGAAACTTCAGTATTTTTTGAACATAACCACTTTTGTGTATCAAAGTCTTTTTTTATAAATTCTTTTGCTTCATCAATATTAAGTATTTCCTCATTAAGATAAATATTATCGGTTTTTATTGGGGAAGTATTAAAACCATAAACATAGTTATTAATCACATTTTTTAGATAAATAATAGGTTTAAAAAGATCCTCACCTTTAACTAAATAAAATGATAAAAATAAAAGTACAAACATTATAAAAGTTATAATTAAAGTTGTTAATCGATTATTTTGTTTAAATACTTTTCCTTTCATTACTTTATCGACATTATTTTGATCCTTAAAAAATGAATATCCAAAAGAAGTAAGACTACCACAATAAGGGCAAAAATTATCTGAATCATTCAAGTTATCTTTTTGACATTCTAAACATTTCATTTTAGCCTCACTCCTACCTAATATAATGTCATATGCACCATACTATAAAAATAATACCATAAAAAAAGATGATTTGCTATAAATTTATATAATATTTTTATAACAACATCTTATTTTATTTATAATATTTTTGGCTTTATCTAAACTATTTACATGATAAAAATCATAATTATTTTCTTTAAAAGTATATGATAAACCATTTGCAATTTCTCCATTATCTTCGATTAAAAGTATTTTCATATACACTCTCTTTCAAGTAATATTTTACTAAAAAACATATAAAAAGTCTAACACATATAATGTTAAACTCTTAAATTCATACCTAATGCTCCATTAACAATTTCTTCGGGTGTTAATAAACTACCAACTTCTTTTTGTAATTCCAAATTTTTATTATAGTTATCTACAAAACTTTTATATTTTTCAATACCAAAATCATTTATGAGTGAGGCTAGTAAATCCATATATTTCTTATTATGTAAATTTCTATGTAAGGATTCTTTGATATTTGATGGTGCATTAATTAAATCTAGTAACTCAGTCAAATACTTTTCTAAATAAAACTCATATACTTTAATTGAATTAAAATATTCATCTTTAACTAAATCATATTTAGGAACTTCTTCATCATTTTTTGCAAGTAATAAATTAAAATATTTTAACCTTGATAAATTATGCTTTTTTATAATATTATCGATGCAATTTTTTAGCTCGTTGCTTGTTATAGATTCTTTTACGCCACCATCACGTTGTGATAAACTTAAATCCTCTGCTGTATATTTACCACTTTGTTTTAAAGTACTTTTTACAGCATCTTTTAAACTACCATTAAATAATTTTACATTTAACCCACTAAGTTTATTTCTTTGCTCATCAGTTAAACTGTAAAATGTTTGTTCTTCAATTAGAATAATAGCCTCCTCTGATAATAAAACATCACCTTTTACAGAGGTATCCGTAGTTACTAAAGAAATCACATCATCTATGTGATATTTTAATGGTTCAATAATCGCACATTTCTTATTAGAAAAGGTATTATTACCAAATCCGTGTTCTGAGTCATCTGGGCAAATTCCATTTATGGAAAATAAAACTATTGAGTTATAATTTGATAAATATGGAATATATTCTTTTGTTATATTTGCACACTCTCTTACATAATTATCATAGTAATCTTCATCAGTAAAAGCTTTAGAATAATCTTGCTGCGGCAAAATATTTAATTTTGTCAACAAATCACTAATGGCATTTTGAAACTCACCGCCTAAAATTTTACATAAGTATGGTTCATTACTAAGTGGTCTAATAACACCCTCGAATGGTATAATATTTGTTGCCCTTACTAAAGCAATATTTTCAATATTCATAACTTCTTTCCCTTCTTTGCATCTTTTTTATCAATTATTGTAAAATAAATTCCCATGAGCATCAAAATTAAACTTATTACAAAATATATATCAATTTTATCTTTAAATAAAATCAGTGAAATAAATGCTCCAAATACTGGGCTAAATGAAAATATTATTGATGTTTTTGATATTCCTATATAGTTTATCGCATAAGCATAATATAAAATACTAATTCCATATGTAAAAAATCCAATTATCAGTAAGTACCAATTATTTATAAAAAGTTCAAATATATTTATATTTAAAATAAATAATAAATTAAAGATTGCCACAGCAAAGCATTTATAAAATACCAAAAGAAGTGGATTTTTATCACTTACTTTAGCCGTTAAATTATTTTCTAATCCCCAACATGCAGTAGCAAATACTGTAAGCATACTTGCAATTGATAATTTAAACTCTACACTGCTATCAAAAGATAATAAAATACCTCCGATACTTACTAAAATAACTGCCATTATTAAATTTTTACTTAATTTTGTTTTAAAAATAAAATGCGAAATTAATATTGTAAAACTTATTTCCAAAATACTTATTAATGAAACTACGCTTGCATCAATAAATTTTAAACTTTCCACAATAAATAACGATGCCAAAATATCACAAATGATTACCCCAAGAATAAAAGTTGACTCCCCCTTTTGAGGCTTTAAAGAAAATTTTTGTTTTTTATTAAATAACATAAGTAAAAATAGTCCTATAACACTACCAAAATAAAGTAAAAAAAGTATCTCATTTGTAGAAAGTGTTTTTAAACTATATTTTGAAACTGGCACATTAAGATCATATAAAAATGCTGATAAAAACGCAAATAATAATCCTTTCTTTTCATTTTTCTTTAACATAATTAACCTTCTTTTCTATTTATTAATACAAATATAATTTTTTTAAACTACAATTACATTTGTTTTACCTATCAACTTTTTTAACATTTTTATTGCACTTTTATGAAATTTTTTACCTGAATGACTCATACAATAATTTTCAATTACTTTTACATTAAAACCATTTTCAAACAAATCAACTGCTGTTTTCATAACACAAGCATCGGTATCAATCCCGCACAAAAAAATACAATTAATATTATTTGCATGCACATATTCTAAAAATTCTTTGTTAAGTGCTGTATAAACATTTTTGCAAAATATTTTTGAATTTTTAGTATCTATTATAATATTTTGACCGTCTTTGGTTAAGCAGCCTTTATAATTTAACTTTCTATAAAAATCACTATTTTGACCATTTATAAATTTAGTAAAGGCTATATAATCAAAAGTATTGCTATCAATTAATTTTGAAATTTTATTTGGTAATTTATCTGTTTTTTTATTAATAAAATCTTTTTGCAAATCTATTACAAGTAATAGTGATTTATCTTTTTTATTCATATTATCCCTCTTTTTAAATTTCTTTAGTAGTTTCATCAATCCAAGATAAATACTTTTGATTTCCATCATTTATATCATAGTAAATAATTTCCGGCACTACATAATTATGATTATCTAAAATAATGTTTTCTATTTTTTTATATAAATCTTTTCTTGTTTTCATTTTTACTAAATATTCTTTTGAAGTTACTAATTTATTTTTCCAAAAATATTTTGATTTTATTTTTGATATTTGTAAACAACTAATTAATCTTTTTTCGAGCAATATATCAGTAACTTTCTTTAAATTTTTCTTATTATCAAACGTTGTAGTAATTAAAATATATTTATTCATAAAAATCCTTTCTAAACCTCTATACAATAAATTAATCTTTTACCACCATGTATAGTTATTTCATTAATAACTTTATAGCCTAAACTATCAAAGTTTCTGGAACTATATATATTTTCAGGGTGAACAGTGGCAACTATTTTTTTTACATTTAATTTTTTTGCATCATTATAAATAATTTCCATTCCTTGTCTTTGTAAACCACTTCCTCGATAATTTTTATCAACCATTATTGAGTCAAGAATTGCTACATCAGTGTTATCATAAAGTTTATACTCTTCGATTATTTCTTGAGGTGGATTGGTTGTTAAAATAAATAATCCTATCATTAAATCTTTATCAAAAAGCATATATACAACGCCATTATTTTCAAGTGGATAAACAATTTCATTTTTAGTTAAAGGTGTAAAAAAATCCTTTCTTTCCATATCATTTATAATATTACTTTGAAAATTTGTAATTTCTTTTAAATCATTTATTTGCGGCTTAACTAACTTTATATTTTCATTAATTTTATATTTCATTTTTTACACCTATTGTAAATACTTATTTTTATATAATTATATAAGTTTACTTTACTACCTTTCTAACATTATTTTACTAAACAAATAATTAAAAAGCAAATTTATTTGTAAAGTAAGTGCACTCAAAAAGACTTAAAAATTAATCTAAGTCTTAATTTAAGTTTAAATATTTTCATCTCTAATAGCGTCTAAATATTGCTAAATCATCATTATTTAACTTATAAATATCTTCATCATTTATAAATACTTTTCCACTTGTGGGTCTATCAACACCGCCGATTAAATGAAGTAGTGTACTTTTGCCACTACCACTTGCCCCAACAATTGATACAAACTCACCTTTTTCTACGGTAAATGAAACATTATCAAGTGCCACAACTTTACTTGCTCCAGTTCCATAAACTTTACTTAAATTTTCTACTTTTAAAATTTCCATAATTTCCTTCTTTCAAAATAAGTATATTATACCAAAATGACTTTAAAGTGACTAATTAAAAAAAGTAGCGTTTGCTACTCTATAACTTTCATTACAAGTGGAAGAATTTGTTTTTTACGAGACATTATACCTGGTAAAAATATTCCCTCATAAACATTTTCTAAATTAAAAGCATTCTTTATTAAGTTTTTACTATTTTCATTATAAATAACATAACTACCTTTTTTCAAAATATCAGTTATAAATATTAATACGGCTTTATAATTTATTTCACTCATTTCATTAAGCACTGAAATATAACTATCAATATCTTTTTCAATTTCATCAAAATCCATAGTGGTAATAACCGCAATTCCATAATCTTTATCATTAATTGAATAATTTTTAAAGTCTTGATGAATTAATTCTTTTACACTTAATCCCTTAATTGAGGATGCCTCTTTTAACATTTGAATTCCATATTCATTTATATCAACTTTGGCAAGTTTAGCAAGTTCTTTTGAGGCTTTTATATCATCTTCAGTTGTAGTTGGCGAAGAAAATAAAAGAGTATCAGAAATTAATGCTGATAATAAAAGGCCTGCTATATCTCTTGGAATTTTAATTCTTTCTTTCAAAAATTGTTCATAAATAATCGTGGCAGTACATCCAAGTGGTTTACATAAAAATGTAATTGGTTCTTTCGTACCTATATCGCCTAGATTATGATGATCCACTATTTCTAAAATATCTGCTTCCTCAAGGCCATCAATAGATTGAGAATAAGTATTATGGTCTACTAAAATAACTTTTTTCTTTTCATATTCATTCATATGAGTTACTTTAATAACTCCTAAACATTCATTATTATCTTTAACAACAGGATAATTTGTATAACTTATTCTTTTAGTTAATGATAAAAAATCAGTATAATAAGAATGAATATTTACAGTAGTAAGACTTCCCTCATTATTACATAAATTTTTAATATAACCAGTATTTGGAAGTAAAAAGCATATTGTTGCCGTAGAATGGTTGCAAGTAATTATTGTTACATTATTTTTTCTAGCTTTTTTCAAAAGTCTTTCAGGAATTACTCTTCCCCTTGTTAAAATAATTAATTTAACTTTTTTGTTTATAGCATTTTCAATTATATGATATCTATCTCCGACTACTAAAATAGTATTTTCATCAAGTTCATTTTTTCTTGAAAATTCTTCATTTGAACAAGTTATATAAATTGTTTTGCCAGAAACTTCCTCCATTTCACCACATAAAATAGTTCCATCTAAAAGTTCTAATATATTTTTAAGTGATGTATGAAGTACAGTTTTATCTTCGAGTGCAAGATAGTTTACAACATCCTTTAAATTAACATAACCAGTTAATATTTTCTTTTCATCCACAAGTGGTATAGCATTTAAATCTTTATCTTTCATAAACTTAATAGTATTACCAATACTTTCATACTCATTTATAAAAGCACCTTTTTCATATTTTAAATCTTTAATTTGAACTTTAACATCATTTAAATATGAAGGAACTGGTGTATTAAAATAATTTAAAACATACTTTGTTCCATTATTAACTTGACCTATAACTTTAGGTGTTGCAGGTATTCCTTGCATATTTTTAAGGTATGCTAAAGCAATTGCACTACATACTGAATCTGTATCTGGATTTTTATGACCAAAAACATATATTTGTTTCATCTACTATCACCATATTAATGGTATCATATTTTTGATAAAATTTAAATAAAAAAATGGATTATACGCCATCTATTGCATTTGTATAAATCCACTTTTTAATTTTTTCATAACTATCTGTTTCATAGAAATTAATTAACTCATTGAAATACTCTCCGATTTTATCTACTGGAATAGCAATAATACCTTGTCCATTTTTAATCATTTCTTTATTTGCCACTAAATTTGCAACTCTTTTATTACCATCTTTAAACATTTGGCTTCTTTGTATCCAGCAAAATAAGGTAATGCATCTGCTGGTTGGACTATCTATTTTCATAATATTAGCAAGTTCTTTGTCATAATCACATTCACTTGGAAGTTTTGGTCTCCAGTTTGTTCCTGTAATACCCACACCACAGTCTCTATATTCTCCAAGAGGACTTACACTTTGACCTTTACAAATTTCAAAATGAACTTTTTTAATATAATCCATAGTAAGTAGCTCTTCAATACTTCCAAGAACCATTTCCCAGCAGTCTTTCAATCCCTTTAACTTTAACATATCAAGGGCTAAAATATTTCCAGTATTTACATTATTTTAAAATGCTACAACATCCTCAAAAGAAACTTTAATATTTTCTAAAATAGCGCTACAATATACATTATCAATTTCTTTCCTTTTTGCAAAGAAAATATTATCTTGAACACTCATATTATATTTACTTTCCATAATTACCTCAAATTTCTATGCTAATTGTATCACATTTTATAAAATTTAAATAAAAATAGATTATACAAATCAATATAGAATTCAAAAAATATATAAATTAATATTTTTGTTAAACATTACCATACTAATAAAGATAATAATGTGTTAAAATATTTTTGATTGGAGGAAGTATGTTTAAATTAGTTAGTAAATTCTCCCCTGCTGGAGATCAAAATGAAGCAATAGATAAATTAGTGAATGGCTTAAATAATCATGAAAAAAATCAAGTTCTTTTGGGAGCCACCGGTACGGGAAAAACTTTTACAATTGCCAATGTTATTAAGAAGACTGGTAAACCAACTTTAGTTTTATCACATAATAAAACACTTGCAGGACAACTTTATGCCGAACTTAAGGAAATGTTTCCTGAAAACCATGTTGAATACTTTGTATCTTACTATGATTATTACCAACCCGAGGCTTATGTGCCATCATCAGATACATATATTGAAAAAGATTCCTCAATAAATGATGAAATCGATGAACTTCGTCATAAAGCAACTTCTGCGCTTATCAATTACGATGATGTAATTGTTGTATCAAGTGTATCTTGTATATATAATATAGGTCAAAAAGAAGATTACGAAAAAAATATGTTTGTTATAAATATTGGTGATACATTTTCAAGAAATTTTATAATTAATAAACTAGTGGATATGACTTATGAAAGAAATGAACTTGATTTTCATCGTGGAACATTTAGAGTTCGTGGAAATAGTATTGATATAGTACCAATAAATGAAAAAAGTGAAGCAATAAGAATTGATTTAGATGATGATAAAGTTGAAAGTATTACAATATTTGATCCCCTTACAGGAAGTGTCCTTAAAAGAAAACAAACCGTTATAATATCACCAGCCTCACTTTTCGTAACAAGTAAAGAAACTTTGGAAAAAGCGGTAGCTAATATCAAAAAAGAACTTGATGAAAGACTTAAAGAACTTCATGAAAATGGAAAACTTATCGAAGAACAAAGGTTAAAAGAAAGAACTAACTATGATATGGAAATGCTCCTTGAAACAGGATTTTGTAATGGAATCGAAAACTATTCTAGACACCTATCTTTAAAAGAGGCCGGTGAAACACCAACAACTCTTATGGACTTTTTCCCTAAAGACTACCTTTTAGTAATTGATGAAAGTCACGTAACATTACCTCAAGTAAGAGCAATGTATAATGGAGATAGAATGCGTAAACAAACTTTAGTAGATTATGGATTTAGACTTCCCTCTGCTCTTGATAATAGACCATTAAAGTTCGAAGAATTTAATGAAAAAATTAATGAAGTTATTTATGTATCAGCAACTCCTGGAGATTATGAACTATCACTTACTGGTGGAAAATATATAGAGCAAATTATAAGACCTACTGGACTACTTGATCCTACTATTGAAGTTAAGAAAACCGAAGGTCAAATTGATGATATAGTATCACAAATTAATCTATGTAAAGAAAAAAATGAAAGAGTATTAATTACTACTTTAACAATTAAAATGAGTGAGGAACTTACTGATTATTTAAAAAATCTTAATATTAAAGTTGCTTATTTACATAACGAAATTAAAACTTTAGATAGACTTAAAATTATTCATGATTTAAGAATGGGTAAATATGACTGCATCGTTGGTATTAACCTTTTAAGGGAGGGACTAGATATTCCTGAAGTAAGTCTTATTTGTATACTTGATGCTGATAAACAAGGATTTTTAAGAAGTACAAGAAGTTTAATTCAAACTATCGGAAGAGCCGCAAGAAATAAAAATGGTCACGTAATTATGTATGCTGATACTATTTCTCAGGCTATGGATGAAGCAATTAAAGAAACCTCCCGAAGAAGAGCCATCCAAGAAAAATATAATAAAGATCATAATATTGAGCCTCAAACAATCATAAAAAGTATTAAGGATATACCTACTACTGATGAAGAAAATAAAGAAAGCAAAAAGATGAGTAAACAATCTAAAAAAGAAATGCTAATAAAACTAGAAAATGAAATGAAAGAGGCAGCTAAAGCATTAGACTTTGAAAAAGCAATGGAACTTCGAGATATTTTATTTGAACTAAAAGAAAAGAAATAAATTACAAATTAACTTATTTCTTTTTTGTTTTCCTTAGAATAAATACATCCACAATAATTTTGTCTATATAAATTATATTTTTTGGAATATTCAATTGATTTTTTATAACCATCTTCTTTTTTAAAGTCCGAATATAAATACTTTATATCATATTTTTTCTCTAATATATTTCCTATTTCATTTAATACTCGAGAATTTTTAAAGGGACTTACTGATAAAGTAGTACAAAAATAATCAAAGTTATTTTCTTTTGCTAAAGCCGCAGTCTTCTCCATCCTTAATGTATAACATTTATGACATCTTTCTCCACCTTCGGGTATATTCTCCAAACCTTTAGCCATAATTATAAATTTTTCATTTTCATAATCACAATCTAAAAAAGATATTTGATTTTTACTAGGAAATGACTTGATAAACCTTTTTTGTTCCTCTTTTCTTTTTTCATACTCTGAAAATGGTTCAATATTTGGATTATAATATAAAACTGTAACTAAAAAGTAGTCTGACAATCTTGCAAGTACTTGTGATGAACAAGGTGCACAGCAACTATGTAATAAAACCCTAGGAGTTCCTTTTATATTTTTTATTATATCTTTAAAAACATTATCATAATTAACATTCATATTATTTTTCCTTTCAAAAAGTATTTTATCACTATTTAACTTTTTTCACAATGAAAAAGCCTAAAGATTATCTTTAAGCTCTACTATAGTTTGTCCTAAATTCCAGTTATCTAAATAATATTTTTTTACATATTTATTTTCACTTAAAACTCTATGAACTTCCTTTGTTAAAATATTTGTACTTTTTCCGTGAATTATTACCACGCCCTCATTATGTAGTAATATGTTTTCATTAATAAAATCATTTACAAGTACCTCCACCATACTTTCTATTTCTCCGTGTAAATCAAGAAGAGGAGTTTTACTGGTAATAATCATTACATTCCCGCTTCAGTCGCTATAACTGGAGGCGTTTCTTTTGGAATAGTTCCTTCATCCGGATATTTTTGTAAGAAATATTTTAAAATCTCATCGTATTCAGGAATAGAGGTTCTTCCTCCTATTTTAACTACTGAAAGACCTGAGGCAATATTAGCAAATGTTACAGTTTTTTCAATATCATAGCCTTTCAAAAGAGCATAAGCAAAACTTCCACAGAAAATATCTTTTGCACCCGTAGCATCTACTTCATTTACTTTAAGACCAGGCATAACTTTTATTTGATTATCCATTAAATACATTGCTCCTTTATCCCCTAAAGTTACAATAATATTTCTATTTGGAAATTTATTTAAAAGTGCTGAATAACAATTTACTAATGAATTTGGATTATTAAAATCTATTTTTACACCAGAAACATATGAAGCAAAATCTTTACTTGCAATAATATATTTTGCATATTTACAAAGTTCAATTGTTTCTGAATTTGCCACCTTGGCATCTATAACTGTAATTTTATTAGCATATTTATTAAAGGCTGCTAAAGAGGCACCATAATCAAATGAATCTATTAAAACAAGATCAGGATCCATTGGAAATTCAGTTTTTTTCATAACTAAATTTTCTTTATTAACATTTAAAATTGTTCTTTTCTTTTCTTTTTCATTCAATAAAATATATGAAAGTGCGGTTCTTTTTTCATATGCAATTTCCATATATTCAGTATGCACACCAACTTTTTCAAGTTCTTTTCGAATTGTGTTACCGAAAGTATCATCCCCTACCATTGAGCCTAAATAAGAATCAACTTTGTATTTTCCTAATAAATAAGCAGCGTTCGCAGCGCTTCCCCCTCCACATTCATAAACTTCATTAAAACTAGTTACAGAACCTTCCTCTGGAAACTTATCAATTTTTGTAGTTACATCAAATGTAGACTGTCCTACACATAATACTTTCATATAATCAACCTACCTTCTATATAATTATATAATAAAATCTAGATATTTTAAAGCAAAAATTGTATAATATTTATTGGGTGATAAAAATATGAGAGAAATTGAGGAAAACAAAACATATAGACATTTTAAAGGAAATGTTTACAAAGTACTATTCATTGGTAATGATAGTGAGAAAACTGATGAAAATGGTAATCCAATAAAAGTGGTAATCTACAAGTCAAACCACGATGGTAAAATATGGGTAAGACCTTATGATAACTTTGCATCAAAAGTTGATAAAGAAAAATACCCAAGTGCTGAACAAGAATATCGTTTTGAAATGGTAGATTAACTACCTTTTTTTATGATATAAAGTTTTTTATTTTTATAAAAAGCATAAAATATTTCACTTAATAAAATATTCTCATTTTCTAAAGCATTTTTAATCCAAGACTCACTTTTCTTAATATTTTTTAAAGCATCTTTATCAATACTTCCATCTATAATAATTGGCATTGGGTAATTACCTTTCATTTTAAGCGGTTTATATTTAAATATTGAAAGCTGTCCATTAGGCTCTAAAAAAGCAAATTCAACATCTGATATATCTCCAATTTCTTTTTGTCTTAAAGATAAAAGTAAATCATCAAGTGTATATCTTTGTTTTATCATTTCGTGATAATTTATTTTTCCTTGAGAAATAATAAGTGAGGGTTTACCATCAAGTATAAGTCTTAAATGTCTACATTTAATTGAGATATATGCTAAAGCAATTTCAAGTACCACCAAAAGAGCAATAGGAATTATTGTTAAATACATAGGATCAGAATGATTTTCAATTGATATTGCAACAAGTTCTGCAATTAAGATAGACACTATTAAATCAATTACACCAAGCTGTCCTACTTCTCTTTTTCCCATTAACCTATAAGATATTGTTATAAAAAAATAAAAGAATAATGTACGAATAACTACCTTAAATAAAACCATTTTATCACCATTATTATTATGTTTAAAGTAATATAATTTTAAACATATCATACTATTTATTAGGTGATTATTATAAAAAAATTATTAGTTTATGGTAAATATATTGGTTTATTTATACTTATTGAGTTATTTATTTCATTCATTTTAGGCTTATTTAATCTCATTGGAGTATCTTCATATATAACAAGTTTAATTTCCTTTATTATAAATATTTCATTATTTTTTACTTTATCTTTTATAAAAGGAAAACACACTAATAAAAAAGGTATTATATGTGGCCTTATAAATGGACTAATGCTTATCTTAACACTTTTTATTATTACACTTATCTTATTTATTAAACATTTAAGCCTTACTACACTACTTTACTACTTAATACTTTTATCATCCTCGGTTATCGGAGGTATTATAGGTAAAAATACGCAAACTAAAACCCGCACTTAAGCGAGTTTTTATTTTAAATTATTAGTAATTTCTTTGAAAAAATCTTCATTCCAAAACTTTAAAATTTGTGTATCATTGATAAAGGGCAAAACATCCTTTTTAGCATCTTCATAATTAATTTCACTAAACTTTTTATTTAATAAATTTTTTAAAACTTCAATATTAAAATCACCATTTTTTTCTAACGCACCAGAATCAATTAATTTATTTTTTATAAGTTCAATATTTATTTTTGCATTGCTAATCAATAAGTAAATATAATCATATAAATCTCTTCCTTTAGTTCTAAAATTCCAGTTTCTACATAAGATTGCGTGAACCTTACCCGCAAGTAAAGAGGGTTCATCATAAAGATTTATTTGATGAAAAGATGGAAGTACTTTATATTTAACTTCATAAGTTGCTCCAATTGGTGGATTGATATCAACTTCAAATTTAACTTTTATATTTTTTAACAAATTATTATAAGTAGTACTTTCTTCACGAGGAAAAAATCTTAAAATATGTTCTAATGTGTCTCCCTTTAAAAATGCAGAGGTAATATTAGAATCAGATTTTTTTTGCTTTGTACTTATTTCCATATTGATTCCATAAGAATTCAGTTCATTTTCTATATATGAAAAGTATTTACTTA
>DJOC01000029.1:0-2878 GCA_002439555.1 Caryophanales bacterium UBA6448 | reverse complement strand
TTATCTGGACTTATTAAAGCAAAATCCAAATCTTCGGAAAATCTATCTATATTATAAAATATTCTTAATGATGTTCCTCCATAAAATGCTACTTTATCAAAAAAATCACTTCGAGAAAGTCCACACAATACTACTTCTTGAATAATCTCTTTTAAAGCATTTATTTCATCATTAATATTTTTGGTTTCATAACCAGCAAGCATTTGACTAATAATATCATTCATTTTTATTCCTCCTTAAAAATTTTGCTAATAATGACACATTAGTTGAATGATATAATTCACTTAATTTTTCAATTTTTGCAAAATCTAAATTGTAAAGTTCTTCTTCATCAATTCTTAAATCATCAAACAACATAATTTGCATATTTTTTAAATTATTTAAAGGTTTTAAAGAATATAATTTATCACATAATGCTTTTTCAGCAGTGGCCATAATAAAAGAATAATTCCCCTCTTGTTTCAAAATTATTTCATAGGGAAATGCTCTTGATGGAACACCTTCATAACTAAATGTACCAAAATGATTATTATATATTTTTCTTTTCTTTTTATTAAATGTTGCACAAGTAACGGCGTTAACTCTTTCTGGTATTAAGCCATAGTATGATAATGCATATTCAAAAGATATATAAGATGGACCATATATGCTACTTGCAAGTAAATATGCTGAAGTATCACCATTTGTGTCATATAGACCATTTACAATTCTATAGAGTTTTTTATCTTTAACTTCTCTACATATTTTATTATTTATATTTGAGTAATCTTTTAAAGAATTCTTTAACATATTATTTGTAATTAGCATATTTTCACCTCTAAATACCATTTTATAGTATTTTATAAAGAATTTCAAGCATAAAAAAACACCTAGTTAAAACTAGGTATCTTAATTATTTTATTTGGTTCATTACTTCTTCAGCAAAGTTATCATTTCTTTTTTCAAGACCTTCGCCTACTTCATAACGTACCATAGAAACGATTTCTCCACCATTATTTTTAACATAATCTTTTACAGATATGTCACCATTTTTGATGAAAGGTTGTTCAGCAAGACAAATTTCTTTGTAATATTTTTTAATTCTTCCTTCAACCATTTTTTCAGCTATATCAGCAGGTTTTCCTTCATTAATAGCAATATTTCTTTGTACTTCTCTTTCGGCATCTAATACATCAGCAGGTACCTGTTCAGTAAATACATAAAGTGGTTTCATAGCAGCAGCTTGCATTGCAACTTCTTTTGCAACTTCTTCGCTTGCTCCTTTAACTACAGTAAGAACTGAAATTCTACCACCCATATGAATGTATGCGCCAAAATGTTCATCATCAGTTTTAGTAATTCTTTCAAATCTTCTTAAAGAAAGTTTTTCACCAATTTTAGCTGTTTTAGCAACAATTAAATCATTTAATGTTTCACCAGCATATGGTAAGTTTTTAGCTTCCTCTAAAGTATTTGCATTACTTTCAAGAATAGTTTTTCCTAAAGCATCAACAAATTCTTTAAATTCAGTATTATTACTTACGAAGTCAGTTTCACTATTTACTTCAATAATAACAGCGTTATTACCATTAACATAAATATTTGATAATCCTTCAGCAGCAATTCTACCTTCTTTTTTAGCAGATTTACTAATTCCTTTTTCTCTTAAGTAATTTATTGCTTTATCTTTATCACCGTCACATTCAGATAGAGCTTTTTTGCAATCCATCATTCCTGCACCAGTAATTTCTCTTAATTCTTTTACTAAACTAGCAGTAATTTCCATTATATCCTCCTTAGTTTAAAGCATTTAGTAATTCTTCTTTTTTCATTGAAGAATAACCTTTAACACCTTTTTCTTTAGCAATTGCTTTTAGTTCTGCAAGTGTTTTAGAACTTAAATCATCACTATTTTCTTCTTCGTCTTCAACGATATCATTAATTAGGTAAACATCACTTTCTTTACCTTCTTTAACTTTTTCATCGATAACTTCATCTTTAATTAATTCTTCCATTGAAGCATTTTTCTTATTTTTGTCTTCTTCAGTTACATAATCAACTATTTCTAAATTATTTGCTTCACAAATAGCGTTTGTAAGTACTCCAAGTAAAACTTTAATACTTCTTACAGCATCATCATTTCCAGGAATAACATAGTCAACTAAATCTGGATCTCCATTAGTATCAACTACACCAAATACTGGAATATGAAGTTTTCTAGCTTCTTTAATTGCATTGTATTCTTTTCTTGGATCTACAATGATTAATGCCTGTGGAAGTTTAGTCATTTCTCTAATACCACAAAGAAGTGTATTTAATTTGTCATATTCTTTCTTAATTTTGATAACTTCTTTTTTAGGTAGTGCTTCAAATGTTCCATCACTTTCCATTTTTTCAATGTCTTCAAGTCTTTTAACTCTTTTTCTAATAGTTCTAAAGTTAGTTAAAGTTCCTCCAAGCCATCTTTCAGTTACATAGTATGAACCACTTCTAAGTGCTTCTTCTACAGCAACTTCTCCTGATTGTTTTTTAGTTCCTACAAATAAGAACTTTCCACCATTACTAGCAATAGTCTTAACTTCTTCATAAGCCTCCTCTAGTAATTTTTGTGTTTTTTCAAGATCGATAATATAAATATCATCTCTTGAGTTGTAAATGTACTCTTTCATTTTAGGATTCCATCTTTTAGTTTGATGTCCAAAATGAACTCCTGCTTCTAATAAATAACTCATAGAAACAACGGCCATAAAATATCCCTCCTTCGTTATTACACCTTAATGCTTCAACCTAACATTTCACCCTCTTCGGGCACTCGAAACATTAGTCCACATTAATGTTTATTTGCTTTTAAAGCCAAGATTATATTATCAAAAAAAGCACTATAAATCAAGTGCTTTTA
>DJOC01000028.1:17478-28851 GCA_002439555.1 Caryophanales bacterium UBA6448 | reverse complement strand
CTTAGAAATTTGTAAAAAATGTTCATACAAAGATAGATTTAAATAGTAAATTTTGCTTTACTTTTAGAGTGGGTATCTCTATTCAAATGAATGCATAATTGATTAAAATACTTTACACTAATTTGACATAGTTGATATAAGTGGTATAATCTTATTAGTTAAGGGGGATTTGAAATGATAGATAAAATAATTCAAACTAAAAATCATACTTACGATATGCCAGAGAAGAAAGATAATATTTATATTTAAACTTTTGGAGATTTACATTATTTTAAAAATTTTGATGATAGAAAATTAGAATTAATAAGTGAGAACTTATCTTCGGAGGAATTGGAATATCTTTGCTTAGAGGGTGATATTATTGATAGTACGGACTTTTTAAAAACACATAAAGAAAAAAGTGAAAAGTTACTTTTATGGTTAGAAAGTTTAGGTAAAAAATATAAAACTTTTGTTAATTTAGGTTCACACGATTTTACTACTTGTGATTTTAAACAGGGTAAAATGGACTTTCCCGAAGGCTATTGGAAAGAAGCAAACTCGATTCCAAGCGTTTATGTTTCTCACTATGATCCTTATTATGAGGATGATAAGGTTATAGTTTATTCTTTAGAACTTCCTTATGAATATTATTTTAATAACACTGGTAATGAAAGCAAAGAATTATTACTTCATAAACTTGATTTTATGAGTAAATACACAAAATATTTAAATTCTTTGGATAATTCTAAAGTTAAAATATTGATAGTTCATTCACCAATATATATGACAGATCCAAAAGTTATTTCATATATTAAAGAATTTGATTTTATCTTTTGTGGTCATATGCATAATGGGATGGTATTTCCTATAATTGATGATCTAATATCTAATAATAAGGGCATAATTGCTCCGAATAAATCATTATTTCCAGATAATGCAAGAGGTGCAAAAATTATTACTGTTAATGGCCATCAAATTCATTTAATTATCAATGGTGGAATAACTAAGCTTCAAGAAAGTGCTGGTTTTTTAGGACACTTTAATGGATTTTATCCAATGAGTATTGATAAAGTTAATGTTAATCAAAGAGTACTTAAAAGGTAGAAAATTTTTACCTTTTTTTCTTGAATACTTAAAATAAATATGATAGAATATCAATCAGTTATGGGGGAATAGATAATGGAAAATATATCTTATGAAAAATTCAAAAAATTATTAGATAGTCTTTCAACATTTGATGAAAAAACATTATATGCATTATACGAAAAATATGGTAAAAAAGTTATAAATTGTTATTTTGATAAGATGAGTGGTAATTTAAGTGAAAAAGAATTTTTAAAATTTGCTAATAAATATTCATGTTATTTTGATAGTTTAGCAAATGGTATTCAAGACGATATAGTTGATACATCTTATTTAAGCACTGTGGATTATATGTTCCATTCATTAGGAACTAAAGAATCACCACTTATGAATCAAAATGAGGAAACATATTATGGTAGAATTTTAAAAGAGGGTTTTGATAACTTACATATTTGTAATTTTAATGATAGTTTGTATCCTTCACTTCGCTTAAATACAATTATAAAGTCAGTGTATTATGCAAGTGATTATGAAAGTGCATTAACTTATTTAAAGGAAATTAAAAGTCTTCCATATAAACTAGGAGATGAAGGTATTTTAAAAAATGAGTTAGGATATATTAAAAAAATTCTTGCATTGGAAAAGAATGTTTCTTATGAAAAGTTAAAAACTATATTTGCTGATTTAGATTTAGATAATGGGGAAGTAGTTAGTAATATTGATTATGAACTTGATTTATTAAAAAAATATATTATTGCAAAAAATAATTTTTTCAAAAGGAATGTTAGATTAGTAATTTCTTTTGCAAAAACATATCATTCACCAACATTAGCTTTCGAGGATATTATTCAAGATGGAAATTTGGGTTTAATAAGAGCTATAAATAAATTTGATTCGGACAAAGGTTGTAGATTTTCAACGTATGCTAGTTATTGGATAAAACAAAATATTTTAAGATCACTTGCTTACAATAATGATACAATTAGAAAACCTTATTTAGTTGTAAAACAAAAAATTGCTTTCAATAGATTTATTACTATGTATACATCTGAACATAATAAATATCCAAGTGTTGAGGAAATCGCGGAAGGTCTTAATGTATCTATAGCTTCTGCCAGTAATTTTTTAAATGATTTCGGCTCATGTGTTTCTTTAGATTGCCCAGTAATAGCCGAAGAAGAAGATACTTGCTTAAGTAATCTTATTCCTGATACAAATGCCTTTGTAGAAAAACAGGTTCTTGATAAAAATCTTAAAGAATATTTAGATTATGTTTTCAAAGAAAACTTGAGTGAAAAGGAAATTAATATTTTACGAAAAAGATTTGGTTTAAATGAAAGTGAAAAAGAAATGACACTCGAGGATATTGGACAAGAATATGGACTTACTAGAGAAAGAATTAGACAAATAGAAAGCAAGGTTCTTCGTAAACTTAGAAAAAGAGATAATAAAATTGGTTTAAAAGATTATTTGGATTAATAAAAACTTTAGTCTATATATAGATTGAAGTTTTTTTGGTGTCAAAACTTAAAATTTATGCTATACTAAAATAGTAGTGTAGGTGTAAAATGAATATAAAGGGATTAACAAATATTGAAGTCGAAGAAAGAAAACAAAAAGGTTTAATAAACTATGTTGATGAACCAAAAACTAAAACTATTAAAGAAATAATTAAAACAAATGCTTTTACCTATTTTAACTTTTTAAATATTGCATTAGGTTTAATGGTTTTAATAAGTGGAATAGTTTCTGGTAAATTTTTATATGCGTTGAAAAACTGCCTTTTTGTTAATGTAATTTTTACAAATACTATAATAAGTATAGTCGAAGAAATACTTGCTAAAAAAACTATTGATAAATTAAGCGTTATCGCAGATAGTAAAATAAAAGTTATTCGTGATGGTTTGGTCATAGAACTTACTAGGGAAGAGCTTGTACTTGATGATGTCTGTAACTATGAAGTAGGAAGTCAAGTTGTAACTGATAGTGTAATTTTATCAGGAACTTGTGAAGTAAATGAGGCCTTTATCACTGGAGAAGAAAAAGTTATTACTAAAGAGAAAGGTGATGATTTAATAAGTGGCTCATTTATAGTAAGTGGAAATGTTTATGCTAAAGTAATTCATATAGGAAAAGATAATTATATTTCTAAAATTACTAGTGAAACAAAATATATTAAAAAGACTAATTCTGTTATTTATAATTCATTTGAAAAAATGTTAAAAGTTTTAAGTATTTTACTTATTCCAATAGGTATATTATTTTTTATAAATCAAATGGGTATTACTAATAGCATTCCTGATTCCCTTATGAGTATGGTTAGTGCTTTAATAGGCATGATTCCCGAAGGACTAGTACTTTTAACATCTTCGGCAATGGCGGTAAGTGTTATTAGACTAAAAAAATATAAAGTTTTAGTTCAAGATTTATATTCAATTGAAAATCTTGCTAGAGTAGATACTTTATGTTTAGATAAAACTGGGACAATTACCGAAGGGGTTATGGAGGTAAAAAAAGTTATTCCTCTTAAAAAGGTAAGTGAAAAAGATATTAAAGAAATTTTAGCATCTTACGTAAATGCACTTTCTGATCCCTCACCAACATTTAAAGCCGTAGAAAGTTTTGTATGCGATATTAAATATAAAGATGAGGCTCTAGAAACATTATCATTTTCAAGTATTAGAAAATATTCTGCAGTAAAATTTAAAGATGGCGTTTACTTTTTAGGTAGCCCTGAAAATTTATATAAGGGTAAGATAGGGAAGATTTCCTCTTATCAAGAAGATTACCGAGTATTACTTCTTGCAAAAGGTGAAAGTTTAAAAAATATCAAAGATATAAAACCTATTGCTTTAATTTTAATTCAAGATAAAATAAAAGAAAATGCAGATGTTACTTTAAATTATTTTAAAGAGCAAGGTATTGATATTAAAATCATAAGTGGAGATAATCCAGTAACTGTTTCAAAGATTGCCGAAAGGGCAGGTATTACTGATATAAGAAGTGTAGATATGTCTCAGGTTAGTGATGAAGAAATACCTGATATTATTGAAAATTTTAATATTTTAGGTAGAGTTAAACCTGATCAAAAGAAAAAAATTATTATTGCCCTTAAAAATAAAGGCCATTTTGTTGGCATGACTGGTGATGGTGTAAACGACTGTCTTGCTTTAAAAGAAAGTGATTGTTCTATTGCAATGGCAAGTGGAGCAGATGCTGCCAAAAACGTAAGCCAATTTGTACTTCTTGATTCAAAAATTGATAATTTACCCCTTATTTTAAAAGAAGGAAGAAGAAGTATTAATAATATCGAAAGAAGTTCATCGCTTCTTCTTAGTAAAACAATATTTACAATAATTTTAATTATTGCTTGTATATTTTTAAATACTGAATATTTCTTTATTCCAATTCATTTAACCTTAATAACATTTTTTACAATTGGAGTTCCATCATTTATTTTAGCGCTTGAACCTAATCATGAACTTGTAAAGGGTAATTTCCTTTTGAAAGTATTCTTAAAGGCCATACCTAGTGCTTTAACGGTAGTATTTAATGTAGTAATTATTAAATTATTCCAAATTAACTTTGGACTTTCACAAGAGTTATGTTCTACGCTTACAGTATTTTTAACTGCAATAACAGGATTTATATTCTTAAATTATATTTGTAAACCTTATAATCTTTTAAGGGGAGTAATGATGTGCATACTTTTCTTAGCATTTGAGTATTGTGCACTTTATCAATATGCATTTTTCAATATAAGTAATATTAATAAAGATACTATTTTAGTATTTATAGTTTTATTTATTTGCAGTATGTATATCTTTGATAAGCTTAAATCACTTTCAAATTATATATTAAGAAAAACTAATAATATTTAAATTCCAATGTTTATAAAAAATAACTATTAAAAACATTTAGAAATATGATATGATATATTGTAAGTGAATTAAAAGAAAAAATTAAAGATTATTCTAAAAATGATTTAGAAAAAGTTATGGTGGAACTTTATAAGACTATTCCCAAAAAAATTAAAGAGGAAAAAGAAATTGATGATATTATTTTTAATATTGGAAAACCTGTACCTTTAAAAAAAGAAATTGTTAATTATGAAGATTTAGCAAATGAAGTATTATCATTTATATCAGATGTTGATGCGGGATTATACTCAAGTCCCAATAGAATAATACCAAAAACTGAAAGAAGTAAATGGCGATTTAAAGTTAAAAAATATTATAAAAATCTTGTCAAAATATCGCCAGAATCACCTGAGGGTGAATGTGCTACCAATTTACTTATTATGCTTTATAATAGACTTTCAACAGGTTCTACTTATTTAACTTTTTCTAGTTGGAATACTTTTGGTGCTTTAGGAGTTCATCAAAATGATTATTTTTATATGCTGATGAAAAGAATTCTTTTTAAGGATATACAAAAAGAAAATCTATCAAAATGTGCAAATATTTTAAGTAATTATACTGATTCGAATAATTTTAGTAAATCAAATTATGAAACTTTCAAAAGTTTTTTAATTACTCCTGAAGAAAGAAAATTAGGTATAGAGGTTTTACTTGAACTTAGAGATAGTATTAAAGATGTACTTTCTAATGTTAAGGGAGATATAGAAAAATACGAATATGGTCATAGAGTTGAGTTAATAGATGAAACTATAATGGAAATATATTTTTCAATGAATATGGTTGATGAAGGTATAAAGTATATTAAAAATACTGGAATAACAAAGAAAGAAAAATTATATAAATTAGTTTTATCCTCTTTAAAAGAGGAAGAATTATATGATGATTGGCTTAAAATATATAATAAATATAAAAATATTTTTCCTGATTATTATGATGTTCATAAAGATTATGAAAAAATTAAAAATAATGTAAGCTAAAAAACTTTACACTTATTTGACATTTGTTGTTTTATTTGCTATAATTAAATTACTGATTAAGCAATGGGGGTTGCAAAAAAGTGAAATTGAGACTCATTATATAATCAATGAGTTTTTTTAAGGGGGTTATTATGAATTATAGTGAAGCATTAAATTTATTTGGTTTTACAGGTGGTTTTACGGAAGAAAGTTTAAGAAAAAAATATTTAGAATTATCAAAAAAATATCATCCGGATAAGGGTGGAAGTGATGATATGATGAAAAAAATAAATGCAGCCTATAATACTTTAAAGGGTAATGCAACTAATT
The DNA here is from genome assembly GCA_002439555.1 of Caryophanales bacterium UBA6448. Taxonomy (GTDB): domain Bacteria; phylum Bacillota_I; class Bacilli_A; order RF39; family UBA660; genus UBA6448. The sequence goes on along the minus strand of DJOC01000028.1, from coordinate 22,580 downwards.
TTGATTTATCATATTTTAATAATTTAAAAGAAAAATTACAAAGATTTGTTAGTAAAAAAGTTTATGAAGCTGGAAGTGCTGAAGAAAAATGCGTTAATAAGATCAATGAAATTGTAAATTCTTTACCTTTAACTTCGGATAAAAATGTATTAAATCTTGCTTATAGTAAAATTTTGGTAAAGGTTGATGATGTTTTAACAGATTATAGAAAAGATATTTTTTGTGGCATTCCTGATAAATTTCTAAAAAAATATAATAAAGACATGGTAGGAACAATCGATGAATTCTTTCGAAAAATAAATAATATCAAAAAAGAGTATGATGAAATACAAAAATCATTAGGTGATATAATTCAATCATTTGAGGTTAACATTAGTGCAAATACTTTAGAAAAAATACTTGATATAAAAGCGACTATTTTAAATGATATCATTGAAGATAAAATTAATTTACAAGATGGAACTAATAAATTTCGTTGCGAAATAATGACTATGATTATGCAAAAAGAAGTATTAGAAAAAGACCTCGAGGAAACTTATAATGCTTTACTAGTAAACTTTAATACAAGAATGAATGAATTAAAATTTACTGATAATGAGCAAATTCAAACTTCTTTAGATATATTTAAGGATGCCTTAAAAAAATTACAACTTGTAAATGAAAATAAATTAGATAAAGAAGTATTATCAAGTCTTAAAACATTGGATTTTACATTTAAGGCTGAAAATTCAAAAAATAATAAAAATGAAAGTCAAGAATATGATAATTATGAAATTTTTGTAACTAAAAATGTATATAGTAATGAGCCTGAATTTGTATTAAAAATAAGTAGTGATGGAAAATGGATACATTATTTAAGAAAATATATAAATGATAATCAAAAAACCGAAGTTGAGGAATTTATAACCTCTGAAAATAATTTTTATGAAAAATATATGAGAATAGATGAATTTTTAGATTATGCTACATTCTTTAATAAGCACTATATAAATGGAATACTTGCACTTTATATTTGTTATGGTACGGTTATTTATATAACCAATGATGGTGCAGGAACTATAAAAGTTGGTAGAACAAGTGATTTAGATTTAAAGGATGAATATTCTTATTATCCTTACATGTATGGATCACAATATAACCAGAGAAATATTCTTAAAAAGAAAATATATGATGATTTTAAAAAATATCTTGATCCAAAATATAAGTATAATTTAGATTATAGTATTCAAAAAGATAAGTTTAATGTGTACAATGGAAAAGGAAGATAAGCAATTATTTTCTTTTTTTTATATCTTAAGTGTGTTATACTATGAATGTATGAGTTTGATAGGATTCTTTTATTAAAATTATTTGATAGTACTATAAATAATTGAAAAATATTTTTGATAAAAAATTACATAGAACTATAAAATAATAACATTGATAATTTTTTATATGAAGTAAAAATAATAGAATGTGGAAATAATAAATGAAAAACTATAATTTTAAGTAAAGGAGATGATAAAAATGACAAAAGATTTAATGATAAGAAGCAGTAGTGCAGAATTTCTAATATTTGAAAGACAAACACATGATAAGGGAATTCAAGTTAGATTTGAAGATGGTGATTTATGGCTAACACAAAAGGCTATTGGAGAACTTTTTAATGTTGATAGAACTGTAGTTACCAAGCATATTAAAAACATATATTCTGAACTTGAATTAAATGAAGATTCAACTAGTGCAAATTTTGCACTAGTTCAAAAGGAAGGCAATAGAGAAATTACTAGAAATGTACTTTTTTACAACTTAGATGTGGTTATTTCAGTGGGTTACAAAGTAAATTCAGATAGAGCCATTCAATTTAGAAGATGGGCAACTTATATATTAAAAGAGTTTTCAAAAAAAGGTTATATAATAGATAAAAAGAGAATGGCAAATGGTACGTTCTTTGATGAAGATTACTATGATTCTTTACTAGCCGAAATAAGAGAAATAAGATTATCAGAAAGACGATTTTATCAAAAAGTTACTGATATTTATGCAACAAGTGTGGATTATGATAAAACATCTCCGACAACAATTAAATTTTTTAAAAAGGTTCAAAATAAAATGCATTATGCAGTATCGCATCAAACTGCTGCTGAAATTATATATAATAGAGCTGATTCGGAGAAAGAACATATGGGTCTTACTTCTTGGAAAAACTGTCCGAATGGAAAAATTTTAGAAACGGATATAGTTATAGCTAAAAACTATTTGTCTAAGGAAGAATTAGAAAGCTTAGAACTAATAGTATCAGCTTTTTTGGATTTAGCGGAAAATAGAGCAAAAAGACACATTCCAATGACTATGGAAGATTGGTCGGAAAGAATAGATAAGTTTTTACTTGCCGATGATTTAGATATATTAAAAGATGCAGGAAAAATATCACATGAAATAGCTTGTGATAAAGCTTTATCAGAATTTGAAAAATATAGAGTTAAACAAGATCTATTATATAATTCTGATTTTGATAATTTTTTAAATGAAGCAAAAATGATAGAAAATGGAAGTGAAAGTAGTGAATGAAAATATAACAAAACTTAATTGGTATGTAAGGAGTCATGAAAAAACGCACTTGAAAATAAAAGGAATTTTTACTAAATACTTTGTACAATTTTGGACACTTTTTAATAAATTTTAATTTAAATTGATAAGTGTGTGACTTATGAAAAACTAAAGGAAAGGAGGATATTAATGGAAGATAATAAATTAATTATATATAAAAATAGTGAAGGTAATATCATAGTAGATGCTATTTATAAAGATGAAACTTTATGGCTATCACAAAAAGGGATGTCAAAAGTTTTTGAGGTTGGTGTGCCAGCAATATCAAAACATTTAAAAAATATATTTGAGGAAAACGAATTAGATAAAAATTCAGTTGTTTCCAAAATGGAAATAACTGCACCTGACGGGAAAAATTATAATACTGAGGTTTATAGTTTAGATGCTATAATTGCTGTTGGTTATAGAATTAATTCTAAAAAAGCAACAGAATTTAGAATATGGGCTACAAAAATATTAAAAGAATATATGACAAAGGGATTTGCATTAAATGATGAACGCTTTATAAATGGAAATAAATATGATACAAAATATTTTGATGAATTATTAGAACGTATTAAAACAATTAGAGTAAGTGAAAGAATGGCATACCAAAAAATAACTGATTTATTTATTGCCACAGCAACTGATTACAATCCTAAATCAGAAGAAGCTTATACTTTCTTTAAAATAGTTCAAAATAAGTTACATTTCGCTATAAGTGGTCATACGGCTGCTGAACTAATATATACAAGAGCAAACTCAGATAAAGAGCATATGGGATTAACTAATTGGAAAAATTCTCCAGATGGTTTAATATATAAATATGATGTAGTTGTTGCTAAAAATTATTTAACTGAAGAAGAAATGAATAATTTAAAAGATTTAACAAATATGTTTTTAGTTTTTGCAGAAGATGAAGCAAAACAAAGACATGTAATGACAATGAAAGATTGGATAGATGCAACTGATGATTTATTAAAATTTAGAAGAAAAGAAATATTAAATAATAGTGGCAGTATATCCCATATGGAAGCAGTAGAAAAAGCAGAAAAAGAATATGAAAAATTTAGGGTTATACAAGATCAAAAATATATTTCTTCAATGGATGAATTTTATAGTAAATATTTAAATGAAAATAGTGATAATGAATAAGAAAGTGTTTTAAATGGATATGTATCAAAAAAGAAAAATGAAATAAGAAAAGAAAAATAATGGTAGCCAAGAAAGTTTTTCAAAGGTTTCGATTTCGTGGTATAAACCGACTTTGATTAACTTCCAAGCAAACCTTTATTTTATAAGACTTTTTATTTAATTCCTTTTTACATTTTCGAGTATAAAAATAGTAAAAGAATTCAAAAAAAGGTAATACCGACTTATATTAACTTTAACTTTTTTTAAAAATATAATTGTATATAAGAAAAATTTAAAAATATTGTAAATCAATTTTGTAATGGATCCATAAAGAAACCTATTATGTAATAATGGAATGATAAAAAGAAAATCAAAGGATAAGGTATATTTCTATTGTTCTAACTACTATAGAAATAAAACTTGTGAAAATAATAAATCTATAAGTGAAAATAGGTAGATTGAAATTATAAAGGAAAAATTAAATTTAACTGATAATACTAGATTAGAATTAGAAAATAAAGTAAAATATATTTATATTGATAAATATAAAAATGTTAAAATTGATTTTAAATAGAATAACAGAAAGGAGAATAGTATATGGATAATAAAAGTTTACAAATAACTAATCATGATTTTTTAATATATAGGGATTCAAATAATGATGTTAAGGTTAGTGTAATGTTAATAAATAATGATATATGGCTTACCCAAAATTTAATTGCAGAATTATTTGGTGTAGGAAGAAGCACAATAACAGAACATATTAATAATATATTAAAAAGTGGTGAACTTGATGAAAATAACACTGTCGGAAAAACCGACGTTGATAATTCTAAAAAACCTGTAAAGATATATAACCTTGATATGATTATTGCAGTTGGATATAGAGTTAATTCTAAAAAAGCAACAAATTTTAGAATTTGGGCAACAAAAATATTAAAGGAATATATGATTAAAGGCGTAGTTATGGATGATGAAAGATTAAAAAATCCTAATTACATATTTGGAGAAGATTATTTTGAAGAAACACTTGAAAGAATTAGAAATATTCGCTCAAGTGAGAGAAGGTTTTATCAAAAAATAACAGATATATATTCTTCTTGTAGTATTGATTATGATAAAGACTCAGAAATAACAAAAGAATTTTTTAAAACTGTTCAAAATAAGTTGCATTATGCAATAACAGGAAATACTGCAGCCGAAATAATATATAACAGAGCCAGTTCAGAAAAAGAACATATGGGTTTAACTAATTGGAAGAATTCTCCTGATGGACCAATCTATAAATATGATGTTGATATTGCTAAAAATTATTTAAATGAGAAAGAACTTAAAGATTTAAATAAAATAGTAACAATGTATTTAGATTACGCAGAATTACAAGCAGAAAATCATAATGC
>DJOC01000028.1:10841-17382 GCA_002439555.1 Caryophanales bacterium UBA6448 | reverse complement strand
TGGAAAAATATTTGCAAAAGTTGCACAAGAGTTAGCTTATAAAGAGTATGATAAATTTAAAATCAAACAAGATAAATTATATAAATCAGATTTTGATAATTTTCTAAATGAAGCAAAAATGATAGAAAATGGAAGTGAAAGTAATGAATGAAAATATAACAAAAATAAATTATTACCCAGGACATATGGCTAAAACAAAAAGACAAATACTTGAAAATATTAATTTAATTGATATTGTCTATGTAGTTGTCGATGCAAGATGTCCAGCCTCTACGATGATAAAAGATATAAATGAAATTATAAAGGGTAAAACTAAAATTTTAGTTATGACTAAAAAAGATTTATGTGATGAAAAGAAAACAAATTATTTTGTGGAGTTTTATAAAAAGTCAGGTTATGAAGTAATTCTTCTTGATTTGAAAAATAATAAAGATTTTAAAAAATTATTTGATATTACTAAAAAATGTACATCATATATTCAAGAGAAAAGAAAAAGCAAGGGTTTAAGGCAAAAAGAAATTAAAGCCTTAGTAATAGGTATTCCGAATGTAGGTAAATCAACTTTAATTAATAATATGGTAGGTAAAAAAGTCCAAAATGTTGGTAATAAACCAGGTGTAACTAAAAATTTGAATTTCTTACCAACAAAATATGGTATAACACTTTTGGATTCTCCGGGAATTTTGTGGCCTAAACTTGATAATATGGTGCATGCTTATAATATGGCCACTATTGGTTCAATAAAAAAAGAAGTTTTAAATATTTCTGATATTGGCAATTACATAATTAATTTTTATCTTAAAAGTTACCCAAATATCTTAAAAGATATTTATAAAGCAACAGAAACTGATGCAATTGAGGTCTTTGATAAGCTATCATTAAAATGGGGATTTACAAAAAATGGTGAAACAGACTTTACAAAAGTAAGTGAAAGACTATATAATGATATTATTGGAGGAAAAATAAAAGGAATAACACTAGATGAAGAAAAGACAGATAATTAGTATTTTAAATGATTTAAATATAGATAAAGATAAATATATAATTACAGGTAAAACTGCTCTTACTATTTATGGCATAACAAAAGAATGTGATTATATATTTTTAATGTGTAGTGAAAATATAGATAATGAATTTATTAAGGTTATTAATGAAACTTGTGATTTTGAACTAGTTCATAATTTTAAAGTAGAATCTTTAGAATCACTTTTTGCTAAAGAGGAAAATAAAACTTTAAAAAGAAAAATCGAAGATTTAATCCTTATAAAAGATAATCATCATTTTGAAAATGAATTATATAGTAAGGGTTATAAACTAGTTGCGGGTACTGATGAAGCAGGAAGGGGACCATTATGTGGACCAGTTGTTGCAGCTGCAGTAATACTTCCTCATAACTATGAACTTTCTGGTTTAACAGATTCAAAAAAACTTACAGAAAAACAAAGAGAAAAATATTTTGAAATTATAAAAAAAGATGCTATAAGTTATAGTATAAGTATAATTGATAATAAAAAAATTGATGAAATAAATATTTTGGAGGCATCAAGGCTTGGTATGAATACATCTATTGATAACCTAAAAGTTAAACCAGACTTTATAATAACAGATGCAATGGATTTAAGAAGAGAAAACTCTTTAGGAATAATTAAGGGTGATGCTAAAAGTATTACTATAGCGGCTGCATCTGTGCTAGCAAAAGTAACAAGAGATCATATAATGGATGAATATGACAAAGTTTACCCACAGTATGAATATAAGCATCATAAAGGTTACCCAACGAAAAGGCATCTTGAATTATTAGAAAAATATGGTATATTAGATATTTATAGGACTACTTATGGTCCAGTTAAAAAAATTATAGAAAGGAAACAGTAATGAGTAAAAATAAAATATTAAATAATTATTTGATTTTGCTTACTTCAGGATTTTTAATCGAAGTTATTTTTAGATTAATTAATAATTTAAATATTTTAAATTTTTCTTTTTTAAGAACTTTTGTAGGTATTAATGTAATTAGTATTATTTTATCCTTAATATATTCAATATTTCCAAGAAAAGCATCTTATGTTTTTTCGAGTATAACCGTTTTAATATTTTCTATTTATTCATTTGCTCAAATGCTATTTTTAAACTTTTTAGGAGTTTATATGTCCTTTAATACGGTAAGTCAAGCAGGTGCAGTAAAGGATTACATAATGGATTTTCTTAAAAGCTGTAAACCAGCATTTTTAACTTTATTTTTACCTTTCATACTTCTTATCCTAGTTTTTATTATTAATGGTATTAGACTTAAAATTAAACCTAAAGATTTTCATTTAAAAAAGAAATATAGATATGAATATCAAATAGTATCTTGCATTTTACTTATAGTGCTATGCTTATCATCAATATTTTATTATCATTCATTAAGTGATAAATACAACGATAAATATCAAGTACTTTCTTTAAAAGAACTTTTCGAAGGAACCTCAAATCCTACTTTAGCGGTAAAAGACTTTGGTATTATTTCATATGGCCTTTTAGATTTAAAAAGTAAATATATTGAAACAAGCATTGATAAAAATGATGTAATTGCCTATAATCCTGATAAAGATAAAAGAGATATTGACGATACTACTTGGGAAAATATTATAAATAATGAAACTGATAGTACACTTAACTCCTTAAATAGTTTTTATATTAATAATTCTATAACTAGTAAAAATGAATATACTGGTAAATATAAAGATAAGAATTTAATAGTAATTATGATGGAAAGTGTTAATGATATCATTATAAATGAAGAATATTTTCCAAACTTTTATAAACTTTTAAGTTCAAGTTATTACTTTGAAAATAATTATTCTCCGCGAAATAGTTGTGCTACAGGTAATAATGAATTTAGTGCAATGACTTCACTTTATTCAATTTATAATAATTGTACTTCAAACTTATATGTAAATAATACATATCCAGAAAGTATATTTAATTTATTTAATAATAAAGGTTATACGACTAATAGTTTCCACGACTACGATAATACTTATTATGAAAGAACAAAAATTCATCCAAATATGGGTAGTCAAAATTATTATGATGTTAATAGTTTAAATATGGAGTATTCCAATGTTTATGGTGCTTGGCCTAGTGATGTAACTTTAATGGAAAAATACTTAGAAAAACTTGATGAAATCGATGGAAAATTTATGAGTTATATTACAACTGTTACAACTCATCAACCGTATTCCTCACAAAGTGAATATGGAGATAAATATTTAGATAAATTCGAGGATACTTCTTATTCAATTGAACTTAAAAGATATCTTTCAAAAATGACTGAACTTGATAACGCTTTAGGAGTTCTAATTGACGGTTTAAAAGAAAGAAATCTTTTGAAGGATACAATCATAGTACTATTCGGAGATCATTATCCTTATGGAATAAGTCTTGATATATTAAATGAAATATTAGATAGAGATTTAAATAATTATGAAAATGAAAAAGTACCACTTGTAATTTATGATAGCTCTTTAAAAGAAACTATAACTATGGATGAATATACAAGTTATATTAATATTCTTCCGACAGTGGCTAATCTTTTTGATTTAGATTATGATCCTAGATATTATATGGGTGACGATTTATTTTCTGAGGATTATCAAAGTTTAGTAGTGTTCTATGATTATTCTTGGAAAAATGAATATGCCTATTTTAATGCAAGCACTGGTAAAATAACTTACTTTACAGACTTTACATATTCTGATGAAGAAATTAAGAAGATAAATGAATTAATTTATGCTAAAATGAATATGAGTAGTAAAGCAATTAAAAATAATTATTTTGCTTACTTATTTGAAAAAATTGAAAATGAAAAGGAGAATGTTAAATGAAAAACATAATAATCGTGGAGTCCCCCGCAAAATGTAAAACAATATCAAAGTATTTGGGAGAAGATTACACTGTAGTTTCTTCGAAAGGTCATATTAGAGATTTAGCAACCTCTGGAAAATATGGACTTGGTATTGATATTGAAAATGATTTTAAACCTAGTTATGAAATAATCAAGGGTAAAAAGAAAGATGTTAAATATTTAAAAGATTTAATTGAAAAAGCAGATCATATTTACCTTGCAACCGACCCCGACCGTGAGGGAGAAACAATTTCTTGGCATTTATATGATGAATTAAAAGTACCTGAGGAAAAATATGACAGAATTGTCTTTAATGAAATTACTAAAGATGTTGTTCTAAAGGCTTTACAAAATCCTCGAAGAATTGATATGAATTTAGTTCATTCTGGAGAGGCGCGAAGATTTTTAGATAGAATTATTGGTTTTAGATTAAGTAAAGTTATGCAGTCTAAAACATCGGGTAAATCTGCGGGTAGAGTGCAATCTGTTGCTTTAAAACTTATCGTTGATAGAGAAAGAGAAATACTTGCATTTATTCCTAAAGAATATTGGACTATTGAGGCTGATTTCAAAGACTTTAAGGCAAATCTAGAAACTTATAAAGATAAAGCAATAGAAATTCCAAATGAGGAAGAGGCTAATAAAATACTTGATAGTTTAACAAATACATTTACTATTAAAAAAGTCGAAGAAAAAGAAAAGAAAAGAAGTGCCAAAGAGGTATTTAAAACCTCAACACTTCAACAAGCATGCTCAAATAAACTGGGTTATCCTGCCTCGAAGACAATGAAAATTGCTCAAAAACTTTATGAGGGTATTGAACTTGAGGATGGATTTCACGGCCTTATTACTTATATGCGTACTGATAGTGTAAGACTTTCTGATGAATTTACAAAAGCATCTTTTGCTTATATCAATAGTAAGTTTGGTAAAGACTATGTAGGTTATGTTAAAAAAGGTAAAAAGACTGAAAATGTTCAAGATGCTCACGAAGGTATTAGACCGACAAATATTAATTATGAACCAGATAAAATTAAAAAGTATTTAGCACCTGATGAGTATAAACTTTATAAAATTATTTACTATAGAGCTCTTGCTTCATTAATGGCTGATGCTAAGTTTAATTCGACTACCGTACTACTTGATAATAATGATTATGGTTTTAAAGCAACCGGTAGTGTTCTTACATTTGATGGTTATTTAAAAGTTTATGGTGATTATGAAGATCAAGAAGATACAATTTTACCAGACTTTAAAAATTATAAAGCAGGTATAATTTTATCTGATACAATTACGAAAACTCAACACTTTACAAAACCACCAGCAAGATTTACGGAAAGCTCCCTTATTAAAGAACTTGAATCACTTGGTATAGGAAGACCCTCAACTTATGCAACAATTATTTCCACAATTAAAGATAGGGGATATGTTACCCTTGAGGACAAAAAGTTTGTTCCAACAGAGGTTGGTTTTGAAACCACTGATAAATTGCAAGAATTTTTCTCAAGTATTGTAAACGTTAAATATACTGCCAATATGGAAAAAGATTTAGATGAAATTGCCGATGGAAAAGAGGACTATAAAAAAATGCTTAAAGACTTTTATGACAATTTTGCTCCTCTTGTGGATAATGCCTTTAAAAATATGGAAAAGAAGAAACCCGAAGAAACTGGTGAAAAATGTCCAGAATGTGGTAGCCCTTTAGTTATTAGAAAAGGTAAATATGGTGAGTTTGTAGCATGCTCTAACTTTCCAACATGTAAGTATATTAAAAAAGAAAATAAACAAGCAGAAAAAGAAATTGTTTGTAAATGTCCAAAATGTGATGGCAATATAATTGTTAGAAAAACTAAAAAGGGAAAAGAATTTTATGGATGTGATAATTTCCCTAAATGTAAATATGCATCATGGTATAAACCAACAGGTGAGAAATGTCCAAAATGTAATGATTTATTAGTTATTAAAAATGGTGAAGTAATTTGTCCTACTTGTGATGAATAATTCATCATTTTTTTGTGTCAAATTATTAAATAAAAAAACACTAGGATATCTTGCAAACCCAGTGTTTATCTAGTATATATTTTATGAAAAAAGGAAGGCGAAGTTATAGACAAAAATAGGAAATATACATGCTTTTTATTTTTATTATTTTTAATGGCAATTTTATCTGTAATTTTTTATCCAAAAAAAGATGATAATAAAAGTATTATAAAAAAATCTTATGCATTTAATATTAAAAATGATGGAGAAACAAGTTATACCTCAGTAGATACTATTCCAAGTGATTTAACAAAATATCATATTGATGAAGAAAAAACAACATGTGAAAATGGTGGTAAAGTTTCAATAGTGGGTAATAAACTTGCTTATCAAACAATAGGATCTGATAGATGCACGGTTTATTTATATTACGAGGAACTTCACGATATTAAAATAAATGTTGCAAATCTAAGTTATCTTTTAGGGGGATATACAAAAAGTATAACTGATTGTGATGGCATATCTGGTGGTACATGGGATTATAAACTAAATGGTATTGTAATCGATAATATTTCAAGATTAACTTCATATAGGAGTTTAACTGATACTTTAAATTCAAATAAACTTGATATTAATGATAAAACTGTCGGAACATATATTAAATATTTGTGT
>DJOC01000028.1:8250-10687 GCA_002439555.1 Caryophanales bacterium UBA6448 | reverse complement strand
AAAAACATGAATTATGGATGTATTTATGAAAATATTGTGGCAATGAAAAGAAATGAGAAAATATATATTCAAGTTTCGGATAATATTGGAAATGATTTTGAAAATGATACTTTTAAAAGGGAAGTTACTCCATTATTACAAATTAAAGATGCTTACCCTAAAATGATAATAGCAAGAACTAGACATGATGACTATCAATATGAGGGAATTTTAATAGTGGATATTGCTAACTGGCTAACTAGATTATAAATTAGGTAAATAAAAATTCTATTTTGCAAACTAGAAAAAAATTAGAATTTGCGAAATATTTTTTTATTTTGATGACAAATGTTTAATTAAATGTTATTATATATTCAAAAGGAGAAGTACTATGGATGAAATAATGCAAAAACTTAAAGAAGAAATGCTTGGAAAGGATAATGTAAAAGTAAAAAATGAAACACTCGAGAAATTTTTAAATAATCATAAAACTAAAGAACTAGTTAAAATGTGTTTAATTTCTTTAATAGGTAAAGTTGAGGCAAATGAATTACTTAAAATAAATGGTTATGCTAATAAACCTAAAAATGAAATAATAGAGTACATTAATAATAATTTAGAAGATATTTTATATTGTTATTTAGAGATGTTTAATGATTATGAGTTAGAACAGTTAAAAATATTAATGAATAGGAATGGAAAGAAGGTTTATTTTGCTAAAAAAGATATTTCAATTGGCTTTTTAACTTTTATAAAAACTCATGCATTAGGTAATGTTGAATATAATAAAGAGGAAGATTATGTAAAAGTTTTTATTCCTGAGAAGTTTATTAAAATATTTAGAAAGGGTTTAAGAGATTATGATCTTTTAGATAGAAATAAGCTTATTCAAGAAGTATCACATTTTATTGATTTAATCGTAAATGCTTATGGCATCATATCAATAAAAAAGATACATGAAATATTTGAAAAATTAATGTATAAAATAGATATCAATAAGTTAATAGAAATTGTGTTTATTAACTCTGCTCACACGGAAAATACTTTCTTATGTACATATAGAAAAGAACAATTAGTTTTTGGTGTAGATTTTGAGGATGATAAAGATGCTATAGAGTTTTATAAAAAGCAAGAGGGTGAATATAAATTATTTTCTTTAAAAGATTATGAAGCTCTTTATGATGGCTCTTATATGTATACTTTAAAATCATATAATGAGCTTGCAAACTATTTAATAAAAAAATATAAACTTTCTAATGCTGATTTAGATTATATTGATGAATATATGATAAATGATTTTATGATGTGTTCTCAAACAGATCCTGTTTTAGCGGAAACTCATTTTAAATATAAAATAAAAAAGAGGTTTGACTCTGATAATGAAACTATTAATGAGGCGTTAATTTTATTAAAAAATATTTATAATGAATATCCTAAATGGAGTAAAAGAGGTAATATATAGTTTAAAGAAAAACTTTTAAATTTTGTACAAAATATGATAGTAAAAGGAATCAATTTAGGAGTGTGGTTAATGTGATATATTTTATCTCAGATACGCATTTTTGTCATAGCAATATAATCAAATATTGTAATAGACCTTTTAAAGATGCTAAAGAAATGAATGAAACTATAATAAATAATTGGAATAATATTGTAACTAATAAAGATATAGTTTACCATTTAGGAGATTTTTGTTTATCCACTGATGATGAGATTAAAAACATATTTAATAGATTAAATGGAACTATTATATTAATTCGTGGTAATCACGATAGAAAATCTGTTAAATTCTATGAAGATATTGGCTTTAAAGTACTGACTAACCAGCCAATTATTTTAGAAAAATATAAATTAATGCTATCACACGTACCACTTCTAGATTCAAATATAAAAGAGGGATATATCAATTTACACGGACATATTCATAATAAAAGTATTAGTGAAAACTATAGTGATGATAAACACATTAATTTAAGTGTTGATGTAACTGATTATAAACCAGTTAGTATAAAGGAAATTAATAAAATAGGGAGTGATAAATTATGTTAAAAATTAAGTTAACTGAAAACTATACTGGAATTACTATATCTGGTGATTTTAATGATTTGGATTTTTTATATGATTCAGTAAGTTATTTAATTAAACATGATAATGTAAGTGATGGCGAATGTGTTATGCAAAATCATTTATATGCCTTTTTATATGATCTAAGACACGCATATGAAGGTAAAAGAGATGCTATTCTTATTAATAACAATTTAAATAATAATTCAAGAATGTGGTTCGAATTTAAAAAGAAAGATGTAACTAATAATAATGTATATTTTTGTTTTAATTACTTATTACCTGATTTATTATTAGATATAATCTTAGTTAAATATTTTATAAGAAAAATTAATAAAAAAGATAATAATATATTTAATTCATATATAAATATGGTTAATTATTTTTATTCGGT
>DJOC01000028.1:6384-8132 GCA_002439555.1 Caryophanales bacterium UBA6448 | reverse complement strand
ATTTTATTCCTAGATGGTTTGAAATAATAAATTGTGATTATATTAATATGACAAAAATTCAAAGAGAAAAGAAGTTTATGCAAATTATGGATGCTATATATAATTATGATGAGTATGAAGATTATATAAAAATAAAAATGGAATGTGAAAAAATATGTAAAGAGGTAAATTGCTCATTAGATGATTTGCATTATGAAAATTATCCAAATGATGATGAGATTGTGTGGTAATATGGAGATAAAAAAACTTGAAAAATATTTAATTAAAAAAGGTGATAAAACTGATATGTTATCCTCACTTGAAAGAGTTGATAAAAATATAATTAATGAAAAATTAAAGGAATATGATGTAAAAACATTAAAGGAATTATCAAAATGTATTATTGATGAATTTGCTGAAATTTTAGAATTTTCAAAAGATGATATTTTAACTCAAATGTTTTTTATTAAATTAGTTGATAATGAAAACACCTTTATATTTTCTGCTTATGAAGAAGATGTAGAATCATTATGGGTATTTCCATATGATGATGGAAGCCATTATACTTATTATATACCAGATGAAATAAAAAAATTATTAAAGATGAATTAGGAATATAGTTATATGATTATATAAAAATAAATATATTTAAATAGGTGATGATATGTTTTATAAAATAATTCATACACGTATTAGATATATTTTTTTATTTATATTTATAATTCTTTTATGTGTAATAATAAAAGTATTTTATATTGAGGTAATTAGTTATAATAAACTTAAAAGTTTATCAGATGATTTATATTCAAGAAATCTTCCTATTAAAGCTGATAGGGGTAAAATAGTGGATAGAAATGGGTTGGTGCTCGCTGATAATATTACAACAACTTCACTTGTTTTAGTGCCAAGGCAAATTAAAGATAAAGAAAAGGTTGCAAAAGATTTATCTGATATTTTAGGTACCTCTTATGATGACATGCTTGCCCACGTAAGTAAAAAGACATCAGTTGAAAGAGTCCATCCCGAGGGAAGAAGACTTTCTTATGAAACCTCAGATAAAATAAATGCCTTAAATTATGATGGGGTTTATCTTTTAAAGGAAAGTAAAAGATATTATCCTTATAAAGAACTTTTATCCCATACTTTAGGTTATGTTGGTATAGATAATCAAGGTTTAAGTGGACTTGAACTTATTTATGATGAATATTTAAAAGGGGAAGATGGTTCAATTAAATATTTTTCTGATGGTAAAGGAAATCGTCTTAAAATGGCACAGGTTTATGAAAGCCCCACTGATGGAATAACTATAGGTTTAACTATTGATATAAATTTACAAAAAGCGGTTGAGGGTGCCCTTGATGAAATAGTTTCTAAGTATACGCCAGAGCACGCTTTAATTCTTGCGATGGATCCCCAAAATGGAGAAATACTTGCTATGGGTTCAAGACCAGGATTTGACCCAAATAATTATAAAGATTATGATACAGAAACTATTAATCGAAATCTTCCTATTTGGATGACTTATGAACCAGGTTCAACTTTTAAAATAATTACGCTTGCCGCTTCGATTGAGGAAAAAACTATTGATTTATTCAAAGACACTTTTACTGACAGTGGCTCTATTAATGTTGAGGGTGCTACTCTTCACTGTTGGAAGCACGGAGGACATGGAACGCAAACTTACCTTGAGGTAGTGGAAAATTCTTGCAACCCAGGATTTGTATCAATGGGACAAAAACTAGGTACGCAAAAATTAATGAGTTATATAA
>DJOC01000028.1:4922-6269 GCA_002439555.1 Caryophanales bacterium UBA6448 | reverse complement strand
TTTAATATAAATAAAATGGGACCAGTTGAAACTGCGACAACAGCCTTTGGACAAGGAATAAGTGTTACCCCGATACAACAAATAACTGCCGTTAGTGCAGCCGTAAATGGAGGAAATTTATATAAACCTTACATAGTTAAAAGCTTGATGAATGAAAGTGGAGAACTTCTTGATTATAATGAAAAAGTTTTAGTAAAAAAAGTTATTAGTGAAGATACATCCTCGCTTGTTAGATTTACTTTAGAAAGTGTTGTTGCAAATGGTACAGGAAGAAATGCATACATTGAAAATTATCGTGTTGGTGGTAAAACAGGTACTGCCCAAAAAGTTGTTGATGGAAAGTATTCCTCCTCAAGTTATATTTTATCTTTTGTAGGTTTTATGCCGGCAGATAATCCCCAGATTGTTTTGTATGTTGCTATTGATGGCGCTAAAAATGTTACTCAATATGGTGGTACGGCCTCTGCGCCAATTGCTAAAAGTATTCTTACAAGTGCAATAGATATTTTAGGTATAAAGCCTTCGAAAGAGGGAATGCCTAAAGAATATAATTATTTAGATAAGAAATATACCTATGTTCCTGATGTTACAGGAAAAAGCCTTGAGGAAGCTAAAAAAACTTTAAAAGGATTTAAAATTGAACTTTCTGGTAATGGTGAAAAAGTATTTTATCAATCACCTGAGATGGGTACTTATGTAGAAGAGGGTTCAACTGTAATGTTAATGCTTAAATAAATTTTATTAAGAAGTGTTCTATTTATTTTTAAAATTCATAAAATTTAATGAGGAAAAATATGATTTTAACTAAAACTATTTTATGTTTAATATTAGGTTTTTTATCTTCATTAGTATTAGGTTTTTTAGTAGTACCATTTTTTAAGAAATGTCATATGTATCAAAGTATATCAAAAACTATTTCTAAAAGGCATCTTTTAAAAGAGGGGACTCCAACTATGGGAGGAGTTATTTTCATAATTAGTACTTTACTTATAACTATATTTTTATTTTTAAATAAGAATATTCATTTTAATTTAAATTTATTTATAATATTATGTGTATTTATTTTATATGCACTTCTTGGCTTTATTGATGATTTTCTTAAAATAAGGTTTCATAATAATAAAGGCCTTTCAATAATTTTAAAGTTTTTTATTCAAGTAATTATTGGGGTATTTTTCTTTGTTTTGTTTTTAATTTCAGGAAATAATACAGTACTTAATTTTTATTTATTTTCAATTGATTTAAAATATTTATATGGGCTTTTAATTCTTTTTATGCTCGTTGGTAGTTCTAATGCTGTAAATATAACGGATGGTCTTGATGGCCTTGCAGCAGGATTATGCACAA
>DJOC01000028.1:276-4859 GCA_002439555.1 Caryophanales bacterium UBA6448 | reverse complement strand
ATTATTGCCTTTAATAGTCCATTTATTTTAGGTTACGAAGAAATAGGTATTTTTTGTTTTACTTTGGCAGGTGCTTTAATCGGATTTTTATTTTTTAATTTTTATCCTGCCAAAATATTTATGGGAGATCTAGGTTCTCTTTCTTTAGGGGCCGCACTAGCTTCAGTTTCTATTTTGCTTAAATGTGAACTTTCTCTTATTATAATTGGTTTGGTTTTTATCATTGAAACTCTTTCAAGTTTTATTCAAATTATTTCTATAAGGTATTTTAATAAAAAGATATTTTTAAAAAGCCCACTTCATCATCACTTTGAAATGCTAGGTCTAAAAGAAACAGACATTATTAAACTTTTCTTTTTGGTGGGATTAATATGTTCACTTATAAGTTTAATATATATTTTATTTCATTAATCTTATTAAATTTTTTAGCTAATTTATACTTTTTTTTACATTATTTTTGTGGTAATATTATAAAGTAGGTGGTTGTAAGATGGATATAGATTTAATTATAATAATTTTATTAATAATATTAACAATTGTATTTTTTAGAAAGTTTAGTAATGTTGTTTATATAATTTGTATTCTAGATATATTCTTAAGATTACTTGATATAATAGAAAGAATGCTTGGGGTACCTGAATTTTCTGTGTTAGTTAATAAATATTTTCATAATTCTATTTATCATATTATTGTCGCTAATACATCAGGTATAATTGAAACAATTCTTGTATGGCTTTATATAGCAATATATTGTGCATTTTTATACTATGTTATCAGAACATTTTTTAGAAAGAAGAAATAAAGTTGAAATATACTTTATTTTTATATGCAAATAATTATTAATGTGATAAAATATCTTGGAAAGGAAAAATTTTATGAAAATAGGTATAATCTTTGCTATGGATGAGGAAATAAATGAGGTTCTAAAATATTCTTTTATTGAAAATGAATATGAAATGTTTGGTATAAAGTTTTATGAAGTCACTATTGAAAACAAAAACTGCATTTTAGGATTATGTGGGGTAGGTAAAGTAAATGCCTCAAGGTGCACACAAATTATGATTGATAATATGAAAGTTGATTTTATAATAAATGTTGGTGTTGCTGGGGGATTAACCGATAAACTTAATGTACTAGATATAGTTATTGGCGAAAAACTTGTTCAACACGATTTTGATATAACTGCATTTGATCATGAAAAAGGTTATATTCCTAACTGCGGTGTGTATATAAATAGTGATGATTATTTACTTAAACTTGCAAGTGATATTTTCATAGAAAATACAAATATTTTAAAAGGGGTAATTGCTTCGGGAGATATATTTTGTACAGATAAAAAAATGAGTGAAAAAATTCATAATAAATTTAATGCACTATGTGTTGATATGGAGGGTGCAAGTATAGCTCAGACTGCCTTTTTTGCTGGGATACCCTTTATTATTGTAAGAAGTATTTCTGATATACCTAATAATCATAATGTAATAACCTATGATACTTTTTTAGAGAAAAGTTCTAAAATAATTTCTAAGTTTTTAAAAAAGCTAATTAGTGATATAAAATAATATGGAAGATATTTTTGAATTAGAACTTAGAATAAAATTTGAAAGTGATATAATATTTAATAGAGAAAAAGGATATATTTCCATTACAAATAATATGATAACTGGCCAAGTCGGTAATGATACAATTTATGGGGTTTATGGAAAAAATATAAAATATCCACTTTTATATTCTGATTTTGCTATGTCATTTTATAAGGGAAAATACTTATTTATTTATCCATCTTTGTCCTCATCAAAAAACGGAATTATATATGATAATGACAAGGTAGTAGGTAGTTTTAAATTTGAATATTTTAGAAGATGTAATTACGGTGGTAATTTAAAAAGATAGTATCATTTCGTTCTTTTATTGTTTAGGAAATTATGTTATAATTTAATGTATGTGAAAAAGGAGTATGTATGGAAACTAAAAGAAGTGTATTAAGGGAAAAAATAATGGTTATTTTATATCAGTTAGATATAGCAAAAGATCAAAAAATTAATGTGTATATTGATGATACAATAAGAGCTAATGTTCCAATTGAAAATGAATTTGTAAAACAAATAGTTTATGGTTGTGTAACTTATAAAACACAAATTGATAATATAGCAAATAAATATATGAATGATTGGACAATTGATAGAATTGACAAAACGGGCGCAGCAATTTTAAGAATGGCTATCTATGAACTTTTATATACAGATACACCAGAAATCGTAGTAATTAATGAAGCAATTGAACTTTCTAAAAAATATAGTGATGATAATGTTAGAAAAATTATTAATGCTGTTCTTGATAAAATAATAAAGGATAGATAATGGAATATAATTATTTAGGTATTAGTGAAATTAATAATTATATTAAAAATCTTATTGATAAAGATTATTTTTTAAATAAAGTATATATTAAGGGTGAAATATCAAATTTTAAAAATCATGCAAGGGGTCATTTATATTTTACTTTAAAAGATGATAATTCAAGAATAAATGCTGTAATGTTTGCTTCGAGTGCAAAAACACTAGATTTTGTACCTCAGGATGGTAATCAAGTTTTAATCGAAGGAAGAATTTCTTGTTATCCAGCCTCAGGAAGTTATCAAATATATGTAGAAAAAATGAGTTTGGATGGAATAGGTAGACTTTTTATTGAATATGAAAAATTAAAAAAGAAACTTGCTGCCGAAGGTTTATTTAATAAAGACCATAAAAAAATGATTCCAAAGTATCCAATGAAAGTTGGGGTTATAACGGCCGATACCGGAGCTGCAATTAAGGACATAGTTTCAACTATTAAAAGGAGATTTCCAATATGTCAAGTTATTTTATTTCCTAGTTTAGTACAAGGCCCTCTTGCTAAATATAATATTGTTAGTCAAATTCAAAAAGCAGATAGTTTTAATTTAGACACAATTATCGTAGGTCGTGGTGGAGGTTCAATCGAAGACTTATGGGCTTTTAATGAAGAGATGGTTGCAAGAGCAATTTATGATTGTAAAACACCAATTATAAGTGCTGTTGGTCACGAAATTGATTTCACTATAGCGGATTTTGTCGCTGATCTTAGAGCACCAACTCCTACTGGAGCGGCAGAGATGTGTGTACCAACAATAATGGATACGCAGATTTTGATTAATAATCTTGTTATAAGATGTACCAAAACAATAAAGAATATGGTGAATCAAAAATTTGTTATGCTTGAAAGATTTAAACGTAGTTATATTTTAAAAAACCCATTTTCTATGTATGAAATTAAGGAACAAAAACTTGATACTTTAATTGATAATCTAAAAAATAATATGGAAAACATCGTTGTTAAAAAGATGCATTTATATGAAAATGTTATGTCTAGCTATATATTTACAAATCCTTCGATGTTAATTGATAAAAGTGCTAATAAACTTGATATGCTTATAAAAAGTTTATCACTTTTAAATCCTCTTAGTATTTTAGATAAAGGTTATAGTATAGTAAAATATAATGATAAAGTAATTAATAATGTTAAAGGTTTAAAGCAAGGCGATGAAATAGATATATCTCTTGCAAAAGGTAAAATAAGTGCAAAAGTAATGGAGGTTAAAAATGGAAAATAAAACTTTTGAACAAGCTTTAGGTTCTTTAGAACAAATTGTTAAAGAACTAGAGACTGGAAATGTTGATTTAGATAATGCAATAAAAAAATATAGTGAGGCGATGACACTCGCTAAGTTCTGCTCTGATAAAATTAAAAATGCAACAGCGGCAGTTAATAAGGTTTTAACAGAAAGTGGAGATCTTAAAGATTTAGATATTAAAGAAAATTAGTACTAGGATTAGTACTTTTTTTATTGTACATTACTTTACAATTGATTATGTAAATACTTTACAAAAAATAATTTGCCTAATATAAGCCAAAAATTAGGCATTTTTTAAATTTTTAAAAAAAACTTTTCAAAAAAAGGAGGAAATCAGAAATTTTCCGGTAATAAATATATATGAAGGGAGGAATTTCTAGTGATGTAAAAAATGTAAAAAAATAAGAATTAAAATGGGGTAAAAATTGTGGTAGAAAGGAGGAAAATGCCTAAAACATTTTTAACAGACAATCTTTTTATAAGAGATAAGTTTGCTAAAGCTATGTTTGCAAATCCTGTTAATAGTGATTATGTAATAAAATATATTTTAGCTTTAGAACAAAAAGAAAATATTGAAATACTTAGTTATGAAGTTCTTTATCCAGAAATTAATACATTTAAAAATTTAAAAGATAGAGTAACAGATGCCTATGGAGTACTTAATACTAGTGATGGTTTAGTACTATTAAATACTGAATTTAACTCTCATTATACAAATGAAGGTTATTTAAAAAATCTTGTATATGTATGTCATATGTTATTAAAATATGCTGATGTCTCATTAGGTAAAGTTTATACTAAATGTATCCAAATAAACATCAATAATTTTGATATATATAAAGAAGGCAAATTTGTGTATAAAGATGAAATATTTCAAAAATATCGTGATAAAGAAAATTTTATATTAACAAGATATCATATAAATGTTGCA
>DJOC01000028.1:0-120 GCA_002439555.1 Caryophanales bacterium UBA6448 | reverse complement strand
AAAGGAGTTAAAAGAAATGCAAAGAAATTATGATGAGTTAATTTATTATGATCCTAAAAAGTTTCACGAAGCAGAAATGAAAGAAATATCATTCGAAGATGGTAAAGCTGTAGGTATTGA
>DJOC01000017.1 GCA_002439555.1 Caryophanales bacterium UBA6448 | reverse complement strand
ATTAAATATTTAAAATCATCCCCTTATAGAGAGGATAGATCAGTAATAAAAAAATATATTATGACTTTAAAAGGTGAAGAGAAACAAAATGTTATGATTGAGGCAAAGTACTTTTTAGAATTTTATAATTATTATTCAAATAAACTTTATGGCGGAGAATATTATTATTTTGATTTTGATGATTTATTATACTATGCAGTTAAATATATTGAAAAATTAACAAGTGATTCTCACTTATTATTTGATTATATAATTATAGATGAATATCAGGATATATCTAATATTAAATATGAACTTACTATGAAAACCGCTAAAAGAAATAATGCTAAAGTTTTCGCTGTTGGGGACGATTGGCAAAGTATTTATTCCTTTAGTGGATCAAGAATAGAGTATATTTATAATTTTACTAACTATTTTAAAGGTGCAAAATTATTTAAAATTAATAAAACATATAGGAATAGTCAAGAACTTATTAATTTATCTGGGCAGTTTGTTATGAAAAATAATAATCAAATAAAAAAAGATTTAGTATCAGATAAACATATAGATAAACCAATTATTATTAAAACTTTTGATGGTACTAAATCTGACAAAGAGGAAATTAATTTACTTAAAAGTACTATTTTAGAAATCCATAGTGATAGTCCAGATCATAGAATATTAATATTAGGGAGAACCAATAGAGTTATAGATAATTTATATGAAGATGAAAGTTTCTTTGATGGAATAGAATCTAGTTTAGTATTTAAAAATTATGAAGACATAGATATTGAAGCAATGACTATGCATAAGTCAAAAGGACTTACATTTGATGATGTAATTATTATTGGCCTAAATACATCATTTCCCTCTACTAAAACAGGTATGACTTGGATAGAAAAATTGTATCGAAATGAAGTTATTGATGAGGGCATTCCTTTTGCTGAAGAAAGAAGATTATTTTATGTTGCTCTTACAAGAACTAAAAATCATGTTTATTTACTATGTGATAAAAATTTAAAAAAAGATAGTGAATTTATTTCGGAAATATATGGAATAATGAAAAACAATATGGTTAGTAATTAATGTGCTATTGCAATGATAGTACTTTTTATTTGCATTATAAAATGCTGTTAAAGAAAAAAGTTGAACTTATTAAACTATTTTGAATTATTTTTATAAAAAATTGTAACAAATGAAGTAGACAGAATGTTAATTATTTAGTACAATTAAATTGTGAATAGAAAGCATAAAAAAAGCTGCCTAAGCAGCATCTCATCACATAATGAGTATTTAGGTAATCCTTTATTTTAACTCTCTATGTCATCTTAAATGGTATTAAGACAATTAAATATTATCATATTAAAAGGAGGTATGTCAATATGAAAAAATATAATATTGGTTTAGATATTGGAACAAATTCTGTAGGATGGGCAGTTGTAGAATCTGAGAAACAAAAAATTTTAAGAAAAGGAAACAAGAAACTATGGGGTGTTAGACTATTTGATGAAGCTGTTTCTGCTTCCCAAAGAAGAAATTTTAGAAGTACCAGAAGAAGATATGATCGAAGAAGATATAGAATAAAACTTTTACAAGAGGAATTTAAAAATGAAATAGATAAAGTTGATCCTAATTTCTATCAAATATTAAAAGAATCTTTTTATAATAAAAATGATAAAGTTAATAAAACTATTAAATTAAATAGTGAAGAAAAAGATTTCTTTAATTCTTATCAAAAAAACTATCCAACAATATATCATCTAAAAAATGACTTAATTAATGAAGATAAGAAATTTGATATTAGACTAGTATATCTTGCATTGCACCATATAATAAAGTATCGTGGAAGCTTTTTAGTACAGGGTGAATTTAATACAGAAAGTTTGAATATTGAGGAAGCATTTTGCAATGTTGTATCTTTAATTAGTGATTATTGTGAAGAATTTGATATAGATGAAAATAGAGATTATAAAGATTTAGAAAAAATACTATTATTAGATTCGAAGAATGATAAAAAAGTTGAACTTACAAGTTACTTTAATTTTATGCCAAAGGAATTTACTAATGAATTTATTAAAATGATTAATGGCAATAAGTTTAATTTTATAAAAATGTTTTTACTAGATATGGATTCTGTAAATATTGAACTATCCTTTGCTACAACTGAATATGATGATAAATATGATGAATATGAAAAATTACTTGGCGATAAAATAGAACTTTTAGAGGCATTAAAAAATTTATATGACGTTGTTTATTTAAAAAAGATATTTAAGAAAAGTGAAACACCAAGTTTATCTAGTTTAATGATTGGCTATTATGATAAACATAAAGATGATTTAAAGTTTTTAAAACAAGTCTTTAATATAGACAGATATTTATATGATAAATTATTTAGGACAAAAAATAATGCTAAAAAAGAAAATTATTGTTTATATGATAAATATATAACTAATGGTATTACATATGATGATTTTCAAAAGGAATTAAAAAAACTATTTGATGAGTTAAATTGGAATAATGTTGATAGTTCTTTAGTAAAAAAATATAATGAAGGGATTATTGTAAGATTAGAAAATGGTGATTTCTTGCCAAGATTAACATCAATAGAAAATGGTAAATTTCCATATCAATTAAATAAAAATGAATTAATTAAAATAATTGAAAATCAAAAGAAATATTATCCTTTTTTAGGAAATGAATATAATGGTACTAATAAATTGGTACAGCTACTTGAATTTAGAATTCCGTATTATGTTGGCCCTTTAACAAGAACAGAAAAAAGTGAGTTTGCTTGGATGAAAAGAAAAAGTGGTCAAGAAAATGTAAAAATCACTCCATATAATTTTGATGATGTTGTTGATAAAGAAGCCTGTGCAGAAGAATTTATTAAGAAAATGATTTCTAGTTGTACTTATTTATTAAATGAAAAAGCAATTCCAGCAAATTCAATTCTATATTCAAAATTTAAAGTGTTAAATGAACTAAAACAAATTAAGATTAATGACAATCCCCTTTCTAAAGAATTACAAGAACAAATTTATAATGATTTATTTTTGAATGCGTCAGGAGCAATAACTGATAAAAAATTCAAAGAATATTTATATGCAAATAAAATTACCGATATATATGGCGATGATATTTTAATAAAAGGCTATTCTGCTGATGAAAAATTTGCTAATAATATGAAAAGTTATGTTGATTTCTTTGGTGTAGATGGAATATTTGAAAATACAAATTACACTATAGAGGATGCAGAGCAAATTATTGAATGGATTACTATTTTCGAAGATAAAAAGATTCTTAAAATTAAACTAAATAGAGAATATCCTAATTTAAATGAAGACAAAGTTAATAGATTATTGAAAACAAAATATACTGGTTGGAGTAGTTTATCAAGAAAATTATTAACTGGAGTATTATACTTTGATAAAGAAACAAATACTTCAAAATCAATTATGGATTTAATGATCGAAACAAAAGAAAATTTTATGCAAATTCTAAATAATAAAAAATATAAGTTTTTAGAGTTAATAGATAAGATTAATGGTGAGCAAATAATTAAGAAAGTTAATTATGATTTAGTAAAAGATTTAGTCACATCTCCAGCAACAAAAAGAGGTATATACCAAGCTCTTAAAATTGTTGATGAAATTACAAATTATATAGGATATGATCCGGAATATATTTCTATAGAAATGGCAAGAAGTGATGATAAAAAAGAAAGAAAGCCAGATCGAAAAAAATATCTTGAAAGTTTATATAAGGAGTATAAAAATAAAATTGATAATTATAATGATTTAAATAAAGAATTAAAGAATCAAGAAAAAATTGATTCTGAAAAATTATTTTTATATTTTATTCAAGAGGGAAAGAGTTTATACTCAATGACTCCATTAAAAATAGAAAATTTAAGTGATTATGAGGTTGATCATATCATTCCTAGAACCTTAATAAAAGATGATTCTATAGATAATAAAGCATTGGTTTTAAAAGAGGAAAATCAAAACAAGGCTGCAAGTTTTGTTCTACCTTCTAATTATAGAACTGAAAATAATAGAAAATGGTGGTCACATTTAAAAAGTATTGGTCTTATCTCAAATAAAAAATATTATAACTTGATAAGAAAAGATTATAACTCAAAAGATATTGAAGGCTTTATTAATAGACAAATAGTGGAAACAAGACAAATTACTAAACATGTTGCAAATATTCTTGCTAACTTATATGAAAATTCAAAAGTAATTTATTTGAAAGCAAACTTGTCACATAATTATAGAGAAAAATTTGAACTATATAAATTTAGAGATATTAATGACTATCATCACGCTCACGATGCATATCTTGCAGCCGTTTTAGGAGAATATAAGGAAAAATACTTAAGAAAAAATATAGATTTTGATATGGTTAAAGAATTAAATAAAGATTTAATTGCTAATAAAGATTATAAATCTTTAAAATATGGATATGTAATAAATAGTTTAGATGATAAAATGAACTGTTTAATAAATAATATAATTCCGATGCAAGTTGACGAAGAAACTGGTGAAGTAATTACAAAAGAATTTGATTCAAAATTATTTAATAAAAATATAGAAAATGCTCTATATTCAAATGATATTTTGATAAGCAAGAAAGTTGAATATAAATCCGGAGAATTTTATAATCAAACTAAACAAAGTAAGGGAAAAAAGGGAGTACCTTTGAAAGAAAATCTTCCAACAAAATTATATGGTTCATATACAAGTTTAAATCCAGCATATGCTGTAATGGTAACTTATTTAAATAAGGGTAAAGAAACAAAGAAACTTGTTGGAATGCCAATTTATGTTTTAAGTATATCAAAAAAAGATGAAATGAAAACTGCTGATTATTTAGTGAATTTGTTAAAGATTAAAGATAATAATGATATTTTAAATATTTCGAAACCGATACCTTTTTATAGTTTGGTTGAATGGGAGTATGGTAAATATTATTTGGTTGGTGCCACCGAAAGAGGCGTTGAAATAATCAACGCTAAACAGTTTAAATTTGGAAAGCAATTTTTAGCTACACATAAAGAAACTCTTAATAAATTATTTAATAATAAGAAAATATCTACTGATGAAAAAGCGTATTCTCAACAGTTAGATGAAATAATTTCCTATTTAGTTGATAAGATTGATAGAGAATATGTAAATTTTAAAATACTAAATGATAGATTAAAAGAGTGGATTCAATTATTAGATAATAATCTAGAAAATAAAGAACAATTTATTATTGAAATACTAAAAACTATGAAATGTGCAAGCATGTATGGCAATTTTAAATTTATAAATCAAACTAGTGAATTTGGCAGAAAAAAAGATAAAAATATTTCCAGTTGTAAAATATGTAATAATTCATATACAGGTATATGGAGCAAATATAATGAGTTTTAGGACTGTAGTAATATCTAAACAATCAAAACTTAGTTATAAAAATTCATTTTTAGTTGTCAAACAAGAGGAAGATGAAAAATATATTCATCTTTCTGAAATTGACACAATTATAGTTGATAATCCTGCTTCAGTAGTAACCTGTTTCTTATTAAAGGAACTTTCTTTAAATAAAATTAATATTATATTTTGTGATGAAAAACACAATCCATTTGGAGAACTTGCAAGTTTTTATTCAAGACATAATTCTAGTAAACAAATAAAAAAACAAATTAGTTGGAAACAGTCTGACAAAGATAATCTTTGGAAAGAAATAATAAAAAATAAAATTATTAATCAAGCGATGCTATTAAGAAAAATTGATGATAATAAATATGAAATGCTATTAAATTATGCAAATGATGTTGAAGTAGGAGACATTACAAATAGAGAGGGTCATGCTGCAAAAGTTTATTTTAATGCTTTATTTGGCAATGATTTTATTAGACATTCAGAACAAGAAACAAATGCTGCTTTAAATTATGGTTATGCGATTTTATTATCAACGATCAATAAAGAAGTCAAAGCTAATGGCTTTTTAACTGAATTAGGTATTAACCATACCAATGAATTTAACCAATTTAATTTGAGTTGTGATTTGATGGAACCTTTTAGAGTAATTGTAGATAATTTTGTGTACTATAACAAAGAAAGAAAATTTGATAATGAATATAAATTAGATATTGTTAATGTTTTAAATCATACTTATAAGTATCAAAATAAGATGTATACTTTAAAAGATATTATAAAATTATATGTAAAGAAAACATTGGATTCTATAGAAAATATTGATAGTTATGAGGCTTTTATTTATGGAGAAGAATAGAGTTATGAGAGCAATCGTATTTTTTGATCTTCCTAATATATATGCAAAGGATAAAAGAAACTATTTAAGGTTTAGAAAATTTTTGTTGAACGAAGGTTTCTTAATGATGCAAGAATCAGTTTATTCAAAGATAGTATTAAATTCTCAACAAGCTAGTTTTCTTTACAATAGAGTTAAGAAATCTGCACCAAATAAAGGAATTATTCAAATGCTAACTATCACCGAAAAACAATATTCTCAAATAGAGTATATTATTGGTTCATCAACGAATAAAATAATCAATGATGAGAGTAGGCTAGTTGTATTATGAAAATTACTATTTCATATCTAGAAAATGATATTGAAATTAATAATGAATATACTAATGTTTTAGAAATAGAAAATAAAAAAATATTTTTTCGTTTAATTAATGATTTAAATCAAATATGTAATGGTAATGTTATCGAAGAAATCAAAGTATTTTCTGATGATAAAGAAATTAATATTACAAATAAAGTTAATGTTATAAGCGATTTTTTTAATATTGATTTTTCAAGATATATGCTTTTAATTAATAAACTTATTAATGAAAATTTAAAGGACAATTCTGATAAATCGTTATTACTATTATATAAAAAGTTAATTCAAAAATATAATAACATTATTTCAACAGTTGATTTACCAATTGCAGTAAATAACGATGCGACTATTGAATCTCTCTCAAAAATTTTTAAGTTAAAAGTAAATTATAAAAGTTCAATTATTGAAAATTTATTTTCTATTATTGAACTGGAAAGATCTTTGAAATCTAGTAAATTTATAGTATTTGTTAATCTTAAACAATATTTAGATGATAATGAATTAAATGAACTATATAAGTATTCAATTTATAATAATGTAAATATTATTTTGGTTGATTCTCAATGTTATGGCTGTAGTCATGATTTTGAAAATAAATTAATAGTTGATAACAATTTGGTCGAATTTGTGGTAAAATAACAAGTGATATAGAATTGCTATTTAAGATGATAAGTATAACTCTATGATACTTGGAATTAAAATTTGAGGTTTTAGTTCTATGTCATCTCAAATGGTATTAAAAC
>DJOC01000016.1 GCA_002439555.1 Caryophanales bacterium UBA6448 | reverse complement strand
TTTTATAGAAAGCTAATGGTTGATGGAAATTAGTAAACTTGTATATTGAACTTGCTTTTGGATGCTAATGGGGTAATTTCCGTATCAATTAAATAAGTTAAATTAAAGGTGGTACCGTGCAATAAGCACCCTTTTGTACTACCTTTTTTGTTGGAGGAAAAATGAAAAGAGTATTAATTATTTGCTTAATAGCGTTTATAGTTTTAAGTGTAGTCCTGTATTTTTATGATATGTATATGTTTAATGTTATGCGTAAAAATAGAAGAAATAAAAAGAATAAAGAAAAGTATTTATTTTCAGTTAGATACTTAATGGCAAAATTTAAACTGTCAAAAGAATTACTTATTCAAAATAAAATGGCATTTATATATAGTTTAATTGATGCTTTTATAATAACAATTGTATTTATGATAATAGAACTTATTAATCTTCCATTTTACATTCAAATAGTAATCGGATTTACATTATTATTTGGACTTATATATGCAATGTATGAACTTCTTGGAAGATATTTGGAAAGGAAAGAAAATAATGAACGAATTTAATCAAATTGAAAAAAAATGGCAAAAATATTGGGAAGATAACAAATGTTTTGAGGCTATTAATGGTAGTGAAAAGAAGCCTTATTATATTTTGGTAGAATTTCCTTACCCATCAGGTGCTGGACTTCATGTAGGTCACGTAAGAAGCTATACTGCTCAAGATGCAAAAGCAAGAATGAAAAGAATGCAAGGATTTAATGTTTTGTATCCAATGGGCTGGGATGCTTTTGGTGCTCCAGCAGAGCAATATGCAATAAAAAATCACATTCATCCTAAAGAAGCAGTAAAAGAAAATATTGCAACTTTTAAAAGACAAATGAAGACACTTGGATTTTCATTTGATTGGGATAGAGAATTTTCAACAACTGATCCAGAGTATTATAAATGGACTCAATGGCAATTTTTGAAATTTTATGAACATAATATGGCTTATAAAGCAACTGTACCAGTTAACTGGTGTAATACTTGTAAAACTGTACTTTCAAATGAAGATGCCGCTGGAGGAGTATGTGAAAGATGTGGAAACACAGTTGTTCAAAAAGAAAAAAGTCAATGGATGCTAAAAATGAGTGAGTATGCTCAAAGTCTTCTTGATGGCCTTGAGGAAACTGCTTTTGCTGATAGAGTAAAGTTAGGACAAATAAATTGGATTGGAAAATCCACTGGAGTTGAAGTTGAAGTAGAACTTACTACAGGAGGAAAATTTTCAATATTTACAACTTGTATTGAAACTATTTATGGTGTTACATTTTTTGTAATTGCTCCAGATGGAAAATTAATTAAAGAGTTAATGCCAAAGATCGAAAATAAAGAAGAAGTAGAAAATTACATTTTAGAAACTTCAAAAAAATCTAATATGGACAGAACTAGCCTTAATAAAACAAAAACTGGCTGCATCTTAAAGGGTATCGAGGCAATTAATCCTGTTAATGGTAAGAAAGTTCCTGTATTTGTCGGAGACTTTGTACTAGGCAGTTATGGAACTGGTGCTGTTATGGCTGTACCTGCTCACGATGCAAGAGATTATGAATATGCAAAAGTGCATAATTTGGAAATGATCGAAGTTATTTCAGGTGGAAATATAAATGAAAAAGCCTATGAAAAAGAACAGTATCTTTCTGTAAATCCTAAACTTATTAATAGTGAGGAATTTACAGGCCTTACAGTTAGTGAAGCCAAAGAAAAAATAACTGAAAAACTTGTTAATATGGGTAAAGCTAAAGTAGTTAATAATTATAAAATGCGTGATTGGATTTTCTCTAGACAAAGATTTTGGGGTGAACCAATACCAATGATTAATTGCCCTAAATGCGGTTGGGTTCCAGTACCTGAAAATGAACTTCCCGTTTTACTTCCAGATGTTGCTAACTATGAACCAACTGATGATGGTGAAAGTCCACTTGCGAAAATCACTGATTGGGTAAATTGTAAATGTCCTAAATGCGCATCTGATGCCAAAAGAGAAACTGATACTATGCCAAACTGGGCTGGGTCAAGTTGGTATTTCTTAAGATTTATGGATGCACATAATGATAAAGAATTTGCCTCAATGGATGCAATGAAATATTGGGGTAAAGTTGATTGGTATAACGGAGGAATGGAACATACAGCTAGACATTTACTTTATGCAAGATTCTGGGTACAATTTTTGTATAATATTGGTCTAGTTCCTAATAAAGAAATGATTTACAAAAGAGTAAGTCACGGTATGGTACTCGGTTCTAACAATGAAAAAATGAGTAAAAGTAAGGGTAATGTTATTAATCCAGATGATATTGTTAATGAATTTGGTGCTGATACATTAAGACTTTATGAAATGTTTATGGGTGATTATAAAGAAGATGTTCCTTGGAGTACTGAAAGTTTAAAAGGATGTAAAAGATTTATTGATAAAGTTATAAGATTAAAAGATACTTTAAATGATAATGTAGGTTTTACTAAAGATTTGGAAAAAATCCAAAATCAAACTATAAAGAAAGTAACTTATGATTTAGATAATATGGCCTATAATACAGCAGTATCAAGTTTAATGATTTTGACAAATGCTTATCAAGATGCAAAATCAATTTCTAAAGAAGATTATAGATTGCTTCTTACTTTATTAAATCCAATTGCTCCACATATTACGGAAGAGCTAAATGAAAGTATTGGTTTTAGCCCGATTGTAAACAGCACTTGGCCGGTATATGATGAAGAAAAAACTAAAGATACAACTGTTACCATAGCTGTATCTGTTAATGGAAAAGTAAGAGGTAAGTTAGAGGTAGATGTTGATACACCATCTGATATACTTCAGGAAAAAGCATTTGCACTTCCAAATGTTCAAAACTTTACAAATGGTAAGGAAATTGTTAAAGTTATTGCTATTCCAAATAAAATAGTAAATATCGTAGTAAAGGGTTAAAAGCCCTTTTTATTATGGAAAAATGTGTAAAAAGTTAAAAAAATAGTTGGAAAATTGTGTAAAAACCGTTGAAAATGGTTGGAATTTTGTGAAAAATCTATTGAATATTATTGGAATTTTGTGTATAATTATAATGAGGTTGATGAAAATGGGAAGATTAAAAAGAAAAATTGATGACTATTTGATTGAATGGAAAAATTCTAAAGATAAATTGCCACTTATTGTTAAAGGGGCTAGACAGATTGGTAAAACTAATGCTATTGAATATTTTGCAAATATCAATTATGAAAATTTTGTTAATATTAATTTTGTATTGCAACCTGAATATAAAACAATTTTTGATAATGGATTTAGCGTTGATACAATTATAAGTAATATATCAATTATCAATAATGATTTTGTATTTGAACCAGGTAAAACTTTAATATTTTTTGATGAAATACAAGATTGTATTAATTGTGCTACATCTTTGAAAGCCTTTAATATTGATAAAAGATATGATGTTATATGTTCTGGATCTATGATGGGAATTAACTATAAAGAAATTGAATCAAATAGTGTTGGTAATAAGCAAGATTATATAATGCACTCAATGGATTTTGAGGAATTTTTATGGGCTAAAGGTTACAAAGAAAATCAAATTGAAGAACTTTATGAATGTATGAAAAAATGCATCCCTTTATCAACGACAGTATTCGATGTTATGATGCAAAACTTTAAGGATTATATGATTTTAGGTGGTATGCCAGCAGTAGTCAGTAAATATATTGAAAATAAAAATTTTAGTGGAATTCTAAATATGCAAAAGCAAATTTTATTAGATTATGAAGAAGATATTGCCAAATATGCAAGTGGTCTTGACAAAATGAGAATATTAAATGCATATAGAAAAATACCGGTATTTCTTGGAAATGAAAATAAAAAATTTCAAGTCTCAAAAATTGCGACAGGCGCAAGAAATAGAGAATATCGTGGTGTATCTGATTGGCTTTCTGATGCTGGTATAATAAATATATCTTATTGTATGGAGGATTGTGCTTTACCTTTAAAAGGTAATTATGATCCTGAAAATTATAGGTTATATTTTGCAGATACCGGTTTATTAATTGCTTCGCTTGATGATGAAGCACAGGATGATTTAAGAAAAAATCAAAACTTTAATACATATAAAGGCGCAATTTATGAAAATATTGTAGGCGATATGCTTGTTAAAGAAGGTTATAACTTATTTTTTTACAAAAATGAAAAGGGTACTATAGAGATGGATTATTTTATAAGAGATAAAAACTCTTTGATTCCTGTAGAGGTTAAAGCAAACGATAATTCTACAATTTCACTAAATAATTTAATTGACAGTGATAAATATATAGATATTAAATATGGTATAAAACTAGGTAATAAAAATATTGGATTTAATGGTAAATTTTATACATTCCCTTATTTTATGACATTTCTATTAAAAAGATATTTAAAAGATACTAAATAAAAATTTATAAGTAAGATTTAAATATCTTCTTTTTTATGTTATAATTCTTATTATGAAAAAAGAAAAATTAGATATTTTATACGAAGATAAATTTTTAATAATTGTAAATAAGAAAAGTGGAATTCTTACAATTGCAAATGATAAAGAAAAAGAAAAAACTTTATATCACGAAGTTCACGAATATCTATGGAGAAAAAATAAAAATAATAAAGTGTTTATAATTCATAGACTTGATAAAGATACAAGTGGAATTGTTATTTTTGCAAAAATTGATAAGATAAAGAAAATTATGCAAGATAATTGGCAAAGTGTTCAAAGATATTACTATGCATTATGTCACGGAAATTTCAAATGTAAAAGCGGAACCATAACAAACTATTTAAAAGAAACTAAAACTTTAATGGTTTATGATACTAAAAATGAAAAAATAGGAGAGAAAGCCATTACAAAATATGAAGCTTTGACCTCTGAAAACAATAAAACTTTAGTAAATATAAATATTTTAACAGGTAAGAAAAACCAAATAAGAGTAGCAATGCAAAGTATTAATCATCCGATTTATGGAGATAAAAAATATGGTAAAAAGGATGGTATGAGAAATTTATGTTTACACGCATGTAAAGTTATATTTACTCATCCAGTTACAAAAAAAGAAATAGTTGCTATAGCAAAAATGCCTAAATATATGAACATAAAAAAAGAAAGTTAATCCTTTCTTCGACAAATTTTTTAAAATCTATGTTTTATACTATAATCGGTGAAGGCATATGAAAGTGAAATTATTTGATGAAAGTCACGAAAAAGATTTAGAAAAAGTCATAAATCTTTTTTTAAATGAGGGAAACTATGATATAATAGATATTAAGTTTCAAGTTGCTATAGCAGTTTGTGGTGAGGAACAAATATACTGTTTTAGCGCTATGATAATTTATAATTAAAGCATATACATATTATTAGAATCTATGTTAATGTCATCAGTGGAGTAACTGGTATTTTCAAGGTTTGATATTCTTTTGTCTAATCTGGCAATTTGTCTTTCAATCTTTGCAAGTCTTTCCTCTAAATCAATATTATTTTGATTATAAAATTGGTTATTCATTGGCATCATATTAGGCATATAACCATTTTGAGGCATCATCATATTTTGATTTTCAAAAAATGAGTTTCTATTTTTCTTCATAGGCATTCCTTTCTAATGATAATATATGTTTGAAAAAAGGAAGTGTTATTATGAGAATGAGAAATCCCAAAAATATGGATGAAATACTAAATAGTTGCAATTATTTTTTGACTGAAGATTTATTTAATAATGATAATGATATATGTTTAGAAATTGGTATGGGTAAGGGAAATTTCTTACTTGGAATGTGTTTAAATCATCCAAATATTAATTACATTGGTGTAGAAAAATATTCCAGTGTTATTTGTAGTGCAATAAAAAAAATAAATGAATATGAATTAGATAATTTAAAAATTCTTAATATAGATGTAATGGACATTCCAAAGTATTTATATGGAAAAATAAAAACAATTTATTTGAATTTTTCTGATCCTTGGCCTAAAAAAAGAAATACCAAAAGAAGACTTACATCAGAAAACTTCTTAAAACTATATGATAATTTATTTAAGGGTGAAAAACATATTATTTTAAAAACTGATAATGATGATTTTTATGAATTTTCAAAAGAAAGCCTTCTTTCATATGGTTACAAAATAATAAATGAAACTTATGATTTACATAATAGCGATATAACTGATAGTCCTAAAACAGAATATGAAGAGAAATTTTCTTCTCAAGGGGTAAAAATAAAATATATAGAAGTAATAAAAAAATAGTGATATAATATTGATGTAAGGATGATATAATGAAAAGAAAATTTTTAATATTGCTACTCATAGGTTTATTTTCTTTATGTGGATGCAGTGATATAAAAAATATGAATACTGATTCTTTATTAAATGAACTTGCTAATAAAACAGGTAAATATAATGAAGTTAATCGTGCTTTTAAGTATTATTTACCAAGTGGATTAAGTATTGATAGTTATGATGATTATAATGCTGTATTTTCCTCCGCAAATTATAAGTATTATTTATATGTTGATTTAATAAGTTATTATAAGAAAACAGAGTTTGAATATGAAGTAAATAAAAAGGCATTTTATAGTAAAAAAATAGATTTTGATAATAAATCTGGTTATATTGAGATTAATTTAAAAGAAAATGATAAATATTTGATTGAAATTATGTATAATTATGCTAAAATAGAAGTGATGGTAGATTATGATGATATTAATCTAGCAGTATTAAATGCTGTAACCATATTAAGAGATTTAGAATATAATGATATAACAATCGAGTCTATTGCTAGTAATAAATCTCAAAAGTTTAGTGATGAAACTTACAACATTTTTAATCCAAAAGGAAATGATAATAATTATTTAGATATTATTCAAAATGAGGATGATACAAATGATGAAGAAAATAAAGAAATAGATACAGATTTAGTTAAATAGGAAGGTGAAAATATGGGATTATTTAAAAAAGTAAAAGATATTTTATTTGATGAAGAAGAATACACTGAACAAATAAAAATCACTCCAGAAATGCGAAATGAACCTGTAAAAGAGGAAAAGAAAGAAGTTAAAGTTGAAGCAAAACCTCAAATTCCAAAAGAGGAACCAAAAGTTCAAAGTGAAAAAGAAGTATTTAAAAATAATTCTTTCCCATTTTTAGATTTTGATGAAGAAGAATTTGATAGTTCTAAACCAGTTATACCTAAAGAGAAGCCTGCTGAGCCGGTAAGACCTCAAAAAAGATATAGCAATGTTTTAGAATATGAAACCAAAAAGAAAATGCAAAAAAGGGAAAATTTTGGTAGGTATGAAAAAATAGAAACTACGGAAACTATAGAAAGGAAGAAGTTTAAACCTTCTCCGATAATATCTCCAGTATATGGAGTGCTTGATAGGGACTATAAAAAAGAAGATATTCAAAAATATGAAAGTAAAGTTGATGTTCAAAAGGTAAGAGATAAAGCATTTGGTGAAACAAAAGAAAAACCAATTTCCAGTACTATATATGAACAAAGCGAAACTGTAACACTTTCTAAACCTACTGAAACTGCAGAGAAAATTAAAACAATTGATGAACTTTTAGAGGATACATCTGATGTGGTAATTGATATGGACACTGATTTAGAAAATGAATTAAAAGAAGTAGAAAGTAAAGTTACTCCAAAAGAGGATGTAGAAATTACTAAAGAAGTACCTAAAATAGAAAAATCAGATGAAACACTAGAAAGCGATTTATTTGATTTAATAGACTCAATGTATGATACGAAGGAGGGAGAATAATGATAGATTTTTTGAATAGTTTTCTACCAATTTTAATATACTTATTACTAGTTATCTTAATTATTATAGGAATTGTTATAGGAGTAAAATTATTAAATTTTATGACTAAAGCACAAGATATCATAGATAATGTTGATAAGAAAATTAATACACTTAATCCAGTGTTTGATATTATTAATGCAGCATCATTTAAGGTAAACAGAGTATTTGATAGATTTTTGGATTTTTTCACAAGTGTATTTACAAAAATATTTTTAAAAGGAAAAGAAAGAGAGGAAGAAGAGGATGAATAAGAAAGGTAAATTTATTTTAGGAGCGGGTTTAGGTTTAGGACTTGGAATGCTTTTAGCACCAAAGTCTGGTAAAGAAACAAGAAAAGATTTAATGGACAAATGTAATGAACTTTTAAACAAAGTTAAAAATATGGATGTTGATGAAGTTAAAGAAAATATAACTGAAAGAGTTACTGAACTTCAAAATGAAATCAGAGCATTAGATAAAGAAAAAGCAAAAGAAATTGCTATTAAAAAAGCAACTGAAATCAAAGATAAAGCAACTGAACTTGTAAAACTTGCTGCTGAAAAAGCAACACCTGCAGTTGAAAAGGCTGCTAAAGAGGTTAGAAATTCCGCTGCTGAAACATTAAGAAAACTTGCTGATACAGTTGAGGATAAACCAAAGAAGAAATAGATACTAGTTATCTGTTTTTTTATGAAATTATA
>DJOC01000093.1 GCA_002439555.1 Caryophanales bacterium UBA6448 | reverse complement strand
AAAAACTTGACATAGATCCATAAAGATTTAAAATAATCACTTGCCATAATTAAATCACTCCTTACTATATATAGTATCTAATATCTTATGTATAAATTAAAGTCTTATATTTTTTTTGAAAAATAGTGTATTATAGTAGTAAGAACTTAAAAAAGATAGACTTTTTATCTATCTCTGACTGAACTGTAACGAAAATATGGTGAACAAATTGACTAATTTTATTGACAAATATAAATTAAAATGATATAGTTTATGTCGAGTGGTACTCAGGAAACTTTAGAAGCCCTGAGTCATTTTTTTGGGGGCTGACAATGAAAGAATACAAAAGCAATAAAGAATTAATTGAGTATTTAGAATCTAAAAATGTTAGAGTTATAAACAAAAAAGAAGCCTTATCTATAATAGATATGTATTCATATTATTCTATTGTAAATAGTTATAAAGATATTTTTAAAGATTCGAATAAAGAAAATTGTTATAAGTCTGATGTTACTTTTGAAGAAATTTACTCTCTATATCAATTTGATAAAAATATAAAATATATATTTCTAAAATATACTTTAGAAATTGAAACAAATATAAAGGCGCTAATAGCAAATCAAGTTGCATTTCATTATGGCTTAGAATCTTATTTAGATGAAGAAAAGTTGGATAATAATGCAAGCATAGATAATAGAAAAGAACTTATTTTAAAAATAAATCAGCAGATTGAAGATGACTATAAAGTTCATAGTGCTGTTACACATTATAAAGATAAATATGGATTTATCCCACCATTTGTTTTAACAAAAGTTTTGACATTTGGGTTATTAAGTAGATATTACGGATTGCTTGAACAATCTGATCGTCAAGCAATTGCAAAAAAATTTAAATTGTCTGATAATATATTAAAGCAAATTTTAAAAAATTTAACATTTATTCGTAATATAAGTGCCCACATGGATAGAATTTATAGTTTTAGAAGTAAGCATTATATTAAGTTCAAAATGATTGATAAGAAGTATGCAAGCGAAGATAAATCAACTAATTTATATATGATGATAAAGTGTATGGAAAAATTACTAAGTTCAGAGTATGCTACTAATTTTAAAAATGAAATTAATAAGGAAATATCTAATTTGGAACATAGTTTAAATTCTGTTGATATTAATGATGTCCTTAATATAATGGGTTTTCCAGTGAATAAAAACCAAGATTAAGCATATAATATAAATGAGTGGTACTTAGAAAACTTTAGAAGCTCTAAGTCATTCAATGCCTAGTGTTCTTAATGAATACTAGGCGTTTTTGCATTTACTGTACAACTTGCACTACTTTTGAAATTATATGGTAGTATAGTTGCAAAAGAGGTATTAAATGGAAAAAATAGCTATGAAAGAATTTATGAAAAAAATACCCTATACTAATGAAAATTATAAAGAATGATCTGGTATGATAGCAAAAATTGCAAGAGAGGACATAGAAAGAAATTTGGGAGAAAGGGTAATTACTAAACAAAACAGATTAAATTATGAATATAAAGACGAATTAGAAATTGAAACGAAGTAAAAAAATATTTACAACAAGTTAAAGATATAGTATATTGTTTTTAGTAAAAATAAGTAAAATACATTAGAAAATATTAGTAGTGTGTTTTACTTTTTTATATGGAGGAAAGTTTATGAGATTATCAAAAATTAATACAAAAATAACCGATGAATATTTAAAAAGTAGTGTGGAAAGTTTATACTTTGATCGTAAAAAAGGTAAAATTAAGTCATTAGATTTAGCAAATACCATAGCATCCTTTGCAAATGCCAATGGTGGTGTCGTAGCAGTAGGAATTACTGATGATGGTAAATACGAAGGCTTAAATATTTATGGAGAAGAAATAATTAATAATATTCAAAAATGTGTAGTAAACTTTTTATCTCCTTTACCTTTATATAAAACTGAAATAATTAATATAAAAAATGATAAAGGTATTAATGATATTATAATATTATTTCATATTTTACCAGCATCAGATTATATAATAAGAAATGTAAAAGATGAAGTATATTTAAGACAAGGGGATTCTTCAGTAAAACTTAATTCTAATCAAATAAGAAGTCTTGAATATGATAAAAATCAAAGAAATTTAGAAAATGAAATTCTTTATGAATCTGGAGTCGAAGATATTGATGAAGAAACATTAAGATATTATAAATTTTTAATTAATGCAGATGATTTATCTAATGAGAAAGTTTTAATTGCAAAAGGTTTTTTGAAAAAAGTAAATAATAAATTACATTTTACTAAGGCGGGTATGCTACTTTTTGGTAAAAATCCAAGTTTGTATATGCCAAGTGCTAGAGTAAGAGTTGTTAAATTCGAAGGTAATACTTTTGAAGTTGGAGAGAATTTTAATGTTATTAAAGATAAAACTTTTGATAAATGTTTATATAAGGTTATTAATGAAGCAAAAGATTTTATTAGTTCACAATTAAGAGAGTTTACAAAATTAAATTCTAATGGAGTTTTTGAAACAATACCAGAATATCCAGAATTTTGTTGGTTCGAAGGATTGGTTAATGCTATAACTCATAGGGATTACTCTAATACGGGTGAGTATATTTTAATAAAAATATTTAATGATCGTTTAGAAATATCAAGTCCTGGTTCTTTAGGGGGCTTTGTAACAATTGATAATATGAAAACTGAAAGATATTCAAGAAATCCTTTGATATCTCGAACATTAACTGAATTTGGTATAGTTAGAGAACTTAATGAAGGGGTAAAAAGAATATATAAAGAAATGGAAAATATTCATTTAAATGAACCTAAATATTCAGTAGTTAATAATCATTTAGTATTATTAGTATTGGAAAATAACATTGAAGTAAGAAGTAAAATTCAAAGTAATAGTATGCTAAAAAAAGATAAAATTAAAGAGTGTTGGAATACATTAAATTATCAAGAACAAAAAGTAATGCAAATGATTTATGATAAGGGTGGTGTTACATCATTAGATGTTGCTATTTTAATTGAAAGAGGTAAAACTACAGCCGTTAAACTTCTAAATAAGTTACAAGAAAAAGATTTAATTGTATGGACTGGAACATCTAAAAGCGATAGGCTAGGTAATTATATTCTAAAACTATAATATATAATTTTAATTATATATAGCACCAATTCGTTTGAATTGGTGCGTTCACAACTGTTCATATGCGTTCACAACTGTTCATATGCGTTCACAACTGTTCATATGCGTTCACAAGAGTTCAG
>DJOC01000021.1:4818-5136 GCA_002439555.1 Caryophanales bacterium UBA6448 | reverse complement strand
CCCAGAATTACTTACCTTTGTTTATGAATATGCCTTACAACTTCTTGGACTTCCTTTTGATGATACTATTGATTTACTTGATAATAATATAAGTGATAATATAAATATTAAAAATAGAGAATCAGATTTATTATATGAATCAAATAAATATTTAGTAAATATCGAAGGTAATAGTCAAACCTCAATAAGTGTTAATTTAAAAAATTTATCTTACCTATGTGCTTTACTTTTAAGACAAGTTAAACCTGGTGATGAAGATAAGATTAAAAATGTTATTCAAATAAATATTAATAATCATAGCCCATTTAAAACAAAAAG
>DJOC01000021.1:4440-4759 GCA_002439555.1 Caryophanales bacterium UBA6448 | reverse complement strand
TACAAAATTAATTGATAACATTACTGGAGAAGTTAGAAATGGGCAAATTGCAATCATAGATTTTAATCTTGATTATTATGATAATATGACATATAATGAAATTGAAAGTTTACCTGATGCTGACCCAAAAAAGATATTTTATTTACTTACAAGGGAAAATAATGATAAATATTATGGGTTATATAAAAATAGCATTTTAGGTCAAAAGTTAGTTAGGAGAATGGAAATGATGATAGAAAATTTTGATGCAATATTTTATTATGATAAAGACAAATTTAATGAAAAGGTTGCTGAAGAAGTTGGTTTTGAAAAAGGCAAA
>DJOC01000021.1:0-4425 GCA_002439555.1 Caryophanales bacterium UBA6448 | reverse complement strand
GCAAAACTGAGGGAATCGCCATTGGGTTAGACAAAGGCAAAATCGAGGAGAAAAAAGAAATAATTTTAAGAATGCTAAATAACAATGTAACTGATTCAGATATTATTAAATACTCTAGTGTCACTGAAAGTGAACT
This sequence comes from Caryophanales bacterium UBA6448, assembly GCA_002439555.1. GTDB lineage: Bacteria > Bacillota_I > Bacilli_A > RF39 > UBA660 > UBA6448. Next base: position 4,289 of record DJOC01000021.1, on the reverse strand, counting down.
AGAGGATATTAAGAAAAGTATAGGTAAGTAAACTTATACTTTTTTTAAAATATTAATTTGTACCCCCTAGAATAATGAAAAAATTTATGGTATACTTTTTTATAGTAGGGTGATTACAATGGAAGAAGCAAAGAAAAAAAATAATATAATATTGGACTTTATTACCTCATTTATATATATACCTGTATATTCATTACTTGGAATTAAATTTATTTTATGGGATATGTGGGTAATGCTATTTAATTATTTTGCTTGGCAACTTGATAAAACAGTTAATGGAAAAGCTGATAAAGTCGAAACTAAAGAGGAACAAGAACTTTTATATCAAAAAACTAAAGGTAAAAAGAAAAAGAAACAAAGAGTTTATAACTATAGTAAAAGAACTTTAGCAAGATATGAAAAAATGAAAATAGAACTTGCTAATGACCTAAGGACAAGTGGAGCTACCCGTAGTAAAACACCGAATGTTTATCAATTTACTGTAAGAAATGTTCAAGGTGATGGTCAAATATTTACCGCAACAATGTCAGGACTTTCTAAACTTGATATTAATGCATTTTTGGTAAATAAGGGTTATGAAGTTTATCAAATAAAAACTAGTAAGTTAATTAATTTTTTAAATGCAGATTCTTCATTTATATCAAGAGAAATGTCTAAAAAAGATTTAATATTCTTTTTAACTCAACTTTCAACTTATTTAAAAGCTGGTATTACCTTAAATGAAGGTATGAAAATACTAACTACTCAAATGCATAAAAATAAGAATAGGCAAAGAGTTTTCGAATCAATTTGTTATGAACTTCAACTTGGAGAAACATTTTCAAATGCCCTTGCTAAACAGGGTAATTTATTTCCTGCACTTCTTATTAATATGATAAAAGCAGCTGAAGCCACAGGTACTTTACAAGAAACTTTAGAGGATATGGCTAATTACTATACTGAAGTTAATAATACTCATAAAGAAATGGTTAGTGCTTTAACTTATCCAGCAATTATACTTGTTTTTGCTGTAGCGGTTGTAACATTTATTGTGGTTTATGTTGTTCCACAGTTTTCAACAATCTATGATACAATGGGACTTACTATAAGTGGTATGACACTATTTTTAATTAACTTAAGTTCTTTTTTAACAAATAATTTATTTTTAATTTTAATGTTTATAGTAGCCTTAATTTTGACAAATGTTATAATGTATAAAAAAGTTAAAATGTATCGAGTATTTATTCAAGAAATAACGATGAAAATACCGGTTATTAAAAATATTATTATATATAATGAGATTGCTATTTTTGCAAAAACATTTGCCTCACTATTAAGAAATAATGTGTTTATTACAGAAAGTATGGGTATACTTAGTAAAATTACTAATAATGAAATATATAAAGCAATAATGTATAAGACAATTGACAATATTGTTATGGGTGAAAAAATATCCGATGCCTTCAAAGACCACTGGGCTGTTCCAGATGTTGCTTATTATATGATAGTTACTGGTGAATCTACAGGTCAACTTGCGGATATGATGCAAAAGGTAAGTGATTATTATCAAGTTATGCATAAAAATACAGTTAGTGCTCTTAAAAGTTTAGTGGAACCAGTAATGATTGTCTTTTTAGCAATTATTGTTGGTGGTATTCTACTTGCGGTAATTGTTCCAATGTTTAGTGCATATAATCAAATTTTATAAGAGGAATTTATGGAAGTTTTATTATTTATAATTGGTGCGTGTTTAGGATCTTTTTACCTTGTTGTGGGTAAAAGGCTTCCTATAAACGAAGATATATTTTTTTCAAGAAGTAAATGTGATAATTGTAAGAAAAATTTAAAATGGTATGATTTAATACCTATTTTTTCTTATGTTTTTTTGAAAGGTAAATGCAGATATTGTGGTAAGAAGATAAGCCCCCTTAATTTAATTATCGAAATATCTATGGGAATGCTTTTTGCTTTAGGGTATCATTTTATTCCGGTTGGTTATAATCTTTATGCTTATTTTGTCCTAATAAGTTTAGTAATGCTTATTTTTATATCAGATTTTTCATATTATATCATTTTGGATTCTCCACTTATTATTTCAAGCATTTTACTATTTATTTTAAAATTTATTTATTTTGGTTATAAAGATGCTTTATTAAGTTTAATAAGTGGTATTCTACTTTTTTTAGTTATGTATTTAATTAAAATTATTGGCGATAATATTTTCAAAAGAGAAAGTTTAGGTGGGGGAGATATTAAGCTTGCTTTTGTTATAGGATATACCTTAGGATTTAAACTTTCACTTATTGCTTTAATATTATCATCATTTTTAGCCCTTCCTTATTCAGTTGCCTCATTAAAACTACAAAAAAATAATGAAGTACCTTTTGGACCATTCCTAGTATCTTCATTATTTATAGTTTTTCTTTTTCAAGATAAGTTTGCCAATATTTTAAGTTTATTTTAACTTGCAAGGTAAGCAAGTAGACCTGCGACTACAGAACCAACCATTAATATTAATAATGACCAAGCAATAAATTGTTTATCTTTTTTTCTCATATTAATTCCTTTCTTTACTTATTTAAATCGAAACTCACACTCATCTTTGAGCACATTAATAATAACATATATTTTTCACTTTGTAAATTACTCAATTTGAGTATAAAAAATAAAATTCAAAGTTCCGGTATAAGTCAAAGGGAGAATTATGCCTTAAAAACAAAAATTCTCGTATGATATAATAGTCCTACTACTATGGGTATAAGGCAATGCAGGCAAGCTACTTAGCATACAGTTGCGACAATACGAAAAGAAAGTAATATTAATGCCATTTACTTTTAGAATTAAGACGCCATAAATTTTTTGTTTTTTTATGGACATTTATAAAAAACTTTAGTATAATTTTTTATGTAAGAATAGGAAGGTGAATTATGTTTGAAGGAAAAGTTGCTATAGTAACAGGAGGTGCAAGTGGAATTGGCTTTGCCACTGCTAAAAAACTCATTTTAAAAGGAGCTACAGTTGTTATTGCAGATATAAATGACAATATTGAAGACATTGCCTCATATTTAGGAAATAGATGTTATGGTATTAAATGTGATGTTTCTAAAGAAGAGGATGTTAAATTAGTAGTGGAGACTACATTAAAAAATTATCATAAAATTGATTTTTTAGTGGCTAATGCAGGCATTGGTGGAAGTGCTGATAAACCTCACGAAATGTCTTTCGAGGATTATAATAAAGTTATTTCTATTAATCAAAATGGTGTATTTTTATTTAATAAGTATGTAATTAGCTCTATGCTTGAAAATAAAGGAGGAGCTATTGTTAATACATCCTCAATGTTTGGTGTAGTTGGAACTAATTCAGCATTTGCATATTCAGTTAGTAAAGGTGCAATAAATAATATGACAAGAAGTTTAGCACTAACTTATGCAAAAGATAATATTAGAGTAAATGCAATTGCACCAGGTTATGTTGATACACCAATTTTAAAAGATGTTCCAAAAGAATACAAAGATATGATGGCTGCGAGTATTCCAATGGGAAGATTTGGTAAAGATAGTGAAGTTGCCAATCTTATATGCTATTTATTGAGCGATGAAGCCTCATTTATAACAGGTGATATAGTAAGTATTGACGGCGGATTTACAGCAGCATAAAAATTTTATAATTTTTATAAATTTTACTATTTACAAATCATAAATATTTTGATAAGATTAACTTGAGTGCGATGGTATGAATAGGAGTTATATTTAACTTCTATTTTTTACTTAAAGGAGGAATTATGTTAAAACTAGAAAATATTACAAAAATTTATGAGAGCAAAAATTTTAAGCAAAAAGCACTAAACAATGTTAATTTGTCGTTTAGAAAGAGTGAATTTGTTTCCATTTTGGGTCCGAGTGGTTCTGGGAAAACAACTTTGTTAAATATTATTGGAGGACTTGATAAGTATACCTCAGGTGATTTAATAATCGAAGGTGTAAGCACTAAAAATTATAAAGATTCATCATGGGATGCATATCGTAATAAAAAGGTTGGTTTTGTATTTCAAAACTATAATTTAATTCCTCATCAAACGATACTTTCAAATGTTGCTTTAGCATTAACTATAAGTGGAATGACTAAAAAAGAGAGAATTAAAAAAGCAAAAAAAGCTTTAGAGGATGTTGGTTTAAAAGAACATATAAATAAAAAACCAACACAGCTTTCCGGTGGACAAATGCAAAGAGTGGCTATTGCAAGAGCGCTTGTTACTAATCCGGATATTATTTTAGCGGATGAACCTACTGGAGCATTAGATAGTGAAA
>DJOC01000062.1:969-25436 GCA_002439555.1 Caryophanales bacterium UBA6448 | reverse complement strand
ATTTAGATGATGGCTTATTAAAAACTTTATATAAACTTTTTGAGATAGAAAAAGATAATAGTTTAATTTTGAAAAAATTATTTATGGGTAAAACTATAGAGGAAATTAAAAGTAATATTGATAATGAGGTTATTAGGGTAGCAGCTGAGAGAGAATATGAAGATTATCAAAAACTATTATGTATACCAAATGATAATGCCCCAGATAGTAGAAAAGAGTTACTTGGTAAACTTTGTATGATTAATTTAACTGACATAAAATTAAATATATTATATGAGTTTGTAGCTATGAATTTTGATAATAATACACTTGATTTTTATCAAGAGTCTTTAGGAAGATATGGAATTACTAAAGAAAGTTTATCAGAAAAATTTGGATTTACTAATAGCAAGCTTGCTTATAATGAAATTAATTTAGAAAATTTCGTGTCTTTGGAAGACTACTTCACAACCCAAAATAATGGTCATAAATATAAAAATAGTATACAAAATATATTAACTGATTTAATTGAAAGCGGTTATTTTGATGAATTAATTACTAATAAAAAAGCACTTTTATATGAACTTAAAGAAACTAAAAAATATATTCCATCACTTAGTGAAACTATTGAAAACTTACAAAGCATTCCAATTGAGGAAGTTAATATTGATAGTCTAAGTGAAATAATGAAGTTTGGTGATGCCTTAAATGGAGAATATGAACTTGTTACAAGTGAGGAAAGAAAAGCTCTTGAAAGCGACAGTAGTGCATTATCAATTCAAACAATAAATGATTTATTATCAAGGAAAAATAAACCTAAAAAAGGATTTTGGGCATCACTTTTTGAACCATACGAAGAAGAAAAAACTATTACTGATGTTCCTACTTTAAAAGAGGCGATTAATAAAAATATTACTATTTTGTCTAGGGAACTTTTAACATTTGATTTAGTAAGAAAATATATATCAGTTTATTTTGCTAAAAATCTTGAATATGTTAATAAATCTAGTGAAGCACTTGCTTTATTAAATGAAAAACTTAGTAAGTTAAATCCTAAAGATACCTTTGAATATGCTTCCTTTTTAGAGGTAAATTCAATGAAAACTATTATGACAGAAAAAAATAAAAGATTTAATGTTACAAGTACGCTTTTAAATCAAGAATTATATAAAATTAATGCGGCAATTGTAAACCATTTTATTACAATAAATGCTTTAGAAATGGCAAGGGATGATTTAATACCTTTAATAGGTAGTGAAGTAATAATTGGTACGGGATTTATATCAAGTAATAATGCAATGGAATTAACAAATGATGTAATTGGTCTTTTCCAAGCAATACTTGCACAAAATGTTGAACAAACTAAAATTATGCTTGAAAGACTTAACAATATGCCAAACATCGATGTTTCAAAGTTAAATGCTAATGTAAATGGTTATATTGAAATGCTTGAGGAAAAAAATAGAAGTTTAGAAATGTAAAGTCTAAACTTTTTTTAATATTTAATTGAAAAAAAGTATAAAATATAATATACTTAATTTAGATAGGAGGACAAAAATGAATATAGTGTTAATTGTTATTATAGTTCTTGTAGTTTTAATTGCTTTATATGTAATTAATACAAGAAATGCATTAGTAGTTTTAAGAAACAAAGTTAAAGATCAATTAAGTCAAATTGATGTTCAACTTAAAAGAAGATTTGATTTAATACCTAATTTAGTTGAAACTGTAAAAGGTTATGCTAAACACGAAAAATCTACTTTAGAGGATGTTGTAAAAGCTAGAAATACATATTTATCTGCTTCAACACCTGAAGATCAATTAAAAGCAGATAGCGAGCTTACTAAAGCAGTTAATAAACTATTTGCTTTAGCGGAAAGCTACCCAGATCTAAAAGCAAATGAAAGCTTTTTATCACTTCAGAAAGAACTTACAAATTGCGAAGAAAAAATTACTTATGCTAGACAATTTTATAATGATTCAGTGCTTTCTTACAACAATAAGATTGAATTATTCCCTAGTAGTATAATTGCTAGTATGTTCCATTTTGAAAAAGAGAAATTCTTTGAGGCAAGTGCTGAAGAAAGAAAAAATGTACAAGTAAAATTCTAGGCATTGCAAAATGCCTTTTTTAATAGGAAGGTTTATGAGAAGAAGAAATTTATTATTATTTATTATTTTAATGTTACTTCCAGTTTTAGTATTTGCTAAAAATGATATTTATTCTAAAAATGCAGATATTTATATTAATAAAGATGGAAGTGCAAATGTTACTGAAACTTGGGATGTAAAAGGGCAAGATGGTACAGAGTGGTATATTCCCCTTACTAATCTTGGACAAAGTGAAATTTTAAACTACAGTGTTTCAATGGATGGTAAAGCTTTAATATCAAAAAATTGGAACATTAATGAAAGTATAAGTCAAAAAGCCGGTTATTATGGCATAAATTATGTTGATAACGGCTTAGAGTTATGTTTTGGCAAAACAGATTATAAAAGGCATACTTTTGTAGTTAAATATACTATTACAAACTTTGTATTTACAACAAGTGATGCGGATGTTATATCTTGGCGTATATTTGAGTATCAAAATAGTTCTACGAATTGGGAAAACTTTACGGTTAATATAAAAAGTTTTTATTCATTTCCTGATACTTTAGATGTATGGGGTTATGGCTATAAAGGCTATGCTTATGTAAAAGATGGAATGATTCAAATGTCTAATGAGGGGGATATGGGTACAAACTATGTTGTACTTCAAGCAAAATTTCCAAAGGGTACATTTGAAAATTTAGTTACATACTCACAGTTTGAAACTTTTGACGATGTAAAAAAAATGAATGATGAAGGCAAATTTGACTATGATTATGATGATAATGAATCTGAATTAAGTTTATTTGCTAGAATTTGGAATTTTATAAGAGGAGCATTTTCTACAATATTTCCATTTGCTTTATTTATATGGATTGCTGTAATATGTACTAAACCAGAATATGGTTACAAAGATAATAAAAAAATTGATAAGAATAATACACCAATATTTAGAGATATTCCTTGCAATAAAGATATTTATTATGCAAATACCCTTATTTATTTAAATAAATTTAATTATAAAGAAGGAAATATAATCGGAGCAATTATTCTTAAATGGATTAAAGAAAACAAAGTTAGATATATCAAACGTAATGAAGGTACTAGAAAAGAAGAAAGTGTATTAGACTTAACTAGTAAGCCTGAGTTTACTGAAAAAGTTGAACAAGATTTATTTGATATTATGTATAAAGCCTCTGGAGATGGCTATCTTGAAAGTAAAGAACTTGAAAAGTATTGTAAAAATCATTATACAAAATTCTTTAGTATTTTTACAAGACAAGTTAATGATTCAATTAGAACTTTAGAAGCTGAAGGAAGGATTTATAAGAAAATAAATCGTAAAGACTCTAAAGCAAAGAAGATTATGGATGAATCAATATATGAAGATAGTCAAAGACTATTTGGTTTAAAACTATTCTTTAATGAATTTGCTAAAATGGACACAAAAGAAACTTTAGAGGTTAAAATATGGGATGAATACTTAATGTTTGCTTATCTATTTGGTATGGCAGATAAAGTATCAAAACAACTTAAAAATTTATACCCAGAATATATTGAACAAGAACTTGAAAGAAATAATTTAGATTTAAACACATTAGTTTTAATCAATAATATGACAACTCGTTCAGTAAATGCTGCAAGTGCCGCAAGAAGTGCTGCACAAAGTTATTCATCAGGTGGAGGCGGATTCTCCTCTGGTGGCGGAGGTGGTGGCTCCTTTGGTGGAGGCGGATCTTCCGGAGGTGGAGGAAGTAGATAATACTTTTTTCACAGAAAATGCAAGAAATTGCATTTTTTTTATTTCTTTTTTATAAAAATGTGGTATACTTAATTTGTGCGTGTTAATTAATTTAAGTTCAATGGGCTGTTAGCTCAGTTGGTAGAGCAACTGACTCTTAATCAGTGGGTCTAGGGTTCGAATCCCTAACAGCCCACCATTGAAAAACTAAAATCTAGCAAATATAAGTCATTGTTAGATTTTTTTATTCTTTAATTTATAAAAAACGTCGGCACCTTAAAACCACTACCTAAAAAATATTATTAAAATGATAATAACTGTGCTTAAATGGTATTTAAATTAATAAAAAAACTGATATTAACTATCAGATTCTGCATCAAGGAAGTAAATTGGTCTTCCTTCTTTTTGATATTGTTTTTCATAATTTGTCATTATATTAGGAATATTTCTTTCATCTTTATGTAAATCAAGTGAAACAGTTTTAAAAATATACCAATAATTAGATAAACTCTCAAGTGAATAAGCAAAGAAACCTTTGTTATCAGTTTTTAAAATAATATGTTTGTGTTTAGTGAAAATCTTATCATAAATTCTTAAGTAGCTTTCGTGAGTAAATCTTCTTTTTTCGTCTTGCTTTTTAGGCCAGGGATCACAAAATGTTAAATAAACTGTGTCAATTTCTCTTTGGAAAATATTACCAATTTCTTTAGCATCAATATTGATTAATTTAAGATTATTTAAATTTAAATTTGATAGCCTATTTACAGCCATAACCATTTGTGAATCCACAATTTCAAGCCCTATATAATTAATATTTGGATGAGTTTTAGCCATATCAATTATAAAGTCTCCACGACCCATACCAAGTTCTAAACAAATAGGATTGTTATTATTAAATAATTCGTGCCATCTTTTTTGATATTCATAAGGATTTTTAACTAAATATTTACTAGAACCTACGATTAAATCAGCATTTTTAATTTTTTTATATTGCATTTCTTCACTTCCTACAACAATTATAATAAAAAACGGCTAAATAAGCAAGTTTTAGTTGCACACCTATATTTTATATGTTAAATTATTTTTGAGGTCATATTATGTATTATTTAGCGTATGGAAGTAATTTAAATTTAAAAGAAATGAAACATAGATGTCCATTTTCCAAAGTAGTTGGTACTATGTACTTATATAACTTTAAACTATCTTTTAAAGGGGAGGTAAATAGATTTTTAACAATTGAATCAAAAGAGGGGAGTATTGCACCAATTGGCATTTTTAAAGTTAATAAATTATTTATTAAAAGTCTTGATAAATATGAAGGATACCCTTATTTATATGATAAAAAAGAAATTGAATTTGAATTAAATGGAAAAAAAGTTAAAGGCTTAATTTATATAATGAATGATGAATTTGATTATGTATTGCCAGACTATTATTACTTTAAAAGGTGTGAAGTAGGGTATAATGATTTTAATTTTGATAAATCTTATTTATATGAAGCCCTAAATTATACCGCAAATAGCATAAAATCTAAAGAAATGACAAGAAAATTGCATTTATGACAATTTTTTAATAAAAAATGGTTGCATTTATTAAAAAAATAAGGTACAATTAATTAGTACGAAAAAGAAGTGGGCTTGTAGCTCAGCTGGTTAGAGCGCACGCCTGATAAGCGTGAGGTCGGAGGTTCAAGTCCCCCCAGGCCCACCATTTTTTGGCCCGTTGGTGAAGCGGCTTAACACACTGCCCTTTCACGGCAGCATTCATGGGTTCGAATCCCGTACGGGTCACCATTAAGTTAATAATTGTCCGTAATTTCGGGCTTTTTTTATATCATAAATTATCAATTTTTAGTGATTTTGATATGGCTTGCGGTAAAATGGTGGTAATTTTTGTGTTAAGCCTTTGACTTGAACCTTAATACCTCACGCTTATCATCGTACTTTAGAGCATAAAAAAATCTAGGATGTCCTAGAATATTTTTACATAATGGCGGAGTAGGAGAGATTTGAACTCTCGCGCCAGTTACCCGACCTACACCCTTAGCAGGGGCGCCTCTTCAGCCTCTTGAGTACTACTCCAAACCAAGCTACTTATACATTTTACTATATAAATAACCACTTTGTCAATTAGCTTAATGAAGTTTTTATATTTTCTATAAAAGAGGTCATTGTACTGAAGTAATCATCGTCCATAGAAAGGGTCATTAGATTAACATCAATAAGTTTTGCATTATTATTTACTAAATCTTTAATTGTGTCATTTTCTTTATCATTTTCACTACATAATATATATGTGTACTTTTTATTTTTAAATTTTGATTTTATACTATTATATTTGTTTTCTTTTAAATTATCAGCATCATCAAGACTAATTACATCAAATCCATAACTTTTAAGGAAGTTAAATACTTTGCTACTTGCAACAATTGTATATTTACCATCTTTTTGTGCATCACTTGCTATACTTCTTAAATTTGCATCCATTAGTGATATTTTTTCTTCGAAATCTGCATAATTTTTATTAACCTCTTCGATAATATATTTGCTTGTCAAATAGTTTGTCAAGTTTTCCTTAATATTTTTAGCAAGCATTAAATAATTTTTAGGACTTAACCAAAGTTCTGCAGGATCATTTTCATAAGATAGTCCATAAGAAACATCAATTATCAAAAGATTTTTATTTTTATTTAATAATGTTTTTGCAATTTCTTTTTCTTTAGTTAATCCATTATAAACAAATAGGTCAGCACTTGCATAATTTGTAATTTGTTTTGCTGTAAGTTTATAAGTATTTAAATCACAGTCTTTCGGGTAAATACTACTTATTTGTCCATAATCATCATATAAGTATTTTACCAAGTAATTTACGGGATAAACCGTAGTATAAATAGTGGCTCCTTCGAGGTCATCTTTTTTAATTGAACACGAAGATAATATTAATGTAAATAGAGTTAGCAAGCAAAATGTTTTAAATAATTTTAATTTCATTTAAATTTTTCCTTTCAGGGAACTGGATCATATCCACATTTTCCATTTGGACGACAACGTTTTAGCCTTTTAAAGCCAAGTTTTAATCCCTTAATTACGCCATATTTATAAATAGCCTCAATCATATATTCACTACACGTAGGAGTAAACCTACACATTTTATGTGATATATTTGGAATTATTTGATAGCCTCTTATTAAATATATTATAATCATTTTCATATTTCGTCCATATTTAGTATTATACTATATATTTTTAAAATTTACAATTACCTAATAATATGTTATACTTACTAAGGAAAGTAATAGGTGAGTATATGAATTTCTTAGAAAAATATAATATTAAAATTAATAATGCACAGTTATTATCTGAAGCATTAACTCATTCTTCTTATGCATATGAAAATAACATAAATTCATATGAAAAACTAGAGTTTTTAGGAGATGCAGTTTTAAGTGTAATAGTAAGTGAGTATTTATATAATAAACATAGCTTAAAAGAGGGGCAAATGACTAAAATTAGAGCTAGTTATGTATGTGAGGATGCTTTGAATGTTTATGCCAAAGAAGTTGGTTATGCTGATTTAATTAAAGTTGGTAATGGTCTTCATGGTAAAGCAAATGAAACTATTATTGCCGATGTTTTTGAAGCCATTTTAGCGGTTATTTATATAGACCAAGGATTTGAAACTTGTAAAAGGTATATTTATGCAGTTGTTATACCTCATATTCAAAGAAATGAAAAGTTCTTTTCTGATTATAAAACTGCTTTTCAAGAAGTTGTTCAAACAAGCCAAAGATCAGTAATTTATGAAGTAGAAAGTATTACTGATGAAGAAGGCAAACCTTTATTTAAGGCTGATGCAATAGTAGATGGTTTAACCCTTGGAACTGGCATAGGTAAATCTAAAAAAGAGGCAGAACAAATGGCAGCCAAAGATGCCTTAAGGAAAAGTGCAAGGTAGATTATGTATATAAAAAGTATTAAAATGCAAGGATTTAAATCCTTTGCTGATAAAACAGAATTAGATTTTGATAAAAATATATGTGCAATAGTTGGACCCAATGGAAGCGGTAAAAGTAATGTTGTTGATGCTCTTTTATGGGTTTTAGGAGAGCAAAGTGTCAAAACCTTACGTGGTGATGATAAGATGAGCGATATCATTTTTAGTGGTTCTAAATCAAGAGAGGGTTTAACAAAAGCAAGCGTAAGCATTTTATTTGATAATGAAGATCACACTTTACCATCAGAGTTTGGTGAAGTTGAAATAAGAAGAACAATTTATAAGACTGGTGAAAATGAATATTTCATAAATAATTCAAGAGTAAGGCTTAAAGATATTACTGACCTTATACTTGATGTATCATCAAAGTTCAATATAATTACCCAAGGAAATATTAATGCTTTAGTAGATAATAAATCATCAGAAAGAAGAGTCCTTTTTGAAAATGCTGCAGGAGTATTAAAATATAAAAAAAGAAAAGAGGAAACTTTAAAAAAACTTGATAATACCAAAGAAAATATTACAAGATTAAACTTAATAATCAAGGAAGTTATGTCCTCTTTAAAACCGTTAGAAAAGCAAAAAAAAGAGGCCGAAAAATATATTAAAATAAAAGATAACCTTGAAAATATTGAGGTATCTTTAATTGCTAGTGATATAACAAATATAAAAGAAAGATATGAAATCATTAAACTTGAGAATAATAAACTAAAAAAAGAGCAAGAAGTAAATGTATTCTTACATCCCGAAGAACTTGAAAAGCTTAAATTAATTCTTTTACAAATGGATGAAGAAATAACTAAATCAAATGAGCAAATTATTCAAATTAATGATGACATATCAAGGCTTCAAAGTCAAAAACAAATTAATTTAGAAAGAGTTAAATTAAGTGTAAATGAAAGTGCTATCAATGAAAACCTTTTAAGGCTTAAAGAGGAAAAACTATCTATTGAGAAAAACATTGCTGTACTTGAAAACGAAATTAAATCTTTAAAGGATGAATATAACACTTTAATTAAGGAATACAATGATAAAAATAATACACAGTTAAAGGAAAAAATTAAAATAACAACTTTAAAAAGTGATTATAATGTTAAATCTAAAGAACTATTTGATTTAGAAAACAGAGTTAATATTGCTAAAAGTAATATTGAAAATAATTCTTTCTTACCAAAGAGTATTGCAGCAGTTTTAAATTCAAAAGCTCTAAGTGGTATTTGTGATCGTATTGAAAACTTAATCGAGGTAAATGATTCACATAAACTAGCCATTTCTTCCTCTTTAGGAGCGGCCAAAAACTTTATAGTAACAACTGATTTTGATAGTGCAAAAAGAGCTATTAAATATCTTAAAAACTTTGGTTTGGGAAGATGTACATTCTTCCCACTTGATACTATAAAATCAAGATACATTGATAGTGCATCATTAACTAGTATTAAGGATTTGCCTGGTTTTATTGGAATTGCATCTGATCTTGTAAGTTATGATAAAAAATACAAAAATATTATTGAAAACCAACTTGGCAATGTTATCATTGTTGATAGTCTTGATGATGCAAATAAAATTGGTAAAAAGATTGGTTATAAATATAAAATAGTCTCTTTAGAGGGCGATATATTATATTCAGGTGGTGCTGTAAGTGGTGGTACAATTAGTGCGAATAATGATGATAAAATAAACCTATTACATATGCAAAATGAATATAACAATAAAAAAGGACTACTTCAAAGTATATCAGTTACTTTAGATAATGCTAATGATAAATATGAAGAACTTGAAAAAGAAATTAGTGAAATTAATTATAAATTAACTGAAAAAAGAGTTTTAATCGAAAATAAAGAAAGAGTATTATCAGAAACAAAAGATAAGCTTACTTATACAGAAAGTAATATTGATGGTTTTAAAAACCTTAATAATAATACTTTAAATGATAAAATCGAGGAAATACTTTATACACTTAATAGTAAATCTAAAGAAAAAGAAATACTTGAAAATAACCTAGTTTCTTTAAAATCTAGAAAGTTTGATTTAAATAATAAAATCGAAGATTTGGAAAGAAAGATTAATGATGTAAATAGTAAGTATAATAAGAACGAAAGTTTAATTAAAAATAACGAAATTGAAATAGGTAAGTTAGAGGTTAAAATGGATTCGCTTCTTGAAAACCTCCAAAATGAGTATAATATGACTTATGAAAATGCCTTAAAATCTTATGAACTTACGATGGACCCGGAAGAGGCTAGAGAAATTGTAATTAAATATAAAAATGATTTAAAAGGACTTACAAATATTAATATAGGAAGTATTTCTGAATATGATAGATTAAGTAAAAGATATGACTTTTTAGCAGGTCAAAAAGAAGATTTAGAGTCTTCTTCGAAAGAACTTTATAATATTATTGATGAAATGGATGATATTATGAAAAAACGCTTTAAAGAAACATTTGATAAAATATCTACTGAATTTTCTATTGTATTTAGAAAAATGTTCAAAGGTGGAAATGGCGTTTTAAAACTAACTGATGAAAATGATTTACTTAATACTGGAATCTCTATTTTAGCGGTTCCACCAGGAAAAAAACTTAATTCAACATCTATGTTATCTGGTGGTGAAAAAGCACTTACAGCAATATGTCTTATATTTGCTATACTTAATGTTAAACCAGCTCCATTCATCGTACTTGATGAAGTTGAAGCACCACTTGATGAAGAAAACGTATCAATGTTTGGTGACTATTTAAAAAGTATGCAAGATATTAGCCAATTCATATTGATTACTCATAAAAAGAAAATGATGGAATATGCTGGTAACCTATATGGTGTAACAATGCAAGAGAGTGGAGTATCTAAACTCGTAAGTGTAAAACTTGAAAATAATCTCGAATAATTATAAAATAGGTTTACAAAATAGTGTTAAGTAATGTATAATAAAAATGTAAAGGAGTTACAAGAAAATTTATGGACACATTAAACAAATTATTACAAGATTTAGGAATATCTAAAGTAAAATTAGCAAAATATTTAGGAGTATCAAGACAAATGGTTTACAATTATTTGACATTCGAAGATATCAATAATTGGCCTAGAGAGAAGAAAGCATTATTATTTCAATTATTAGAAATAGATTCGTCTACTTTTAAAGGATTTGATAAAATTAAAGTAACAACAGAATATATGCTTAGAATTGAAAAAAAATTAAATAGTACATCTCAAAAGGAAGAAAATATGACAAATAATTTTGATTTAAGTGGTGTTACTAGAGATGATAAATGTCTTTTATCTGATATAGTATATTTACTTAAGGAAAAGTTAATTGATGGCTCAAAAGCAGAGAAGGGGACAGTACAATATATCTATTACCTACTTTCTTCGATGGAAAATGTTCCTGAAATTAAATATATGCTTGCTTATATAGCTAAAACAAATGGATTTATTGATCCTGAAGAATTTCTTTATAATGAAGACAAACAATTTATTTTCGAAGGTATATTATATTCTGGATTAACTTTATATAATAATGGGGGAGCCTCAAAAAGTAAGGTTGCAGAATCAAGAAAAAGATTTATTCGTGAAATTGAACTTAAAAAACAAGAAAAAATTGGTCGAACACAAGCTCTAAATACAATTAGAGTACAAGCATTACACGAACTTGGTTATACTGATATTAATAAAGATAACGCTACTGAAGTATTTGAAAAGATTGCTGAAATTGAATCTAGAAAAATGTGCGGCATTCCTGAAGATAAAAAGAAATAGGGGACTACCCTATTTTTTAGTGAAATAAATTACATATACGCATATATATCCTTATTTTATATATTAATAAGGTATTATATTATAACCTTATTTTATATTTATAAGGTAAATAATACTTTATTTATTAGGAATTATTATTCCTAATTTTAAATTTAAATAAAATCTTTATATTAAAATTAATTTTTTATTTAAACTAAATTATAAATTAAATTTCAAACTTCAAAATAATATTTACAATAAAAAAGCATTAATGAACTAATCAATTAATGCTTAAATTATATGTATTTTTAAATCAATTATTATCTTCGTATAATATATATTATGTTAACTTATGTTTCTTTTTCATCATCTAACTAAACTGATTATCAATATAATTATGATAACAAGAACTATACCAATGGCAACATATAAAAGTATATTACTTTGCGTAGTATGGTCATTTATATCAACAGTAGTATTTTGGTCTTGATTTTGATCATCATTAATTGGCTGTTTAGTATTTTTAGTGTCTTTAACATTTTCAAACATATTATTTTTTTCTTCATCTTCGCCAACAGCACTATAATATAATCCATACTCACAAGGACTATAGGTTTTTATCTGTGTTGCACTTGTATATGAATTATTCTTTCCATTAAGCCAATCAGTAAACCAAGTACCTTGTTGCGATAAATGATATGAATAACCTATTTTTGATACTTCATAAGCCGTTTTACCTCCGAATGTTGAAAGTGGTTTATCGTAGTCTAAAACAATCGGATTTTCCTTATATAAATGTAAATATAGCTTTTGAATTTGCCAAGGTTCATACCCTACTCCCTCGATTGTGTAGTTTTTATCATATGCAAGTTTATAAGCACTTTCAAGTGCGTAAGTATTAAGCATATGTTGTCCGTGAGAATACTCCCCTTTTTCATCATGTCCTACAACTACATAAGGTTTATATTTTCTTATTTGAGTTACTTCATACTCTATTGCATCCTCGAGTGAAAATCCAGCATTTTGCAAGTTTAATAATGCACCATCTCTTGTTGTGGCCCAAGCATCTGGAAAATCACTAATAACAGGATAGTACTTAATTCCAACAGCCCAAAGCCCATTTAAAAGTTCGTGATATCTTAAAACATTATTTGTGTGTCTAGTAAAATAAACAACTTGAATCTTTTTACCGGCATCAACATATGTTGGCAATAATCCCGCAAAAAAAAGTTGTTCATCATCAGCGTGAGTTGTAAATAGCATTAAATCCGCAGTATCTAGATTTTCCCAATCTTGAACCATATCAGGTAAGTTATCATCATTATAAATATATATATCTGCGATAGAAAATTCATCTTCATATTGTATTTTAAATGTTTTAACATTATTATTTACTTTTATAAGTTCATGTAAATAACCATTTTGTCCTACAACATTTTCATAATTATCAAAAAGTATTTTTCCTTTTGTTGCATGATCGTGATACATAATATAAACATTTTTAATGTTTTCCTCACACTCAACGCTTAATGAATAATTTTTAGATTTAGTTAAAAATGTTGAAAAATTATCATCAGTAATATCTTTTGTAGAATAATAGCCAACCTTTATTTTACATTCACTTGTAATATCTTTGGCATTTACCATTATCGGCAAAATAATCATAATAATTAAAACAATAAATCTTTTCACTTTTTACCACCTTTACTATATATTTAGTATACCACACTTTATAATTTATTTATAAAAAAATTAAATAATTTTTCAGAATTTTCATCGTCTAAATCTTCAGGGTGCCACTGCACACCAATAAAACATTTTTTATTTTTGTCCTCAACTTCTTCGATTATATCATCACAAACTGCTCCTACAGTTAAATCTGTACTTTCTACATAGTCTTTATGTCTTGAATTAACCATTATAGTTTCCTTACCTATAATAGAGTATAATAAACTATCTTTGTTTATACTTACATTATGTACATACTTATCTTTACTTTTATGCGCTAATGTATTTAAATGTCCAAATTTACCATTAAAGGCTACACCAATAGTTTGCATACCTAAACATATTCCTAAAAGAGGTTTATCTAACTTATATAGATATTTTACTACCTCAAGTTCCAAAGGATAAATATCATCTCCTCCAGGAAGAATTATACCATCGCAAATATCAATGAGCCCCTTTACCTTATTAAACTCATCATTTAAAGTAAAAGGCACTAAAATAACCTGGGCCTTACCATTCAATTTATTATATATATTTTTAGGTATATATAATATTTCCTTATTATTTAAATTTTCTTCTCTTGTTAATATTCCTACTCTTTTCATAATTAAATTATAATACTAATTAAGATAATAATAAAGCCTAAAATAAGTCCAATATTCATAAATTTATTTTCTTTATAGGAAAGTACCCTAGGAAGCATCTGTTCAATAGATAAAGTTATCATTAAAAATGCTACACCAGTAAGTATTAAAGAAAGCGTTATAGTGCTAACAAATCTAGCTAAAAACAAATATGACAGTAATGCTCCAATAAACTCTGAAAAGCCACTTAAAAAGGTATTTAAAAAGGCTTTTTTACGACTTTTAGTCGCATAATATATTGGAACTGCTATGGCTATACCTTCGGGAAAATTATGAAGTGCTATTGCAACTGCCATCTTAATACCTAAGTTTAAATCTTTATAACTACTTATGAATGTAATTACCCCTTCAGGAAGATTATGCATAATTAAAACAACCATTGATAAAATGCCTAATTTATATAGGTTATTTTCATACTTTGACAAAAGATTACTAATGTATTTAATTAAATAATAACTACATAAAAATAGTATACTAAATAAGAGTATTGACCATATTTTATATCTATTAATTATAATGAATATCGAACTAGGAAGTAAATCAAATATACTTATCCCAATCATAATAGCAATTGAAAATGATAAAGAAAAGGTAATGAATTTATTTATATTTTGATTTTTTATTTTAATAAACAAAAACACGCAACCTAAACAAGTTGAAAATGAGGCAAATAAAGATACTAACAAAGCATTAATTATATTCATATTAAATTATATTTTCTTTTATAAATAATTATTAATAAATTTAATTGACAGGTTGTAAAAATAATGTTATATTACTATTGCATTCACTGAATGCTAATGCAAATGTAAATCGCCTCTAGGTGGTGCGAGCAATAAATGATCTCGGTTGCAAATGTTGGGAACCCTAAATCTATTTTAGAGTTTCCATTTTTATTATTTTTTAGTGAGTAACAGTTATTAAAGGAACTTCAGTAAAATATATACCAATTATTTCCATAGTATTTTTATAAAAGTAGTCCATAATATTATCAGGAGGAAATAAATGAGTAATTCAAGAAGTAATGCTAGAACTTGTAAAGCTAAAGCAAGAAACAACGCACGAAGTAATTCACAATCTGCAAGAAGTAATTCTACAAATGCTAGAGCTAACTCAAGATGTAAATAAGCATTATATATGAAAAAAGGAAGGTAACCCCTTCCCTTTTATTATGATTTATTTTTACTTTACTATTTTATATTAATTTTATTAGTTTTAAGAACTATTGCAAGATATATTGGAATAACCACTATAACGGGATTCATATATCTCAAATAAGCATTTACTGGAGATAAGAAACAAAATGCAAGTGTTAATACAATTGGAATAGAAAATAATAAATTAGTGTATCGCTTTTTATATATTGCATAACCCATTAATATTAATAGTAGCCAAGTATAAACGCCTGTATTATATGTTAATCCAACACCTTTTGTAACCTTTAATTTATTTGTAAAGTTAGTAATAAAATTTCTTTCTGCTTTAAAAGCTTTAAGATAATGTAAATTAAAATATCCGGTATTAACTCTTTTATTATAAACTACAATAAACCACGCAACTCCATCTTTATAATCTTTTTTAAGAGGATAGAAATATCCATAATAATTTTCTAAGAAGCTATCTACATACACTTTAGGATGCTTTTTTAAACATTTAAACCAGAATTTAAAATATTCTAATAATTCTTTTTTATCATTAACTTTCCAAGGGAATTTAACCGGATCAGAAAGTTCAGGTTGATATTTCTTTTTGATTTCTTTAATGCTCATACGATAAAGATTTTCTACATATTCTCTTTCTTTATCGGTAAGTTCATTATCATAATATTTAATGTATCTAGCAGTTTGCTGTATTGGAACCGATAATGTTTCCCTTATATTCGAGGGTTCAACTTTAAAATAATCTAATGCTTTATTATAAACAAATTGAAATACTAAAAATGTAGCAATGAATGATAATATCACTTTTCTAATATCTTTTCTAAAGACAAATGGTATAAATGAGGCAATAACAATATAAATTCCATTATTTCTAAATAAAATAACCATTAAACTTGCTAAAAAAAGCATAACTCCATTTTTCCTAGTATTTTCCATATAAAACTTATAATAATATATTAGAAACCAAATAAAGAATAAATAATAATAAGTATCCTTTACAATAGTGTAACCATTTATATACCATACTGGATTAAATAAGAAAAATATAAAAGTAATTATTCTTATTATTTTTGGTGTATCAATATCTTTCATAAATTTAAATATATATGCAAATGTAAATGATGAAAATAACATCTGAGGAAAAGTATATAAAAATATTCCTAAGTTATCATTATAAATAAGTCTACCTAATTTCATTGCAAGTCCCATCAATAAAGTAGGAACTACAGGATGATGATTAGAAAATTTATCTATTCCATAAAAATAATTAAGTTCCTGCAAACCATCCCAATGTACAGGTCCAGGATAAAAAAATATAATTATTGGAATGCTAAATGCAAAAAATATAATAAAAGTAATAAGTAAAGGATTTTTTTCAAATATAAAATTATATAATTTGTTTCCTTTTTTACTAGTTTTTAATTTATCAAATAATTTATATATTCCCACTATTAATAAATAAAGTAAAATGAAAATAATTATAAATGCAAAAATACTTTTTATAATATTTCTTTTATAAAATAAATGATCTATAATATGAAATTTCTTAATTGAATAACCAAATAAGAAACATATAGTTAAAATAAAACTTAAAATAATCCCAATTTTTGACAACTTCTTCATAACTAGTATTTTATCACCATATATAAATAAGTGCAAACTTTTAATTTCCATTTTACATTACTTTACAGTACAATAAAAATATCTTTTAAAATAAAAAAACAGGCCTCCGTCGTAACGTTTGCCCTTTAAAAATGATTTAACATTTTTTCAACGCATATTTAATATACCATAATTAACTATATGTCGTCAATGATATTTAATAATAAAATTTAATTAATTTATCAAAATATTCATATACTGATTTTAGTAATTCATTATCTTTATAATATTCTTTATTCATTGGGATTCTTTTGTAAAAGAACTTTTTTAATTTTCTTTTTACATCATATTTTATACCATCACTAGTTACTATTTCATTAAACATATATAATGTGTATGTTAATTGCTTTATATGATTATTTCTTAATTTATTAATTTTAGTTTTTTTAGAAATACCAGCATTGTCAAGAAATTCAATAATAGTATTTTCCGAAAAATCATAGTGTTCTTTTTGACAATTTAAATCATCCAAAATATTATCATTATGTGCCACTGCATTACGAAGTTTCTTGATTTCCCTTAAAATATAAATATATTTAATATCGCCAGAAATGTGATATTTTTTAATAAAAAATTCATAAAAGTTAATTAATTCACCAAAGGTAATAATTTCTAGAAACTCCCAAATTGGAATATTAGAAAGTTTATCATCTTTTAAATATTTATCACATATATTTTTATATTCGATCGAAGAAATCTTTCTTTTTATACTATTATGAATCTTTTGCAAATTTTGATAATCTTCATTTAAAAATTCATTAACCGTATCATAACCATTTTCTTCATTAATTAATTCAATATATTTTAGTATTCTTAATTTAAGATAATGTTCGATACTATTTATCATTTTAAAAAGAATCGTTCGCAGGCGAAAATCAATAATTCCTAAATCTTTTAAATAAGCAAAATCCAAATTTAAATATTTACCTTTATTTACACCCATTTGATATTTAACAAAGTTTTTCTTGTAAGATGTGATATTATAATAATTATTATTTTTAATTAAATAATCTCTTGCTTCGCTTTTACTCATTAAAACAAATTTAATATTTTTGCTTTCAAGTAATTTAATCATTTCATCTATAGTTGTTTTTGGTTTTAGCATAATAAACCTCCCTGTGAAAATGTATTATAAGTGCAAGTATTAAAATAAATTGTCGAACTATGTCATATATATCATATTTTTTAATAAAAAGGCCATACTATAGATATGATAAATAAAATAAAGGAAATGTTTTCAGAAAATGATGATTTAGTTATAAGGAAAGTTAAAATCAATCCCTTTCATAGTATCTATGTTATTTTTTTTGATACCTTAGTAAGTCAAGATAAAATTAATGAATATATTTTAAAAAGAATTACGAGTATTGATAAACTTCATAGTTTTGAAAATGATGTGCCTAGCAGTAATGTTAATAAAATAAAGTTTGATAAAATAGAATACTTTTTATATAATGGTTTTACTATTGTAATTAATCAAAACAAAATATATGCTGTTGAAACTCGTGCTTCTCTTGACAGGAGCATTTCAGTTAATGAAATAGAGCCATCATTAAAGGGTCCAAGAAATGCCTTTATTGAAAACTATCAAACTAATTTAGGGCTTATAAAAAGACGTATTAAAACAAGTAATTTAAAATGTAAAAATCTTGATATCGGGAGAATTTCTAAAACTAAAATAGGTATATTATACATCGAAGGTATAACTAAAACTAAACTTGTCGAAGAGGTTTATAGAAAACTAGAAAAAGTGGACATTGACCTTATTAATGATAGTGAAAACTTAAAAAAATATTTATCTGAAAATCCGCATTTTCCCACGATAATTGCTACTGAAAGGCCTGATAGATGTGCAAGAGCTTTAGCCGAAGGTAAAATAGTTGTGCTTGCAAATGATAGTCCAACCGCTTTAATCTTACCAGCATTTTTTATTGATTTTATAAATCCATTTTCCGATGATTATACAAAAGATTTTAATATTAATGTAACCAAATTTTTGAGACTAGCATCCTATATTTTATCTATGGTTACCCCTGCATTTTATATTGCTATTGTCGGTTTTAATCAAGAAGCCATTCCCTCGAGTCTTATGATAAACTTTTCTATTCAAAGAAATGGCATCCCCTTCCCTGCTATAATAGAGTGTTTTTTAATGCTCGGTATTTGTGAAATTTTAAGAGAAAGTGATTTGAGATTTCCCACTAAATATGGTTCGGCGATTTCAATACTTGGTGCCCTCGTTTTAGGAGAGTCCGCAGTAAATGCGGGTCTTATTACCCCAATAATGATAATTGTTACCTCTTTTACATATATATCAAGTTTAATCTTTCCTGAAATCGAGGTAACCAATTCTTTAAGATATTATAGATTTATTTGTTTAATCGGAGCATCCTTTTTAGGACTGTATGGTCTTTTAATTGCATTTTTAGTCTTTTTAACAGATCTTATTAGCACTAAATCAATTGGTTACCCTTATATGTTTCCAATACTTCCCTTTAACAAAACTTATGCAAAGGAAACCTTATTTAAAATGCATAATAACAAAAGAAGCAACCTTTTATCAAGTAACTTTACAAAGGAGAAATCATGAAAAAAGTCTTATTAATTTTAATAATTATTTTACTTACCGGTTGCTATAACTACACTGAAATTAATGATCTTGCCTTTGTATCCTCAATAGG
Source organism: Caryophanales bacterium UBA6448 (assembly GCA_002439555.1). Lineage (GTDB taxonomy): Bacteria > Bacillota_I > Bacilli_A > RF39 > UBA660 > UBA6448. The sequence continues at coordinate 6,023 of DJOC01000062.1, read as the reverse complement.
GATTGATTATGATAAAGCTGAAGAAAAATTTATTGTCACCTATGAAATACTAAATGATAACTCTACAGGTGAAGGAAAAATTAATGAGTCTTACACGATATCAGCCGAAGGCAAAAATATTACTGACGCCTTTAATAATGCTTCTTTAAAAGTAAATAATAAGCCCTATTTTTACCATTTAAAAATAATTGCTATTGATGAAATAATCTCCAAAAAATATACAAAAGATGTCGTAGATTATATTCTTCGTAATCCCGATGTTAAAAATGAATTTTTCCTTATTTTAATTAAAAATGCTAAAGCTAAAGATATTTTAGATAAATCAGATGAAATAGACCCAGACATCGGCAACAAAATATTTAAAATGATTAAATCAAATGAAGCTCAAAATAATATATCAATTGACCAAAACTTCGAAGCCACCACAAAGTTTTTTACAAGTAAATTATCAAATGCCCTTTTAAATACGTTTACGCTTAATGATAAAGATGAAATCATTGAACTAGGATTATCAGCATTCAAAGAGTATGAATATGTTAAAACTTTAACTAATGAAGAAAGTGCATTATTTAACTTAATTGTCAAGGGTAAAGCCAGTTTAATCTTAAATAAAAAAGATGATGATAAAATTATATCAGTAAATATCTACGCTGGTAAAGGTAAAATAGAAATTAAAGATAATAAAGTTATCTATAACATTGATGCTTTGGGAGAAATAAGAGTAAATACAACAAACATTAATCTAAAGGATGAAAAAGCATATAAAAACCTTAATGATGAATTTAAAAAAATCTTAAATGAAAAGTTATTAAAATTTATCGAAGGACTTAAAAATGATAATTTAGACATTCTCGAAGTAAACAATCTATACTATGAAAAGACTAGAAAAGAAATGAATATATTTAAAACATTTGATTTTAAACTTAATACAAATATTAAAATAGATAAGAAAGGACTAATTTTTAATTTTGAAAACTAATAAATATAAATTATCAGAAATATATCTTTTATCAAGATCTCTTTCTTTAGGACTACTTTTTTCCTATTCTTTCTTTTTGGTGGGAACAAATGCTTTAATATCATTTATATTTGGAATATTACTTGGAATATGTTTTGTCTTCATTTATTCAAAAATTAAACTAAACAAGAAAACTAAAATATTTGAAATGCTTTTATATATATTTTTTATATTACTTTCATCGATTATTATAACTACTTTTATATCATCATTTTTTCTTAATAAAACTCCTAAAATATTTATTATTTTACCAAGTATATTACTTTGCTATTATATTTCCACTAAAGATAAAGATGTAATGAAATGGCTTTCACTTGCCCTAACTTTTTTTAGTATAATCACCATAATATTTAACTTTTTTGCCTTAATACCTCATATGGAAATTAAAAATATTTTACCACTTTTTACCTTTAAAAATATAAATATGATAAAAAGTATTTTCTTTTATGCTATAGTATCATCTTGCCCACTACTTCTTCTAAACGATGAAGACTACAGCACTAAAGATTATATAACCTCCTACATCATAACTAATATAATTACTTTAATTATTTGCTTTGCTATTGTAAGTATTTTAGGAAGAAGTTTAATTGATATATATAGTTATCCTGAATATATGGTACTTAAAAAAATTCAAATATCTTCGTTTATTGAAAATATAGAAAATCTTATTTCATTAATATGGCTTTTTGATTTATATTATTTAGTATCCTATTCTATCAAAAAAATTAATAGTATTTTGACTTTTAAAATAGGTACACCATTAATATTTTTAATAGCACTTATTAATTCATTTGTAATTAATAATAATTATGAATACCTCCTTTATATATATAAAAAAGTACCCTATATTTTATATATATTGGTAATTCCAATTCTTATTTTAGCCAATAAAAAAAGAGTTAATTAAATCCATCTAGATATATAAATAACTCTTGTATTACTAGCTTTATATCTATTAAATAGACCTATTATATAATCAATTACAAATTTCAATATATCTTTACAATCATTTTTTATTTTTAATTCTTGTAAACCTTTTTTAAGTTCTTTTCTAAATATGTAATCATCAATGTATTTAGATACTGCTTCATCAAGTTTACCTATTTCAATTATATTTTCATTAAGGTTTATATCAACTTTAAAAATATATTCTTTATACATTTTGATGATAGCTTTAGTAACTTCATCACCTTCGATTGGTTTAAATTCAATTATTTTATAAAAATTTGGACAATAAGCTAATACTTTTTTATTATCGTTCATACTCTCTATCACTACCTTAATTAAATAATATACTATTTTATAAGGTTTGTAAAGTTTTTTATTTAAAAAAATTGAAAAAAGACTAGAATTTCTAGTCTTTTTTTCAAACTAATTTAAAGCGTCTTTTAATTTGCTACCAGCTTTAAATGAAGCAACTGTTTTTGCAGGAATTTTAAGAGGTTCTTTAGTAAGTGGGTTGATTCCTTCTCTAGCAGCTCTTTTTTTAGCAGAGAATGTACCAAAACCAACTAAAGCAACTTTTCCATCTTTTTTAAGACCAGAAACAATTCCTTCAAGGCAAGCGTCTAATGCACGAGTTGCATCAGCTTTTGATAAGCCAGCTTTATTAGCAATAAATTCTACTAATTCAGTTTTAGACATATTTAATACCTCCTATATTATTTATAAGGCATAACTACCTTACAAATTAACGATACCAAAATTCTAAAGAAAAATCAATAAAAAAAGTGCATATTTTACATAACATTTGCACTTTTTTATTGAAATGTCTTAATAATATCAAAAAATTATAAATATTATTGATTTTTTAGAATATATTTCATATAATAATATTGTCTTTGGGAAACCTTAGACATTAAGAAAGAATGATTATAATTTATTTATTTTCATTTTTTCCATTACGTAGGCTGATTAGATCCGCCGACCCACTTTTGATTAAGTGGGGTTATTTTTTTATGTGATAATACTTATACCAATATTCATATAATTTGGGTAATTATATAATTTATTTTGAATTAATATAAATTCTGGATGAAATATTCGTCTTAATGGAGATAACGTTAAATCCGCAAGCTCTAATCCTGCGGTTGTAACAAATTCATCAGGTTTTTCCTCTGTCCATTTTTTTCTAAAATAAACTGCACTAATTTTTGCAAAAAAATCTTTGTTATGATTTTTAGTTCCATGTTTTAATATTTTCACTATATAATCTAATTTCATTTTATCGTGAACTTTCGTTTCTTCCTCAAAAATAATAATACCAGATTTATTTACAGAGTTTAAATAACTAGCATAATTAACAATTAATGCACCAAGACACATTAAAAGTGGTGATAAATCCAAAGTATCTTTTCTATTTTGTGTAAAACAATAATAATTTAATCCTGAAGCAATTTGTGTATACTTTGTTTTTTTAATTATATTTTCAAGTTCAGTATAAACTAAATCACTTAAATTATTAAAAGGTGGATTTTTTGATGTCATATCATGGTTTCTTAATACAATAGGTCTAACTCCTTTATTACTATAATTAAATACTCCTTTAGGCTGTATAGTATTTTTTAAATTGTTTAGTCTATTTGCAAGTACAGTACTTTGCTGTCCAGATAATACAATGCCATTTAAAATATATAAATCATTTCTTTGAACATAAGGTTCACATTTATTTTTTGAATCAAACGCCCTTTTTAATACTTTCTTATTTCCTTCTCCACTTTCATCAACATACATTATTAATTTACTTTTATCATTTGGTATTGTGTTAATGATTTTTGGAACATTTTTCCAATTACTTTTACGATTAATTTCTTGTTTCATAAAACCTCCTGCTGAATTGTATATCAAGTATAACACTTAATTTAAGAAAATTAAAGAGTTTTACATAATAAAAAAAGTGCATATTTTACATAACAGTTGCACTTTTTTATTAAATTACAATAGCAATTAAGTTATTTGCACCTTTATTGACTATTTTTGTAACAGTATTTGCAAGTTTAAATCTAGCATTTTCTGGCATCATAGCAAGTTTTGCCTCAATACCCTCTTTGACGATTTGTTCTAGACTTCGACCAAAGATTTCACTTTTCCAAATACTATTTTTATCAGTTTCGTAATCTTTCATAATATAGTCAATAAGTTCTTTAGATTGCATTTCAGAGCCAATTATAGGTTCAAAAGTAGATTCTACATCAACTCTTATTAAATGTACTGAGCTTGCTTGAGCTTTTAATTTAACACCAAATCTACTTCCTTGTTTAATAATCTCTGGAGTTGAAAGTTTCATATCTTTAATAGTGGGATGCATTATTCCATAGCCAGTATTTTTAGCCATTTTAATTGCACTTTTAATATTTTTAAGTTCACTTTCATTTTCGTTATAAGATATAAACATATTTAATAAACTAGATTTAGTTATCTCTTTATTACCAATGCTTTCCTTTAAAACCTTTTCATATAGTTCATCACTACTTTCAAGTGTTATGGTAACATTTCCAGTGGATGTATCAAAATTTGATATATAACTTTTAGAAATATATTCGCTTTCTAAAAATACGTTATTAATAGTATCAACATCTTTTAATTTATTAACTTTATAAATAGCCTCTTTGATTTTTTCTAAGTAGTGCATTTTAATTTCATTTTCCATAGGAAGAATATCAATCCATTTTGGAATATTTACATTAATATCCACTACTGGGAATTCATAAAGAGCTGTTCTAAGCATACCATTTAGTTCCTCTTTTGAAACAGTATCAACACTTGAACATATTACAGGAACGTTATATTCCTCTTCCATTTTTTTAGCAAGGTCTTTAGTTTCAAGTTTATCTGGCGTTTTAGAATTTAAAATTACTATAAATGGTTTACCTATTTCTTTAAGTTCATGAATAACTTTTTCTTCCGCAGCAACATAATTTTCTCTAGCAATTTCCGTTATACTTCCATCAGTAGTAACAACAATTCCAATAGTGGCGTGATCTTTTATAACTTTTTCAGTTCCAAGCTCTGCTGCCTCTGTTAAAGGAATATA
>DJOC01000062.1:0-834 GCA_002439555.1 Caryophanales bacterium UBA6448 | reverse complement strand
ACAAGTTTTATATTAGTTTCAAACTCGTCAACTTTAATTTTTGCTCCAGAGGAAGGAACAAACTTTGGCTCTGTAGTCATAACTTGTTTTCCTTGAGCCGATTGTGGCACCTCATCTAAGCATTTTTTCTTTTCATATTCATCAGTAATATTTGGAACAACTAATCCCTCAATAAATCTTTTGATAAAAGTTGATTTACCGGTTCTAACTGCTCCAACTACACCTAGATATATTTCTCCTCCTGCTCTTTTACTTAATGAGGCAATTACATTTTCATTTTCCATTTTTCACCTTTTCTATTAAAGATTATGATAAATAAAAAAAGTTATTACAAAAAAATCAATATATTTTATATATTATTTTTAACAATCACATGTTTATTTTGACATCTTTTGTCGAAGTACTTGCAATCATATTTTATATATGTATAATAACTACTCGAACGTGCAGGAACTGGCGTTGCCACCAATTTTCAGGGGGCTTGAAAAAAATCAAAAATTCGAAGAGAAGGATGATGCTTATGTCTAAAAATAAGATAATTAAAACCCTCGTTTTTATTCATACTATTTCTGATTTGTTTACGGGCTTAGATAAAATAGAAAACGCCATTCAAGATTTAGTAAAACTATATAGGCTCTTAAAAGAGTTTATTATAGCTTTGCTTGCCTGAATAGCGTTATCTAATAAATAAACTTTTAGGTAACGCAAACTTCCTTCACGTTCACCTATTTATAATAAAACATTTATTTATATATTTATGCAAGTAGTTTTACCTTGCTTTTTATCCAATATGATATGGATCTGCTGAAGTTCCTGTTCCTCCAACTATTTTTA
>DJOC01000001.1:3973-8113 GCA_002439555.1 Caryophanales bacterium UBA6448 | reverse complement strand
ACTAAGGTCTTAATGCATTTATTGGAATAATATATATTCCAGTTTCAGGATCTTTCATAACATTATTCCATAAACCGCATATAACACACATAAATTTTGGTTTTTTATCTACCTTCTCATAAAACTTTAATAAATTTGTTTTAGCCTCTTCAATTTGATTACTTCCTAGTTTTATTTCGATTGCGCCATACTCTCCTTCTTCATTTATTACAATTGAATCAATCTCTAAACCACTAACATTATTTCTAAAATGTCTTAATTCACCGTTATTATACCTTGAATATATTCTTAAATCCCTTTCAACTAATGACTCAAAAAGAAAGCCAAAAGTGTTTAAATCATTAATCATTTTGTCATAATTAAGATTTAGTAAACCACATACTATTGATGGATCAGTAAAATGTCTTTTAGCGGTTTTTCCAACATTTTCTCTTGACCTTACATTTGGGTTAAACGCCCCTTGATTTTGAATTAAATGTAATTTATCTAAAACATTTAAATACTCACCAACTGTTTCTTTATTAATAGTGCCATTTTCTTTTTTTATAACATCTTTTATTAGTGTTTCATTTGAGGCTAAAGTAGATTCATTTCTAGCAAGAGATTTTAATAACATTTCCATTTTATTTCTATCCCTTTTCACGCCATCTATTTCATTAATATCTTTATCTAAAATATCTTTAATATAACTTTTAACAATTAATTGTGATTCTTTAGGAGTATTTTCAATATTATCTGGCCATCCTCCTCTCATAATTAAATTTGCTATATCTTCTAAAGATAGTTCTTTTGTTAAATGTCCTTTAATTTCAATGTTTTTAAATAAATCATTTAAAGATACATAACCATCAGACTCACCACTTTCAAAAAGTGACATTGTACCCATATCTAATTTACATATTCTTCCCGCTCCAGAATGATCAATCGTATTTTCTTTTTCTGTGGCTGACCCAGTCAAAATAAATTTACCTTTTATTTTATCTTCATCACATTTTCTACGAACACAATCCCAAATACTTGGAATTAACTGCCACTCATCGATAAGAATTGGGTACTCTCCATCCAAAATTTGATTAACATCCATTTGAGCAAGAGTATAAAGCTTTTTATCGTTCGAATTTATATACTTAACTGATTTACTATGGGCCAAACTAGTCCAAGTTTTTCCACAATATTTTGGACCAACTATTGATACTGCACCAAATATTTTTAAGCATTCTTCAATTTTTTTATCAATTAGTCTTTCTTTATAGCCTTCTTTTTTTAATGTCATTTATCTTCACTCCTCATAAATATTATAGCATATTCTTAATTAATTATCAATTTTAACCGTACATTTTTAAGACTTTCAACCGTACATTTTTAAGATTTTCATCCGTACATTTTTAAGACTTTTATCCGTAAGATTTTAGTATAATCAACATCAATATTTTTTAACATTACTATAAAATAAAAAAGGAAAGAAACTCTCCCTTTCAAAAAAGTATTACAAATAATTTTTTATTCTTCGTATATTATTCCTAAATCAACTAACATTACAGAAAGTAGTGAAAGTGCAGGAATCATATTTTCCTGATATTTATCAGTCTGATATTTGAAAATTATGTTATTTGTTTCAAAAAAATCTGATGGTTCATATTTTAGTATTCCCATATTTTTAAAACTTCGATGCATATTTCCTACTGCATTAATTATACTGTTTTCACTTATATTATTAATATAATATTTTTCTTTCTTACATAATTCTTTGGCATCTTGACTACATTTAAAACTTTTCTTATATAATTGTTTATCAAAGTTTGAAATTTTATAACTCTCTATACAAGGGTAATTTAAAAGTAAAATACCATTCATATCAAAATCATTATCTAATGAACTTTTAAAAGTGCATAATGCTTGTTTTACATTTTTTTCTTCATTTGATTCATAATCTCTGTCCCATATTATATAGATAGGTATATTTTTTAAACTATGTTTATAATCAATTTTTAATAAATCATATAACTTATCTTTATAGTTCTTATCTTCGATTATAGATTTAATATTTGAACTATTTGTATTTGCCACTATAACGATGGAATTAGGGTTAACCTTACTTCTAAACTCATTTTGCATAACCTTATTTCTTTTTATTGAAATATAATTATAATTTAAAATTTTAGTAAAAATATGTTTCATTATTTTAAATTCTTCAGATTCACCCTCAACTACAATAATAACTTTTCCTATAGATTTATTTTTATTAATCTTTAAATTCTTTGTTGTAATTTGGCATTCCATCAAAAACTCCATTTAAATACATTTTTTCAATGTTTTGTGATTCTCTAGGATTTTCATCTGAAAATCTTTTTATTAAAGTTCCCTTTTTAGCATCAAATCTAAATGAATAAATTTGGTCAGGTCTTATTATAGAGGTATCTAATATATTAGTCGAATGAGATGTTAGAAATAGTTGAGAATCATTACTATTGTTGTAAAAATATTTTATTAATGCTTCCTCAAGTTCATTATGTAGTCCACTACTAAATTCATCAATAATTAACATACAATTATTTTTTACGGCATAACTAAAAGGTAAAATAACATTCATAAGTGCTTGATTTCCAGCAGATTCACGATACATTGGCATAAAGACATTTGTACCAACTTTTCTTAACCCTACTTCAGTTTCATCAGTACTAAAAGTATCATTTTTCTTCTTTTTAAATACTACCTCACTATTATAGCCAATATTTTTAAGCAATTTATTAAGATTTTTCTCATTATTGCATTGAGCATATTTTCCTATAAATTGTTCCACTGTTTTTGTAGGATTATATGATTTTATATTTTTATTTAAGCAATTAATATATATAGAATTTTTTAAATAATCAAACAGTTTATTTAAGATAACATCATTGTTAAAACGTGTATTATAATATTCAAGTTTTAGTAATGACAAATTTAAATTAATGTCATTATTATCTTTTTCCTCTCCAAAATATGTTGTTCCACTTGTATTAATTCTTTCTAGTTTTAAATCACTATTTATGAATAACTTTTCAGAACTGATGTTATTTCCATCAAAAGTTATTTTATAATTAACTATATTATTATCAACATTAAATTCATATTCCAAAGAATATTTTGATGTTGTGGTATATAGTGATTTTTTCAACAAAAAATTTTGTTCAACATTATCTAAAAGTAGATCTAATAGTAATATAATCGAATCAAGTACTTGTGTCTTTCCCGAAGCATTTTCGCCAACGAATATCGCCCCCTTTAAGACTCTATTTGAACCTACATTTGTCTTTTCAAGAATTTTATAGTTAGTGGCATTAAAATCAAAAATTGTTTCTTTAATAAATGTTGTATAATTATAAAGCTTAATTCCTGTTAACATTATACATCCTCCTTTCTTATTAATATTATATCACATAACTGTAATTTTTTTACATTTTTTATCAAGAAAGTGTAAATTAAATACATTATATATCATATTCTAATATATAATTCTTTTATTTCTGGAGTATCATCCTTAATTAAATCCTCTCTTACATATAATTTATATTCATATTCTTTATCAATATATATTAGTTTATACCCTTCGATTTCAGAAAGTTTAAACATTATATCACCACCATTTAAAAGTAAGTGAGTAAATTTATACTTATTCAAAAATTCATTAATATCAATTTTACCTGATTGTAATAAAGAATATTCTTTTAAAATATCATACTTCTTATTATTATATTTAATAAAATATTCTGCCCTACAATCTAAATATGATTTTACACCTAAAAACATACCATAGCCACCATCTTCCATAATGGAATATAGTCTTATACTATCTTTATCATAATGTTTAAGTAAGAATGAATAACTATTACCAGCAACATATTTTTGTTCTTCATTTCTTTTTAAAACTATTAATAATGAAGATACAATAATTAACACTATTATAAATACATTACATAATTTAGATATTAACTCTTTAGAATAATCAAAATTAAATTTCTTATTTCTAAAATAATATGCAAATGGAAATATACTACATAATAAATAATTACTAAATCCTTTTAAACTAGATAAACCCAATATCATAGTGCCTAAATATAAACATAAATATCTTATTTTAACTTTCTTATTAACAAATAT
>DJOC01000001.1:0-3885 GCA_002439555.1 Caryophanales bacterium UBA6448 | reverse complement strand
AAGTATTAAATCCTGTTTTATAAAGTTCAAATATTAAACTAGTCATATATTTATTATGAAATGAACCAAATATAAAGGTAATATTTTCGAGTCCATATGGATTAATAAGTCCACATACTAAAGATATTAAAAATATTATAATAATAGGTTTTACATCATATTTACTAAATACTCCTTCGACTATATAAGGAAGCATAAATAAAAATATCATAATCCATAAAGATGCGTGCATATTTATTTGTAATATAGATATCAAAGGTATAAAATATAAATACCTTTTATTATTTTTATGAACATATAACTCTAATAAATATATAACTAATAATAAATTTATATAACTTAATAACTGTGGTCTAGGTACTAAAAAATAATATAATAAAATATCATTAATCACCATTACTATAATTGATAAACTCTTATTATTAGAACTTATCAATAAACATATCTTATATATCAAATAGCATATTAACGCATTACATATTATAGTATATATAACAAAACCATTCCAAGAAAATAACTTAAATATTAAATAAAATATACAAGAGGACATATAATTTTGAACCACTACGTGAAGACCGCTATGAATAGAAAATGGGTCTATATGATATATGCCATTACTTAATATATACTTACCTTGTGGTATTAAATAGAATATATCAACAGCCCTGATATTAACTCTATACATTATCGTAATCAATGCAAAGTTTAAAAGCAATATCCAAAATATTAAGTATTTATTTTTACTTATTAAATCTTTTATCTTATTCATACTTATCACTATTTAATTTTAACATAAAATTTACATTTTTTCACATTGACTTGTAAAATGATTTATTCTATTTTCAAGATAGTCATTTTTCACATTTATTAATAACTTTCTAAAATTTCTTCCATTTATATCTTGTGTTTTCTCGAGTTTAATCTTGTTTTCAATAATTAAATTAAACTCATTTTTATTAGTTGAATATAAATAAAACAACTTTTCAAAATCATCAATGTTAATTAGCCAATTTAAATGTTTATTTTTTATATTTTTTATTTTTGGAAGCACTCTCTCTTCAATAATTTCAGGCATTTCCATACTTTCTAATAACAGACACATTCTTATAATCGTTTTGTTTGTTTTAGGATTGTAATTATTTAATTGTTCAAATGCTTCAATAAAATTATTATCAAATTTTTCAATTGAGTTTTTATTACCACTATTGGTAAAAGAATAAGAATTTAATGGATATAGTGAAGACTTTTGTTCTATTAAAAAAACAAACTTATCCGTTTTTATTTCCCAGTCTGGCATTTTTTCATTAACTTCTGGTAATTTTGTTGCTTCTATTCCGTAATTATCAAAAAAGGCCTGTAAATAAAATTCGAAACAATAACCAAAAAAACAGATAAATTCCGTAGAATTCTTTTTTTCATAATAGTTTCTCAATAGCCAATATGGTGAAAGAAATAATTTATAACAATATGCAATAAAATTTATAACCAAATATTCATTACTAGTTTTGACTATGGGATTTACCCTTAATATATTCCAATCTAAATTTGCATTTCTAAAAAATTCAACATCTCTAGATAAAAGATTTAAAATTCTAATAAAATCATCATAATTATATTGAGTATTATCATTAGTAAATTCTCTAATCTTTACTTCTACATCAATATTATGATATCCAAATGAAAGAAGTTTCAATAAATAACCAATATATACATCAAAATTAATTAAAGTTAAATCTTCAATTAATTTTATACAATCAATATACCTTATATTTTTTGAATTAATAAAACTTATAAACTTCTCGCTTCTACTTATAAATTTAAAAATATGATAAATTCTATTAAACTGTCCTATAAAACTAATATTATCTATAAAATTTCGTTCAAAATTCAATATTTTCTGAGCATCAACTTTAGCGTCTTCTGATTTATTTTTATATAATATCATATTATTATAGACATTATTTGCATTATACAAATTTACAAAGTCTACCATTTTAAATGATGTTTTTTTATATAAACTACTATATTTTAACGCTAAAAAAGATACTTGAATTAAATTCCAATCTTGATAATCAAAGATAAAACTTTTATCTAAGTTTTCAATTGACTTATGATAAGAATATTTAATTATGTCAAAAGCATTATATTTTCTAAATAAATTATATATTTCCTCCTCTGTTTGATATCCAACATCAAATTTATTGAAGCATTTATTAATTTTGACTATTAAACTTGCTTTATCAATATCAAATTTTTCTTTATAATTTTTCATAATTATTGTATCTTCTTAATTAGAATTATTATAGAAAAGTTAATTATTCATACTTTCTTTTATATATTTATCATAGTATTCATATCCACTTTTTCTAACTTTAAATAATTCTCCCTTATAATCAACTTGCTCTATCATATCTAATTTTAATAATTCATCAAGTGCATCTTTCCAATATACCATTTCTCTTTCTCCAACACTAGCAGTAGTAACACAAAAACCATTATTACCACATTGAATAGTAAATCCATCATATGACTTAAACATAAAAATCTCATTATTGCCTTCTACTGCTTCCTTTAATATTTTTTCACTTTTTTCATTCATTTTACTGACATTTTTGAAATCCATTTCACTTTTAATCATATACAAATTTTCAATCTGATATAAATAATTAAAATTTCCATCTACATTTGAATTATTTACTTTTTTCACCATAATTTCCTCCACTCTGAATAACAAAGTTATGATTTCCATTAATACTTGCATTGTTAGTTATATTTATTTTTGAAGATTTATAAGAAAAATCACTCATAAAATCCGCAATAACTTGCAATAATGATTTTAAAAATTTTTTTATTTTTTTTACCATTTTTCCTCCTATATTTAAAGTATAGTATAAGTTTTTAAATTAGGCAATTGTTCTTTACGTTAATTTTACATAAATACACAAAAAAACGACCGCTAAGGTCGTAATTTATATTATTAAATTGTTAACTTGTTTCTACTACCAATAATTATGCAGCAGCAGTAGTACATACAACTTTATCAGCTGAATCAGGATCATTTTCTACATAAAACTTTCCTTGGAATTTTTTATCAGCCAATTGAGATTGATCTAAAGTTGGGAAGTTATAAAAATGTACTTCAATTTTTAATGCTTGTTTAACTGCGGCTGTAGCAGTACTATCTGCAATTATTTTACCTGTAGCAACTAAAACTTTACTATCATTGCTTGTAGCACTCTCAAAATCTACAAATGAACTCTTTGCAGTAGCAAATTTATCTTCAATTTTAAGTTCACTACCAGTTGAACCAGTTTCAGATGCTTGAGTTGCAGTAATAGTATAAGTAAATTCTTTATCACTTACATCACTATTAACTCCGACTAACCCTGGAGTAACAAAGGCTCTTCCATTTCCAATTTCATCATCATCTTTGTGAGAAACATATATACTAGATCCAGTATTATAAGCATAATAAACCTTATAATCGCAAGTTGTAACTGTAGTGGCATCAGTAGCCGTTAATTCTATTCCTAATGTAACATTGCTATTTGCAACATCAGTAACTTCACCACTTAAATTTCTAGTCATAGAAGCACTTGTTACATTAAGGTCTAATGTACCACCAGTAGTTAAGAATGATGAAGCAGTTGCAGCCTGTGTTTGAACATTAATTGCTGCATTTGCGTTCGCATTTGCATTAAATGAACCAAAGTATGCGAATGTTGCTCCTACTACTGCTACTAATAATGTAGCTACTGCGATAACAGTTAACAATAAAGTATTTTTCTTTTCCATCTTGTTTTCCTATCTCCTTTCTATTATAAATTTATCACAAATCATAATCATAAATCAAGTCCTTTTTGTAAATTTGTAAAAGTTTTTTTA
>DJOC01000052.1 GCA_002439555.1 Caryophanales bacterium UBA6448 | reverse complement strand
TGCAAAGCTAGTAATTATGATGTTTTAGAACAGTTTCTTGACGTCAATAAACCGATAATCTGTGGTAATGGAAATGTTCAACATTTATTTAAAAAATCCATTGACAAATATTTAAAGTATGCTAAAATAATATTTAATTAATCTGAGGAGGAGACTACATGAAAAAAGATTCTATAATGAAATTATTAGATTTAATCAAAAAAAACATTGCTAAGAATAAATATTATACTAATATTATTTACTCATGTTCTCTTTTAGACTTAATTAGTAATAAGATAATAACGGTGACCAAAATTACATTATAATATAGTGTTTTTTGGCACCGTTATTTTATTTGTAGGAGGTGTTTTGAATGAATAACAGTATTACATTACAAGATTTATTAAATAAATTAAGAGAGTATAATCCTGAAGAAGTAGAAATTGTTAAAAGAACTTACGAATACGCTGACACATTATATAAGTGGCAAATGAGACAAAGCGGCGAACCATATATTAGTTATCTCATAAATGATAAATTTAAAAATTATACTTGTAACCCAAAAAAATATTCATCAAAGTTTATATATAATAGTTTTTGAAACAGATGATAGTTTAGCACTAACACAAATTAGAATATTTGATATGGATAAAGCGACATTCTTTAGTTTGACTGCATACTAGGATGAACAAAAGAAAAACATAAGAGATGAAATGTAAAATGATTTAAAACAAGAATTTCAATTTTTCAAATCATTTATAGAAATTAATTCCATTTTCGTAGATAATCAACAATTTGTAATTCAATTAAAGAACGAATTATGAGTTTATAGGGAACTCATTGTAAAAAACTATTAAACAAAAAGGAGGTGATTAACTATTATGAGAAAATTAATGAGAAAATTTAATAAAAAATATGATATGTTGTGTACTGCATAGTTATCATGTAAATTTATAGTCATAGTATTACTATGGCTTTATAGGGAGGTTTAATAAATGGAAAATATAAAGAGTAAAATAATACCAGAAAGTTTAAAAAGTAATATTGATGAAGTTATGGAGAGACAATTATTTAATGCTAACAGATATTATGCGGAGTCCAATCCACAGATAAGTAGTTTGATGGAAAAAGAATTATATCAAAGTCCTATGGAATTTTTACATAGATTAAAAACAAGATGGAACTGGCATAATACTTATTATGAATTATTATTAGAACCTGCTTTTGATAAAATTATTCGAGAGAATTTTACTGAATTATCACCAACAGAATTGAATGATATTATTAATATTTATTCAACTTCTTGTTTAGTCGACGAAGCGACACTTGTAATGTCAGGCTCAATTAAAAAGTATTTGGATTACAATTGTAAAAATATTGGATTTACTGATAAAAATATTTCGACAGAAAACTTAAATATAATGTTAATTACCCCTCCAATTGAAACTTTCTTTGCTCAATATCAAATTGACCATTTATATTACATATATTTACTTAAAACAAATGATACTGATACTCAAAGGTTTAAGAATTATCTATTAAAAAAATATCATGCTAATGATGAAAAAATATTTGCTTCTAGATTTCAAAAGAAATTTAAGAATAATTTATCAATGACTGAGAGAGAACTTTTAGAAGATATTAAACATTACAAAATACCTGAATATTACAAAACTCAACATTTTTACTTTACTCTTGAACATCCAGATAGAAAAGCAATTAGAGACATTATTATTTATGATAATTTAGACGAAAAATTAATTGCTTCTAATTTAATTGGAATTTCTGGATTCTTATTTAGAAGAAAGATTTTAGAATATCTTAATAACAGTGGAATTTTAAAAAATAATGGTTACATATATGAATTTAACAATGATATAATCATAAGTTCATTAGAAAGATTAAAAGAAGAAAGGAAAAATAATATGGATAAAGATGTAAGGCCATATAAACAAAGAGGAGATACTTGTGCTATTGTTTGTATGATGATGGTATTGGAATACTATAAAGTTATTCCAAAGGCGAATTGGTATGACGAAAGAAGATTATATAGGCTATACGGTTCAAAATATATGGATGGGACACCATTTTCAGCTTTAGCATTTTATATGTCAAAAAATGGTTTAGAAACAACAATTTGTCATGAAAGCCAAGAATTATTTAAAAATGATCAAGGAGTTGTTGATCAAGATGATTTTAAATTTGCAATGGATGAATACAAAGACTATTTAAAATATGCAGAAAATAATGGTACAAAAGTTGTAAATGGTATGGATATAACTGTTGATGTTTTAAAACAAAAATTACAAAATGGTGATTTAGTTATATTGGCAGGCGAACTTCCATATGCTTATCATGCAATTTTACTTACAGGTTATGACCAAAATGGTTTCAAAGTATGTGATCCACTATATAAGACAAAACAAAACAGGACATTTGATGAAATTGAAAAATTTATGAATACAAGTATAGGTAAATGGTTTATAAGTGTTAATGATAAGACAAAAGAAAAAGAAAATTTAATTAATAATTTAGAAAAATTCAACGATGAAGCACAAATGTTAATGACTAAACAAGAAAACAGGAGCCTTAAGCATGTTAAAAAATAATTATTTGTTTTATAGTGATTACTTAAAAAAAAGAAATTTAAAAGATAGGTCAATATTGATTGCCAAAACTAAATATTCATATTTAATTGGTCCGTTAATAAATTTAAAGTTTGATGAAGATTCATTTTATAAAAGAATTAAATCTAATAGTATATATACCCGTAACATATATAAAAAAATGTTTAGAAAAAAATGTAATAATTTGATTGAAAAATATATGAATGATTTGAAGAATAATCAAATAATTGAAATATATAAAAACGGAGAAATAGTTAAACATTCAATATTAAAAGTTCCGGGTGAAAATTATGGAAAAGAATAAGCTAATTTTAAATAGAAAAGAAATTATAAGTATTTTAGGAAAAGAGTATGAAGGATTAGCAGATATATTTAGTGATAAGTTTGGAATAGTAAATGCTATGTTAGAACGACATGAGCTAGATAAGTATAATCTTTTCATGTATCAATGTTTAAGTGCAAATACTGTTGATTTATTTGGATTAAGTAGAGAAGTTTCTAGTGGTGGTTTAGGTGTAAATGAAAATAAAAAAATTGCCATGACTAGCTGTTTAGCAGAAGCATTAGAACGTTATTGTATGTCTTGTATTCCAAAAAAAGAAATTATAAAGAGCACGAAAATAAATTTAAGAAAAGAAAATACTTTTGATAACTTTTTTACATATAGTGAAGAACAATACGATAAATTAGATTTGTTTTTAAATCCAAATAAAGAAAAAATAGAGTGGACAAAAATTTATAATATTGATAGTAGAAAAAAATTTAAATACTGGCCTGCTAGCTTGATATATTTACCATATGATTTAAATAAAACAGTGGCAGAAACAACTTCAACAGGTATGGCCGCTGGATTTACATTAGATGAATGCATACAAAGTGGATTGTTAGAATTGATAGAAAGAGATGCATTGATGGTTAATTTTATGCAACGCCTGAATCCACCTGAAATTAATTTGGAAACTTTAGATGGTGCAAATTTAAAATTGATAAAGAAAATACAAAAAGAATATGATATAAAAATTTACAAATTGTATTCTGATATTAAAGTTCCTATTTATTTATCTATTATTTATAAAGAGGAAAAGAAGCATATACATTATGGTATAGGTGCATGTGCTAGTATAAATTCTGATTATGCCATTAATAAATCATTAAAAGAATGTTTATTCACTTATTTCTATTCTTTAAATATAATGGATGCTCGACAAGGTGATCCTAAAAAAATAAAAACGTTATATGAACACTTTTTATATTATCAAGGCGATAATTTTAAAAAATTATTATTTAATAGTAAAGTAATTAATTATAAAAAAAAGTTGTATCATTTAATGACTTATTAAAAGATTTAAAATTCCAAAATATAGACGTATATTATAAAGAATTAACTACTGATGACATTAAGAAAACTGGTATTAAGGTTGTTAAGGTTATTGCTCCAAGTTTAATTGATTTAAATAAAAGTCATATATACCCAAGACTAGGAGCAGAACGCTTTTTCCTTGTACCAGAGAAATTAAAATTAAAATATAATAAAAATTTAACCGAGATGCCGCATCCGTTTCCATAGGGGGATAATTATGAGTGAAAGAGATAAATTAGATATTTTATTATACAATACATATATCAATATGAGTGATGAAAATCGTTGTACAGATAGATTAGAATTAATTGCGGAACATTACAAAGTAAATGTTGATTATTTACATAACAGATATTTATGGTTGGTGAATATGGGAATTGATCCTAATTACTATCATTTGGATGAAAATCATGCATTGATATATAGGATATTTGACGAATATAACAAAATGCTTAATGAGAATAATATTGAGTATTATTATACTAGTGGAATCATTGCATATTTGTTGGTTGATAGAGACTTAGAGAGATATCATCATGATTTAGATATTTTTATAAATATGGAATATTTGGAAAAATTGGAACTAATTTGTGATGATTATAATTTTTTGTTTGAACGAAAAATAGGTGAACGCGGTGATGGAACAAAAAGAGTAATGTTAAAAATGTACTATAAAGATATTATTGATATTCCGATAACTGTTTTTATGTATGTGAAAGAAAAAGATGGATCCATTATTCAAAAAGATTATTTTATTGATGAAAATAACAGAAAATTAGTTGAATATATTCATAATTCTCCATTAATTAGTAAATTGAGTTTCTCTGAATTTCCTAAAAATCATAATGGTATTCAATACTATTCCATAACGCCAGAAGCACTATTTTTATGCAAAGCCGAAAATAGGCCAAAAGATATTTATGATTGTACTGTTTTTAGTAATATTGTAGATAAAAATAAGCTTGAAGAATTAAGTAAAGCATTTAAATATAATTTACCTAATATTATTGTTGAAGCAGACAATGATGAATTTTCAAATTATATTTTTAAAAATAATGTACCAGAGAAAATAAAAGTTAGTAAGAGGGTATTGATAAAACATGATTGATTATAGTTTATATTTATGCACGAATAGTGAAATGAATATTGATTATCCACTTGAATATTGTGTAGAACAAGCAATTTTAGGTGGCGTTACAATAGTCCAAATTAGAGAAAAAGAAAAAAATTATAACGAGTTCATTCAAATTGCCTCTAGAATAAAAAAAATAACTGATAAATATAATATACCATTAATTATAAACGATAACCTTGAGGTTGCAAAAAATATCAAAGCTGATGGAATACATATTGGACAAAATGATATATCTTGTTTGGAAGCAAGAAAAGTTTTAGGTACTGAAAAGATAATAGGTGTAACTGTAACAAATCTTAGTGAAGCAAAAAAGGCAATTGAGGATGGTGCATCATATTTGGGAGTTGGTGCTATATATAAATCAACAACTAAAAAGGATGCATTGGTAGTAGGTGTTGATAAGTTAAGAAAAATAGCCGATTATTCTTCAATACCTGTTATAGTAATAGGTGGCATTAACAAAAAAACAATTCCTATGTTAAAGGGTATTAAAATTGATGGTTATGCTATGATTAGACCGATATTAGCACAGGAAAATATTATTGATTCTACTAAAAAATTAAAAAGATTAATATATAATAATAAAAAATCATTAGATGTTTAAGAACTGATGATTTTTTATTATTTCATCAACAGAACAATTAAATTATTTTCTAGTTTATAAATATAAACTTTTAGTATTAATATTATCCCTAATTCATATTGAGTATAAATAGATACTGAAATTTTTAAAATTTTCGCAATTTTTTTTGAGTTAGATTTACTTTTTTCTAAAAAA
>DJOC01000049.1:11879-24850 GCA_002439555.1 Caryophanales bacterium UBA6448 | reverse complement strand
CCAAATATGTAATCTTCCTTACATTTAACTTCGCAATAATTATTATCCGCAACCATATCAGCATATTCATTATCAACTAATTTATATGGATTTTCTGCTTTATCTTTACTATTTTTAGATAGTAAACATTTCTTTATATTATATTTACCACTTTCAGCATTGTATGCCTCTCTAAATTCATATTCTACATTTCCATTTTCATCAGGTTCCTCACCATCTTCACAAATATTAGGAAGTGTTGAAGTTGGGTCACAAGTGGTTTCATCACATAAACTTGTATCTAATTCAAATTCATCTTGAATAGGTTCTCCCTCAGTTGCAATGAAATATCTTTGAGAATCGTCTTCATAACCATATAATACAGCACCACCATCACCATTAGTATACTCATATTTAAATTTAATTTTTACATCACAGTCTTCTGCTTCAGCATCATCATCAGATACTTCCTCAGAATCGTTACTAGATGGACGTGACACTAAGAAGCCTACATAAATAGTTCCTTTTCTTCCCTCCAACTTTTGAGAAAGGTCATCTCCATCAGAAAGTGCTTCCCAACCATCTTCAGTTTGTAAAAACTCAGTTGAAGTTCCTAAAAGTTTAACTTCTGTTGAATCATTTTCTTTCTCAACTTCATAACCTAAATATTTAAAATATTCAGAATCAGAACTTGTATCAGTTATATTGTTCACATCAACTTTAACAGATACTATTTTCTTTATTACACCATCGGCTTTTTCTGGTTCAGTAGCAGGCCCTTTTTCAACTTTACTTTCGCCACCTTCATTACCAAATTTTTCATTTGCATAATTCATCGCATCAATTAAAAGTTGTTTAATACCATCAAAACCACCACAGCTAACTGATGTTCCCCCACCAGAACCGTTTTCACCAGAAGCACCACTATTTCCAGCATTTCCGCCAGAATTACCATTATCATTACTATTTGATTTATCCTCAACTAAATTAAAACATTTCGTTGAACTATCTGGTTCACAAGTATATTTTTTTGTATTAAATGATTGTTGTTCTTTTTTTTCTTTCTCAACTAAGCAAGCATCCAAACTTTCTTTTTGCTTTTCTCCAGTACTGCAATTCCCGTTGCTTTCTGAAGTCTCATTTTTTACATTAATTAATGATTTATCTCTACAAGAGTTTCCTACTATTGCACAATTATCATAATTAAGACAATTAAGTGTCGATACATTTGAACAATTTTGTTTACAAGTGCTTCCCTCAAATATACATTCATTATAATCACTACATATATTTGTCGGAATACTGCTACAACTTTCTGCTTTTTTAATAGAACACTGGTCCTCTAAAACAGCATTTTTGCTATAATATTGTTCTCCTATGCATTGATTCTCAGTTAGCCAAACATCATAATATGTAACTGGAACAAAAAGTATTTTTTCTGTTCTCTCAGCATAACACAAAGTTGCTTTTTTATCTACTTCAGAACCACACTTAGGAACGAATTTTTTTCCAATATACTTTGTTAATAATTGCATACTGTTTGCAGTATACTCTGGAGTTTTATTCAAGATCCCTTTAACTTTATACTTAGTACATTTGTTACAAGTATAATAATTGATATTTGAATTTGCAAGTTGTTTTACTTCATAATCTACAAGTGCAATACTTTTGCCACCTTCATCTGCACTATTATTACTATCATCATTTTTTTTACTTGAAGTTGATAGAAATTCAGTCAATGTTGAACTAAATGTTGAATCAGATTTCATACAATTAACTTTGGCATCTATCTCTGCAAGATAATCAGCGGTAGCATTTTTCGTGCTTCCCCAATTTAGTATACCTTTTGAGACTAATGCTCTAATAGCTAAATGAATTTCTTCATCATTGGAACCATTATTTAATATATATAATACTGCATAATCGCCTTTAAATTTATTTAGTAGTCTACCAACATATCGTGCTCCAGATGGGTCATTTCCTCTATCCATACAATAAGCATCATATGTTTTTCCACCACCGGTAGCCGATTCAAGTTCATAAGACTGATCAAACTGATATGATGATGAATGTTTCTTAGCAGTTTGCCTTATTGAAACGCTAAATTGATCTCCAACATTAAGAGCATTAACATTAACCATTATAGATAATAATAAAAATATAAATATTGATTTAATTATCTTTTTCATATAATATCCTTTCTTCTTTTAATTTTAAGGAAAATAACTACTCCTCCAACAACAAGTATTGTACAACCTGCTCCTATAAACACCTCTTTATGTTCTTTTATAAATTCTCCAAGTTTTTCAAAAAAAGATTTATTTTTTTCTTCTTCTTGTTTCTTTTTATTTTCATACTCTTGAAATTTATTCATAAAATCAGTTATTTCCATATCTTCAAAAGTAACATATTTTTCACAAAGGTAATATTCAGGATTATCCTGACAAAAACCAAAATGTGAAAAATGATTAAATCTTGGTGTTGTTAAATAAAATGTTCTAATTTTTTTCTTTGCACAAGTTGTATTTGTTGATGGATAAACATCAAAGGTAAATGTATGAGTTTCCATAATATCCTTTATATCAAAACTTACCACTCCATCTTTAGCATCAGAATAACTAAATGATTTATTAAATTTTTTGCTCTTAACAGTCACGGTAAAATTATCACTTAAATTTAGTATAGAAACTTTAAAATAGCTTGATCCTTCACATACTGTTGTTCCATCGTTACACCTAAGTTCTCCATCACTTTCTTCAGTCATTTCCTCATAAATTGCCTTTATTGTCGCTGCCTCACTATTAAGTTTAGCTTGCGTTTCATAATCACACACCGCGTGAACATTTTTTGTAATTAATAATACCACCAATAAAACAAAAATTTTCTTTACATCTTTCATAATGCTTAGCACCATCCCTACTATTAAAATAGTACCATATTCTTTTTTCATTTTCAATAAAAACTGAACTTTTTTGTTAAAGATCAAGTTTATTTTTCACAAAAAAATAAATAAAAATCTTTATTAATGACTTTTATTTATTTTGATTATTATAATAATTAAATTCTGATAGTTCTATAGCAAGTTCTTCGAGATCATCATCACCCTCAATTTCATTTAATTCAAATATTAAGCTTGATAAACTATCATATTTCTTATAATCAACATCGTACTTTTCTAATGTTTTTATTTCATTATTAGATAAATACATCTTATTTTCTCTTTCTTTTTTTAAATCATCTGTATCAAATACAAATTCTTCATTATTACATTTTTTCTTCATTTTTATATAATCCTTTATAAACTTTTGATTTTTTTAATAAATTCTCATGAGTTCCTTTTTCTAATAATTTACCATTTTCAATTACTAATATTTCATCAGCATCAATAATTGTGGAAAGTCTATGAGCAATTATTATAATTGTATGTTCTTTTGAAAGTTCATCTATTGTCATTTTTATATACTCTTGACTCTCGTTATCTAATGCGGAAGTTGCTTCATCAAATAATATAATTTTTGTATCTAATAAAAGTGTTCTTGCAATTGCAAGCCTTTGCTTTTGTCCTCCGGAAAGATTTATTCCACCTTCACCAATAATTGTATTATATTTTTTAGGTAAGCTTTCAATATATTCATCAATATATGCTTTTTTACAAAGGGCTTTTACCTCTTTTAAAGTAATATTAGGTTTAACTATTTTAAAGTTTTCTAATATAGACATATTAAACAAAAATGGATTTTGTCTAACACAAGAAATAGTTTTTCTTAAGGATTCTTCGGTAAGATCTTTAATATCTATGCCATCAATTAATATTTCACCATTTGTAGCATCAAAATATCTAAGAAGTAAATTAAAAATTGTTGATTTTCCATTTCCACTTCTTCCTACAATAGCGGTCTTTTGATTTGGTTTAATAGAAAGTGATAGATTATCAAGTGTTAAATTATCTTTTTTAGTATATTTAAATGATACATTTTTAAAAGTAACGTTACCTTTAACACTATCTAAAGTAATCTTTCCAAACTCTTCATCTTTGAATATTTTATTATTAACAACCTCCTCTATTCTTGATAAAGATACTTTTACTTTATTATAGTTAACTCCAAAAGAGGAAAGTGTTTCGGCAACCTCATCAATACTCCAAATGTATGATTGAATCATCATAAATATACTATACGCTATATGGCCTTTTATAAAAAGGTACCCACATGTAAGGAAAATAATAAATTGTAAAACATAATAAATACTATTACTAAGTCCGTCATACCAAGATTCATATCTATTGATTTTAAGGGATTTTTGACAGTAGTTATCAATGTCATTATTAATAAGAAAAGACATATTATTTTTAATACCTAATGATTTAATTTCCCTAATTCCTGTTAAATTTTCTGTAGCTCTTTTTATAAGCTTATCACTTTCTTTTTTTATTTCTTTTTGAGTGTTTTTAATAACAGGAAAATATTTCGAAGATATTATACCCATTATAATTGCAAATACAGTTATTTCTATACCTATAAAAATGGATATTTTAAATGATATTATAACAATTATTAATGCCATAATTATCTTTAGAATCATTTTTACAAGTTGATTAAGTAAGTCTAGTACTCTATCAGGATCAGAAGAAAGTCTATTTATTAGTTCACCAACTCCCGCCTTTTCAAAAGCAATCGCAGGTAAATTTTGATATTTATCATACATATCTTTACAAACTTTATTAATAAATGCCATTTGAAGTTTATTATACAAAATTGATTTAGGAATTAAAAGAACTCCATAAACTATAATGTAACCTAAAAAATATAAAACTAAATATTTTACAAATAAAATGTATTTTTTCAAAATAAGAAATTCTAAAGCTTTACCGATAAAAATTGGGCAACACAAATTTGGTATATAATTAAATGCCATCAAAATACCAAGTAAAATCATTTTTACTTTTTCACCTTTTAAATAATGAAATATTAATTTAAATGAATTATCTTTCTTTTTACTTCTTTTCATACAACAATTATATAATATTTTAGAAAAAAATTAAATAAAAAAACTAAGGTTTTTAGCCTTAGTCAATATTAATTAATTTTTTAGTAGATTCTTTTTCTTCTTTAGGAACAACAATTTTTAATGTGCCATCTTTAAATTCAGCAGAAATTTTACTTTCATCAACATCTCCAAGATAAAATGATCTTTCACATCTTTCAAAGAATTTTCTTTCACGATGAATATATTTTTTCTTGTTGTGTTCTTCTTTATTTGAATGTTTCTCAGCAACTATTTTAAGGTTACCTTTATCACATTCAATCTTAATGTCCTCTTTCTTAAATCCTGGAACATCTACTTCGATGAAATATTTTCCATCTTCTTCATAAATGTCACAAAACATTTTATTGTTTTCCTTTCTACTAGGTGTTAAATCATCTAAAAAATCATCTAAAAATATTCTACTTGGTAACATACCATATCATCTTCCTTTCATACTTACATTATATTACTATAGTTGGCACTTGTCAATAGAAAGTGCTAAAAAAATAAAATATTTTTTACTCTATTGATATTTTGGATAATATATGTTAGTATATACCTAAATTTAAGGGGGAAATATGGATAAATTTATTACATTTGGTACCAAAAATATAAATACATCAATATTCAGGGATATTGTTCCATTTAATGCTAAACCCTATGGTGGACTTTGGCTGACAAAATATACAAATATTAATGCTAATGAATGGCTTATGTTTCTCGAAGAACATCCAAATGTATTTTATTATAAATTTAATGGTGAAGCCTCAATTGTAACCTTAAATGATAATACTAATATTCTATATATTAATAATATTGAGGACTTTAATAATGCATATAATAAATATCATAGTAATAACGAAAACAGAAAAATACTTGATTATCCCCAAATTGCAAAAGACTATGATGGTCTATATATTAATAGTAAAATTATTTATGAAATTGGCTATGAAGACTATTGCATATCAAGTTTAATATTATTTAATCCTTTTGCAATCAAGTCTTATAGACCAATTGATGTAGCATATTATAAAGATAGTTATTCAATTGAATACGAAATTACAAAAGAATATGGAGAAAAACAAATAAACAATTTTGTAAATGAAAAGTTTATTAAATTATATAATTTAATTCGGGAGAACTTCTTTTTATTTTTAGACTTATCAAAAATAGACTTAAATACCGAGAAAGGTTGCATTCTACTTATTAATATCATTGATAAGTACGCTGAAAATTTTTTAATATTTTACGAAAATGAAATAAATAGTATTTTAAAAGAAAAAGATTTTCAATTTATTAGTAAAAATTCTTTAATAAAAGGAATATCTCATAAATTATATAGTGAAACTTTTAAATTATATAAAGGAAAAGAGAGGAAATAAAAAATGAAATATTATTTAGCTTTAGATCAAAAAAGAAGTAAAAACGAAGATAAATCGGATAGATATAAAACTATTGCATTAGAAAGCATATTAAATTTTAAACTTGATACTATTGACGGAATAACAAATTTTACGGGTAGATTTGATAATGAAACTAGCCTTTTTACCTACCTTGCAAAATATAATTTAATCGAAGCAAAAGATACCTCAAAACATTTTTGTATTTGCTATAAAAGTCCAAAAAGAAATGGTATCGAAGGAAAATGGAATAAATGTGGTAAAACTATGCAAGGTCAAAGTGATGTTTTATTTAAAAATGAAGCAATTTTATTTAATCCACCATCACTAATAAATCATTTACTTGGTATGCAAATTAACAATATGACTTTTACATCATATGAAAATTTATCAAATCAAGAAAAAATTAACTTATCTATTTTACAAATGATTTCTAAAGAACTTTTAACAAATGAATTTTATAAATATGATGATGTTAGTGAAAGTGCATATGGACTACATAATTATGTAAAAGATATAAAAAGTGGCTATGTAAATAATAAATACTATTTTAGATATGTTTCTCTTTTAGTAGAACATCTATCATTTAGATATGATAAATTTGATACAGATAAAGTAAAACCACTTAAAAATAAAGATGGAATTACTTATCTAAACAAAAGACACTTATATGAATTTGTTATTTATTTAGTCCATCTAGAAAGAGAGTTTAATAAATCATTAGAAAATAAAAAACAAGTAAATAATACTTATGAGGAAAATACTCAATTATCATTTTTTTAAATAAATTTTAAAAATTTGATTTTTTTTTACAAAAATTATGGTATTATATATATGATAGAAAGGGATAAAAAATGAATAATGAAACTCAAAATAATGTAGAAAATTTAGATATAACTCCACCACTTGTTCCTAACCAAAATATTGAAGTATATAAACCAGAACCGAAAAAGAAAAAAAGCGTTATTGCTATTATATTTAGTGTCCTTGGAGTACTTTTAATACTGGGATTATTAGGAGTTTGTTTTTACTATTTATTTGTATTTAATAAAAATGGTGAAGAAATTTATAAAGCAGTTATAAATAAAGGTTATAGTTATATAGACATTTCTCAAAAGAAAATAAATTCATATTTAGATTTTGACACAAGTAAGCCAATAAGTCTCATTGGTAATATAAATGTAAATCATAGGGACACAGATTATTTATTAAACTTCGAATATGATTTAGATTATGAAAACGAAAAAATAGCATATGCCCAAACATTTTACAAAAATAATAACGAAGTGAATAATCTTATTTATAATTATGAAGATAAAGGTTCTTATTTACTATTAAAAAACGTCGTAAATAATCCTATTTTACTAAATAACACTAATCTATTTGAACATAAAAATTACGTTAGTTTAAGTGATTATAATTATTTAATCAATGGATTTAAAAATTATTTATTTAATAGTTTTAATACCGAAGACTTTGATATAGTACTTGATATAAGTAAAAAAAATAATAAATATATATTTAAAAAGAGAATAACATTCTTACTACAAAATGTAACTTTTGATAACATTCTTACTAGTTTAAATAATAGCATTCAAAATGATGAAAAATTTATGGACATATTATTTAAAATAATGCTTAAGAAAAATAATTATCCAAATGGTTATAATATGGATGATGTTAAAGAATACTTAAATAAATTAAAAAAAGATTTAATTAAGGAATACGATGGAAACATTGGTATAAATATATATACTGATTTATTAGGAAAAAATGTTAAAGAAATTGAGGTATACCACGAAGGTGATAATCTATTTACTTATAAAAATAACACGTTTGAAATAAATTTAAAAGTTAATCAAAAAAAATATAATGCCACTTATGCAAATAATACATTAAAAGTTAAAGGATTTGAAATAAAGATTAACAAGTTTAACTATTCTACTATTGATATTGATTTAATTAAAAATGATACAAAAGTAAATATAGTTTTAAATGAAAATGGAAATATCGTAGTTACTTATAAAAATATAACATTTAATTTTAATAAAATAGAAAAAAATTCTTATGAATATAATATGCAAACTAAAAACTATAAAATAAATGGAAAATTGCAGATTAAAGAAAATTCTAATTTTACAATGTTTGATAAAACAAATTATATAACAAAAGAAAATCTTTCTTATAATGACAAAATGAACATAAAAGAGGAATTAAAAAAGATTATTAATGAAGTTCCATTTTCACAAAATATAAACACGATTTTGCAATAAATTGTGTTTTTTTATAAAAAAATCTTTTTTTATTTGATATTTCCTATTAAAGTTAAAATAGAGGTGATTTATTTATGGGCAAAGAATGCATTTATAAAAGGAAGGATGGGAAATTTGAAACGCGTTATGTAAAAGATATTGATAATAATGGGAAATTAAAATATGGTTATCTTTATGGAAATTCTTATCAAGAAGTTAAAAATAAAAGAGAGGTACTTCAAAGTAGTGAATTAGTATTTGATATTAATGGTAAAGTAATAAATCAATGTAAAGAATATTATGAAAAATTTAATTGTAAAATTGATGAATGGCTTAGATTTAAAAAAGTCATAGTAAAAGAATCTTCTTATGCAACTTATTTACAAGTAATTGACGCAAGAATTAGGCCAAATCTAGGCAACATTAGATTAGATAGACTTACTGATGATGTTATCAGTGATTATATAACTTCACTTCAAGATCAAAAACATTTATCAGATAATACTATTCACGATATAGCTATGGTAATAAAACAAATTATTACATTTCATAAAATGAAAATTGATGTTATCGTTCCACCAAAATTTCAAAAAGATATTATTGTGTTTAATAAAAAGGAAATCGAAATTATTGAAAAAAGAGCACATACAAAAGAAGATCGCTGTATTTTTGGAATCTTGCTTAGCCTTTATACTGGAATAAGAATCGGAGAATTATGTGCCTTAAAAAAAGAAAGTTTTGATTTACGAAATAATACTTTTACTGTTAATCATACGATGATAAGAGTTAAAGATACCAATAGATCATCAAATTATAAAACAAAAGTTATTCTTTCAAAACCTAAAACAAAAAAATCATATAGAGTAATACCTATACCAGATATTTTAAAAAAAAATATACATTTTTACTTAAGAAGTATGGAAGAACACGAATACTTTTTATCAGGTACCAGAAAGCCAATTGAACCACGAAGTTTTACAAATCATTATTATCGATTTTTAAATTATTGGGGAATTAAACATAAAAAATTTCATACCACAAGACACACTTTTGCAACAAAAGCAGATGAAGCACAAATGAGTACTAAAGCTTTATCTGAAATACTTGGTCATTCAAGTACAACTATAACACAAAGCTTATATATCCATCCATCCTTAAATTATAAAAGAAATTGTATGAATAATATTTACAATGAAAAAAACTGACAACAAGTATCAGTTTTTTAATTTTGCAAGTTTTTCCTCTTCCTCAGCAAGTTTTTGTTTTTCGTTTGCTACAATATTTTCAGGTGCACGTTTAACAAAATTTTCATTTGAAAGAAGACTTTTTCTTTTATTAATTGATTTTTCTAATTCTTCGATTTCTTTTTGAATATCTTCCTCGCAAACCTTATTTTTAACTTCAAAATATAATGTAGCAAATTTTGATTCATATTTAATAGAGTCTCTAATAATATCTACTTTATTTTTAAATTTGATTAACCCATCATATAATTTTTCATCATATAACTTTTCTATTTTAACAGCATCACTATTTATAATATTATTTTCCGCTTTAAAGTTACGAAGTGATGTTATATCATTTAATATTTCAGTAGTTTCTGTAATATCATAAACTTCTTTTTTATTAAATACTGGATAACTACTTTCCATTATTGATTTACTTTCTTTAAATGGTAAATTTTGATATATTTCTTCGGTAACAAAAGGCACGAATGGATGAAGCATTTTTATTATACCTGTTAAAATATTAAGAAGAACGCTTTTTGATGTATCATTTAAATATATTTTAGATATTTCAATATATGAAGAGCAATAATCATCCCATATAAACGAGTAAAGAGTGCTAAATGCATTATGAAATTCATATTTATCCATATATTTTGTTACCATCTTAACTACATTATTATATTTTGTTAAAATCCATTTATCATAATTATTATATTCTTTATGATTAATATCATTTAAATCGCTTGTATTCATTATTACATACCTTGAAGCATTCCATAATTTATTAATAAAGTTCCAAGAGGATGCAACTTTTTCTTCATCATATCGAAGATCCATTCCTGGTGCAGAATTTGTTGTTAAGAATAATCTTAATGAATCACATCCATATTTATCAATTACTTCGATAGGATTTACACCATTTCCAAGGCTCTTACTCATTTTTCTACCTTGCTTATCACGAATTAGTCCGTGAATAAGACAATCTTTAAATGGTCTTTGGTTCATAAATTCAAGTGATTGAAAAGTCATTCTGTTAACCCAAAATGGTATAATATCATAACCTGTTACTAAAACATCATTAGGAAAATATCTATCTAAATCATCTGTTTTATTAGGCCAACCTAATGTTGAAAATGGCCATAATGCTGATGAGAACCAAGTATCTAATACATCTGGATCTTGAACCCAACCTTCACCAGTCGGAGCAGTTTCACCAACATAGATTTCATCACCTTTATACCAAGCTGGAATTCTATGTCCCCACCAAAGTTGACGAGATATACACCAATCATAAGTTATTTCCATCCAGTGATTCATTGTCTTTTCATATCTTTTTGGAACAAAATTTACTTTTGTATCTTTATTTTTTTGATTTTCAAGTACTCTATCTGCCAAAGGACGCATTTTTACAAACCATTGTGAAGATAAATAAGGTTCAATCATAACTCCTGTTCTTTCAGAGTGACCAACATTATGAGTTATTTCCTCTTTGGAAAGAAGTAAACCTTTTTTTTCTAAATCCTCGACTAATTTTTCTCTTGCTTCCTCTCGAGAAAGTCCTTGATAAATACCCGCATTTTCATTCATTGTGGCATCAGGATTTATACAAATGATTTCTTTTAAGTTATGTCTTTTACCTACTTCATAATCATTAGGATCGTGCGCAGGAGTTATTTTAACACATCCTGTTCCAAATTCCGGATCTGCGTGCTCATCTCCAATAATTGGAATTAATCTTCCTACAATTGGTAGCACTACATTTTTACCAATTAAACCCTTATATCTTTCATCATTTGGGTTAACCGCAACAGCAGTATCTCCGAATAATGTTTCAGGTCTTGTTGTGGCAACATCTAAGTATTTATCAGTTCCTTCGATAATATATTTTAAATGATAAAAGTAACCTTTTACATCTTTATAAATAACCTCTTCATTAGAAAGTGCTGTTTGAGCTTTTGGATCCCAGTTAATTATACGATAACCACGATAAATAAGCCCTTTATTATAAAGGTCCACAAAAACTTTTCTTACGGCTTTTGAAAGTCCCTCATCTAAAGTAAATCTTTCACGAGAATAATCAAGTGCAAGTCCAAGTTTTGCCCATTGTTTATGAATGTTATTTGCATATTCCTCTTTCCAATCCCAAGCATATTTTAGCCAATCCTCTCTTGAAAGGTTTCTTGGGTTAATTCCCATTTTAGAAAGTTTTTCATCAACTTTTGCTTGAGTTGCTATACCAGCGTGATCCATACCAGGAACCCAAAGTGCATCAAAGCCACAAAGTTTTTTGTATCTAATTATTATATCTTGAAGTGTTGTGTCCCAAGCGTGACCAATATGTAAATTACCAGTTACATTTGGTGGTGGAATAACGATAGCAAAAGGTCTTTTACTTTTATCATTACCGGCTAAAAAGGTTTTGTTATTAAGCCAAAACTCATATTTTCCTTTCTCAACTAAATTAAAATCATATTTTGTTTCCATTTTTACCTCCAAAAAAAAGATGGTTACCAAAAGGGTGCATATTGCACGGTACCACCTTTATATTTAACTTATTATCCTTAATGCGGACTCACAGCCTACTCTATTTACTTAAGTAGGCAACTAGCAAGCTACTTCATTTAATCAGGGTTTAAGAAAAGCTTTCAGCATATTACTTTTCCTCTCTAATAAAATAATTAAACTACTCCTCTTGCATAACGTTTTTACAAAGTTATTATAACATTTGCTTTTATGAATTTCAACTCAAAATTTTATGTAATTAGTTTAACATCCATAATGTAAATAGATTATAATTGAATATGTCAAATTAATGTAAAGTTGATTGACAGTGTATTAACTCTTTGTTATCATTATAATTGGAAGTAACCGTTAGGCGGGCGCTGCCACTTTCAAGTTAAAAAATAACAAGGAGGTGGTTGTAATGAGAAGAGATTTAAAAGATTTTTTCATAATTATGATAATATTTTTTATGAGTATTTCATTTGTAGTACTAAGTGCTGCAGTGTTAATTCTCATATTTAAATAAAAACGCGCCTATGTTACAGTGATGTAACATAAGCGCAACCCATTTATGGCAGCGCTCG
>DJOC01000049.1:11420-11767 GCA_002439555.1 Caryophanales bacterium UBA6448 | reverse complement strand
TTTTTTTACCTCTAGTCAATATTTCATATAAATTAATAAGATTGCTTTTGTGTCAAATTTGTGTAAAATTAATTGACAGTATATTAACTCTTTGTTATCATTATAATTGGAAGCAAAAGTAAAGCGGGCGTTGCCACTTTCAAATCCATAAAACGATGAGGAGGTGGTCTAAATGACTAAAAAAACTCACGATGCTATACAACAGATAATTATTTTACTTCTTTGTGCTTGCATCTTATGTTTAATCTTAAAATAAAAAAATACGCCTTAATCTATATTTGCATGTAGATTAAAGCGCCTACACAATTATGTGGCAGCGCTCGCATTGCAATTTACGAGTAGCTTCC
>DJOC01000049.1:0-11331 GCA_002439555.1 Caryophanales bacterium UBA6448 | reverse complement strand
TTTTTTTACCTCTAGTCAATATACAAAAAAAATAATGTACATATTAGCACATTATCTTAAATTATAATTTTTATTATTTTTTAGAACTCTTTTGTTAACAGATAAATTAGTAAACTGTTCATCGCTTGTTAGTATTTCGAATATTGCCTCTTCGAAAACGGTTGACACTATTTTATCTAAATTAGTGTTTTCATTTTCTAAAGCCATATTACAAATCTCTTCGATAAATGAATTACTTACCTCAAGGCTAATTCCGTGTTCTGCAAAAAAGTTAATATAATAAGGAATTAGTCCATTTTCTGGATGACATAATCTTAATAAAATCATATCTCTATTCATTGGATTCAATTTAATATTGTAATTTGTTAAACTTGAAAGTTTTTCGGGAATACCTTCGAAATATGAAGAATAACCACATTTTGGTTTTCTTGAAAAATCACCCATAATAATTATAAGCATATCTTTTGTTGGATAATTAATTAGTCCATTTTCAGTTATTATTTTATAATCAATTCCCATCATTAAATCTCTTAAAGTGTTTTCACTTGAGGAAGAAACATAACTATTAGGATTAAATAATAAACTTTCCGCATTATCTAAAATTAATGTAGAATTTAACTCACTACCAGTATTTGCTAAACTCATGAATAGCGCATCAAAAGAAAAATTTTCATTACTTAAGTCTTCATAATAAACTTGTGCTGGTAAAGTATCCTTTAAAACGGAAACTACTTCATTTTGAAATGAACCCTTTTTACCATCAATAATAATATTACTTTTCTTAATACCATCAGTATCTAGGTAATGTGTTGAAATACCAACCACTAACTTTTTAATAGCATCAGGTTGCATAAATACTTTATTATATAAACCCATACATAGTTCTTTGCTTGTATCTAAATTAAAATAATCTGCATTTTTACCATTTACTAAAGATACAAAATGATTAGCAAATTCATTAGGCTCTAAAATTACTGGAGATACTCCTTTATAAAAATATTTTATATCATCATCATCTTCTATGATTAAATAATTACTTATATCCTCAAAAAATATATCTGGTAGTTTGTCTTCTTCAACATTATAAAGTTTTAATAAAACTTCAACATCAAAAACAAATGCTACGGCATTATCTTTTTTCGAAGAAATAACATCATACTCATTATTATCTACGTCAATAAATTTTTTGGCTTCTTCATTAAAATAACCATAAATAGTTTTTTCTGGAGTATATATGTTATCTTTCTTCTTTAAAATTACTCCAATTTGTAAATTATTTTCCATACCCTATCCTTATCTTATCACAAGAATAGTCAATCCTTTTATTCTTAATACTTTTCTAGTACCTCTAATATACCACGATATGGAAGGGATGCGCAAGTTTTTCTTGATGATTGTTTATAAATATCTTCATAAACTAGTCCTTCGTTTAATAAATCTTTGCTATATTCTTTTTCATTTACCATATTTAAAAAGTTATTAATATATTCTTTTGCTTCATTAACTGTCTTTCCGATTAAGTTTTTTATCATTATTGATGTTGAGGAAATGCTTATTGCACACGCCTCTCCAGTAAAACAAATATCTTTTATCATATTATCTTTTATTAAAATGTATAGATCAATATTATCGATACAAGACTGATTGGCACTATTTACTTTTTCATAACCTTCACCAACTACTTTGTCTCTATTAAGTGGATTTTGGTAATGTTCCATAATTATTTCTCTTTTAAGTTCTGCATCCATTAAAACATCTCCTTTAAAATTTTATCTTTGTTAGAAATAAGTTCAATAAATTCATCAATTTCTTTTTCTGTATTATAAAAATATAAACTAATTCTAATTGTGTTATTAACTTTTGTAGCATTTTTAAGTATTTTTGCACAGTGGTTACCCGCTCTTACACAAATGTTATATTTATTTAAATAAAATGCTACATCTTGAGCAAAGATATCATCAACATTAAAGGAAATAATTGCACTATCACATTCAATATTAACAATATCAATAAAAGGTATTTTTATCATTTTATCTATTAAATAATCTTTTAATTTCATTTCTCTTTCGTAAATCTTGTCCATACCTATATTATTTAAATAATTTATTGCGGCCCCAAAACCAATTACTCCAGCAATATTTGGTGTTCCTGCCTCTAAACGATAAGGTAAATCTTTTAAATATATTTCTTTAGGATTATCAAATGATTCATTCATACCACCGCCTAAATTAATAGGATTTAAACTTTCTAAAAGTTCTTTCTTACCATAAAGAACTCCTACTCCAGTCGGTCCTAACATTTTATGGGCAGAAAATGCTAAAAAATCACAATCAAGCGAGGAAACATCAACTTTCATATGAGGCACGCTTTGAGCGCCATCGACCACTACGAAAATGCCTAGTTCGTGAGCAAACGCACATATTTCTTTAATCGGTCTTACATCACCAATTACATTTGTAACTATTGCAAGGGAAATGATCTTTGTTCTAGGTGTAACTGCTTTCTTAACATTATCTAAAGTAACGTGAAAACTTTCGTCTAAATCAATTAATTTTACTACAGCACCTTTTTCATTTTCAAGTCTAAACCAAGGAAGTACATTTGAGGCGTGTTCAGAAGTCGTAATTAATATTTCATCCCCTTCCTCGATTAAAGGAGCAAAAAATCCTGAAGCAATCATATTTAAACTTTCAGTTGTTCCAGATGTAAAAATAATTTCTTCATTATATTTAGCATTTATAAAATTTTTCACTAAATCACGAGATTTTTCATACTCCATATCAACTTTAAATGATATATCATAATCACCCCTATGGGCATTAGCACTATAATTTTCATAATAATCTGTTATTTTATCAATTACACATTTTGGTTTTAAGGTAGTGGCACCATTATCAAAATATATAATATCGTTTTTTAAAATTGGAAAATCATCTCTATTCATAATTAACCTCCTTTTTAAAATCATCATCAAATAAGCTTAACATAAAACTCTTTTTAAGTAATTTTTTAGCATCATTTTCAATAATTCCAAGCGAATTTAAATAAAGTAAACTTTCTTCATCATAGGTTCCAATTGTTACAAAATGTGATGCCTCAACTTCATTAGTATCAGTTTCAAGAATAGGTTCAATTAAGATATTTCCACCCTCTTTTAAACCTTTTAAATTTTCAGTTATAACATTACCAAAAGTATTTTTATTTGCTTTCACACATACTTTTGATTTACTATAACCATTTTCTGATATAACGTGATAATTTATATCACATTTATTATTACTTCCCTTTATTAAAACATTAATAGAAATATTACTATCTTCTTTATTAATACTTAAATAATTAATTTTTAGTATAGAGTTATTATGCTGGATAATATTAATATCCATTTTAGTATCATTTTCATTAAATATATTAACTACTAAATTATTTTCAACCTCTAAATCAAGACTTTTACTTTCATTAACAATGTTTATAACATTATCCATTAATATATTATTCATCTTGTCCTTCTTCACTTATAGTAAAAGCCTCATTAAAACCGATATTTTCAATATTTTCTGCTAAATGATAATCACCAGTTTTAACAATTTTTCCATTATCTAAAATATGAACATAATTAGGCTTGATATATTTAATAATATTTGTATGATGTGTAATAATAAGTATTGTAGGTTGATATATCTTATAATATTCGTTAATAAAATTAGAAACAACTTTTAAAGCATCAACATCAAGGCCTGAATCTATTTCATCTAAAATAATAAATTTAGGTTTTAGAATACCCATATGAAGAAGTTCAATTTTCTTTCTTTCTCCACCTGATGCGCCAACATTTATATCTTTATGAATAAAACTTCTATCTAAAGCAAGTTTATCGCATATTTCTTCCATCTCTTTATTAAATTTAAAGATATCTAAAGTTCCTTCATTTCTTTCTTTTAAGGCAGTTCTTAAAGCTTCTGCATTACTTACACCTTCGATTGCCGGAGGATTTTGACTAATAAGCATTACACCTTCTTTAGCAATTTCATAAGTACTCATTTGTAGTAAATCTTTATTATTGAAAACAATATTACCTTTTTTTGTATATCCGGGGTAGTTCATTATAACTTTGCATAAGGTAGACTTTCCTATACCATTTTTACCCATAATAACATGAATTTGTCCATCCGGTAATTCAACATTTAAATCATTTAATATATTTTTATCATTAACTGAAACATTTAAATTATTTATCTTAAACATATACTTTCTCACCTACACATATTTTATACCATTTTTGCTATAATTAAAAGGAAAAGTTACTAATAAAAGTTTATTTTACAAAATAAAACTAGGTAAATCCTAGTCACTTTTTTAATTCCCACTATGGCTTGGGTACTCCAACTTTTTTGACTCCCACTACGGCTCGGGTACTCCAACTTTTTTAATTCCCACTATGGCTCGGGTACTCCAACTTTAATAAACATTGCTGTTTATATGTATTTACGAATATAAATTCCTAAATACATTAGATATTCTAGCATATTTTTTACATTTTGTCATCAAAAATAACTTTATCTTTTTAGTAAAATATAATATAATTTAATTAGTGATGAGATATGAATAGAGTTTTTGATCCAATTGATATTGTTTTTATTGTTCTAATTTCACTTTATCTTGTTGTTTTATTAGCGATAGGATTGATTTTATGGTACCAAAAAGAACAAAGAGATAAATTGAAACTTGAAAAAAGAGTTACTGACAAAGAAAAAGCAATTTCTAAAGAAAATGTTTCTGCTGAAAAAGTTTCTGAGGAAAAAGAGGAAACTCCAAAAGTTTCTGTTAAGAAGGAAACTGTTAACAAAGAAAATAAACCTGTTAAGGAAAATAAAAATAAAACTAAAGAAGTTAAAAATAAAACCAATAATAAAGTTTCAAAAGATAAAAACAAAACTAATACTAAAGCAAAAGGAAGTACTTCGAAAAAGAAAAATAATACATCAGATAAATCAAAGAAAACTAATCCAAATATAAATAATCGTTATAAAGGAAAAGGACCAACTAAAAAGAAAACTGTTAAAAGAAAGAAAAAGAAAAAAACAAATGGTAAGAATAAAAAGAAATAAGGGATGAATATGGATACAAAATTTGAAATAGTAAATGAAAATAATAAAAAAATAACATATGAAATATTAAAAACATTTAATATTGATAAAGAAAATTATATTGTTTACACAGATAATACATTAACTAACGAAGGTAATTTAGATGTTATAATTAATAAATATGAAATAAATGATGGAAACATTACCCTGCTAGACATACCCGAAGATAAAAGAAAATATGTTGATAATATGTGGAGTTTATTATGTCAAGATGTGTAGTAATTACTTTAGATGATAATGGTAACCTTAATAACGCATTTTTAGAAACTGGTAATAAGTCTATATCACTCGAAGGTTACTTAATAAGAGTTAATAGAATTTTAAATTCATTCGAGGATGTTAAATTTCAAAAAACTGGTTTTAACAAGTTTACTATAACAGATAGAAAAGTTATAAATACTTTAATTAGTAAAGTACCTAATCTTAATAAATCTAAACAAAACAGTTTAAAAAAAGTAATAATAAGTGCATCACTTCTTTCTATGCTTACAGGAGTATCACTCAAAAAAAATAAAGTTAATGCAATTTCTAGAGATGATGCCACTTTGGATGATTCTAAAAGTATTACATTTGAAATCGATACTGAAAAATATAAACCAGAATTTTTAGTTAATTATGAAGATAGTAATGAAGTAAGTTTAACAAATTTAAAAAATGAAAAAGTTGAATTGGCACAAGATATTCCCATAAATGAAATTACTTCCGAAAGTAATGAACTTACCGAAGATATTCCTGTAACTTTGGAAGAAACAAACGAAGATTTAACACTTACACAAGATGCTCCAGCCATAAACACTGACAATGTAATAATCGACGAAGAATATTTATACGATGATGATATGCCTGTTTATAGTTTCGATTACGAAGATAGATCTAATAGTGAAAAAAGTAATTACGCTAGAGAAACCTATGGAGATTTAGTAAGTAAATACGGGGCAACATATGGACTTGATAGTAAACTTGTTATGGCTATTCTTACTCAAGAAAATGCATATAATGAGATTAATTATTCAAATATCGGAGCAAATGGAGTTATGCAAATTGAATCTATTTGGAATGGTTATGAAATTAGTGCATATAATTATGAAACTGGTAATGTTGATAAAGAAAGAATTGATAGTGCTAGTCTAGTAAATCCAGAATATGCAATTAAAATCGGTTGTATGATACTAAATAATCAATACGCAACATTATATAATAAATATTATGTAAATGGAACTATTACTAAAGATGAAGTTATAATTGCAAGTGTAATATCTTACAATAAAGGTATTACAGCAATATGTAATTTAATAAATAATTATGGTAAAGATTTTACTAGTCATATTTCTGAAACTTTAGGCGGAGATAATGAATATTTAAAACACGTATTTAGTTACCTTGAGGATATGAGTATTATTAAAATTCAAAATCAAAATGATACTCCTTCAGAGGTTGTAATTGATAATTTAACTTTATAAATCACACAAATTGTGTGGTTTTTTCATATAAAAAAAGAAGTCTAATCATTTAAGACTTCTCCATTAATATAAAAGTGTACTGAAGATACTCCCCTTAAAAGTGAACCTGCAGATGGATTTTGACTACCTATTAAATCAGTATCTACACTAGCATTATATTTATCACTTTGACTATCTACAAAAGAAAACGTGCAATCTAAATCATTTTTATCGCAATAGTTTTGGGCATCATTTTTAGATTTTCCTATGAAACTAGCAAGCGTTGAATTTGTAACTCCCGTAGTAATACCTTTACCCGCTATAAAAGGTTCATAAGTTTCATTAATTGAGTAACTAAATGTTTTAATTACCTCACCTGCTTCTTTACCTAAATTAATATTCATAGCTTTAACAATATCTTTTAAACTATCATCATAATAACCAAGCGCACTTGATACTCTTCCCGAAGATAATGTTATATTTAAGTTATATACCTCAAGATAAGTTTTTTGAATATTTATAAAGTCTTCATCAGAAAGCATATTACCAACCATTTTCTTTAGTATTTGATAAGCAGATAATATTGAATCCTTACTCATATTCGTTGAAATATTCTTACTAACAGCATTTAATACTTTTTCAAATTGATTATAATTTCTAATAGTTAGCATTTTTTTTGCAATTGCCATTATTACATCTTGTTGGTGTTTGTTTCTTGCTAAATCACTTATAGCATATAAATGACGACATCTCGAATATGCAAGTGCTTGCTCACCATCTAGTGTTTGAACGCCAGGATCAATATATACTGTATGACTACCCCATAATCTATCAGAGTTTTGTTCACATACCTTACCCTTGCAATCTACTCCTTGATTAAAATTAAAATCAGGTTCTTCGACATCAACAGTTATACCCTTTAAGGCTTCGACTAAATCAACAACACCCTTAAAATTGATTTTTACATAGTAATCAATATTTATACCAGTTAAATTTTCAATAGTGTCTGTTACACATTTTGTTCCATATGCCGCTGAAGAATTAATCTTATTATAAGACTTTCCTTTACAAGCAATCGGAACATAAGTATCTCTTGGAATTGAGAAAAGTGTTGCACTTAAAGTATCTGGATTGAATGTTGCTAAAATAATTGTATCACCATTAAAGGCTGCATCATCATTAAGTTCATCCGCTTCAGAGTCCACTCCTAAAATAAGGGCTGTAAATGGTTCATTTAAACTTTTGTTAGAAACATTTTCATTTTTAACTTTCTTTTTCTCACTTATTTCAAATACTTTTTTAGTGTCCGTGGCAATATTTGTAAAATCTGCTTCATTACTATATCTTGATATATAACTTCCACTTATAAATATTCCACCAATTTCTTTGTCATATAAGGCATAAAGTAAATCAATTTCTGAAGTATATTCTTTGATTTCATTTTTTAGTTTTTCTTTCTTAATTAATTTTTTTGCTAAAATATTGCCTTCATAATCATCTTCATCACTTACCATACCTAGTACCATATTTTTATCATATTTTTCACTTGATAATGTTACTAAATATGTTGTATATTTTGAATCACTTGAATTTGTAAGCGAAGATATTTTTCCAAGTAATAAATCAATGATACTCGAAGAAAAAATAAATACAATGATTAATACCACGCTTATTATCGAAGTAATAATTAAATGTTTATATTTTCTTACACATAATTTAAAGAAATTTATGAAAGCATACATAATTATATATAAGGCAAAAAGTATAAGAAGTATATATCTTATTACTGTTTCAATACCTGTTAAAGATACAATACTTTTTACAAAGAAGGCATAACTAATTATATAAGCAATAATTACTAAAAAATAAATAATTCTTGCCACGGGCTTACTTCGTTTAAATTTTCTTTTTAAATGTTTCATTCTTCGCCCCCTTCATAGGAAACAACATATAATTTATCTTCGATTTTAATTATTGTTACTTTGCCACTTTTATCATAACCTAAATCTTTTTTATAATCCCAAGATAAAGTTACATCATATGATTCATATTTATTATCATTATAAGTAAATTCACCGTTTTCAAAACTATCAATATTGATACTTTCTACAACTGGGTATTCATTATTTTTTCTTGTACTTTTCTCCTTAAGTCCTTTATATAAAGTATTTTGACATCTAGTTTTGAAGTTTTCTTTATCATATACATACTCAAGACTTCCTACATCATACATACTTTTTTTATTATCAATTGTATATAAATCAATTATAAATAATTTTGCTAAAGTTTTTGCATAATCTTCATAATTAATATCATCTTTAGCAAGAATATCCTTAAGTTCCTTGAAGTTTTCTTTCATTAAATTTGTGTTATCTTTATCAAGTGTATAATCAAATTTAGCAGTTTTATCTTTACTTCTTACAAGTAGTCCAACAGAACTTTTAGAAAAAAGTAAAAAATATAGACCAACACTGACTAAAATAGTAAGTATAATTATCATTAATGCTGATTTTTTAATTTGCTTTTTTCTCTTAGTCATTACTACTCTCCTTTTTATTTAATAAGTCATAAACAATTATTGAATTTGATACCTCAAGCATCTTTTCAACATTTTCTTTTGTTTTTTCAACATAGTTATCATCAATTACTGTGCTATCATTAATAACATAATATTCGCCAGTAGAATTGTTATAATACATTACATTACTTAAAAAGTTACCATTAGGGAATGCTACAACATTATTATTTTTAATATTAAATATATCG
Organism: Caryophanales bacterium UBA6448; assembly: GCA_002439555.1. Lineage (GTDB taxonomy): Bacteria > Bacillota_I > Bacilli_A > RF39 > UBA660 > UBA6448. The sequence goes on along the minus strand of DJOC01000049.1, from coordinate 1,979 downwards.
TGGCCTAAAGCATATTCGTTTTTATAGCCAAGCATATTTAAAATTGTTGGAGCAACATCAATCATACCCATATAATATTTTACTTCACCTTTTAAAGTATTTTTTAATTTATTATTTTTCGTCCAGATTATTAAAGGTGTTTTTTTGTTAAGTTCGTGTTTAAATGAATCATAAGGAGTATAATTTTCATCTCCTTCTTCATAAAGTGAGCCATCCTCTTTATTATAATTATATAAATAATTCATTTCTTTTCTAGTAAGTTTAGCATCGTGGTCACCATAGAATACAAATATTGTATTATCAAATGCTGAAGATTCATTTATATATGTTATAAAATCCCCTAAAGCGGAATCTGCATAATGTACAGAGGTTAAATAATTTCCTACTGCTGTACCAGACAGATAATCAGTTGTAACAGTTTCACCATTTTCATTTACAAAAGTATCTGATAAATCAAATTCTCCATATTTATCTAGGAATGTAAATGGTGAATGATTTGATAATGTTATAATTGTTCCCATATAATTTTGATGTTCGTTTTCAATACCCTCTAAAATAGGGATTGCCTCTTTAAAGAACAATTTATCATTGATACCTAAATTAATAACATCATCGTCAGTATATTCAAAACTTTCTTCGAAATACATTCCTTGATATCCTAATGATGGATGAGCTTTATTTCTATTCCACATCGAAGATAAGTTACCATGCATACTAAATGTATAATAATTATTTTGTGCTAGTATCTTTGGAATTGTGTTATAGTTTCGATCATAATAACTTACAAATACTGTTCCTGATGCCGCAGGCATTAAACTAGATAAAAGTGTAAACTCTGTATCTGATGATGTACCCGTAGAAACTTCAGGATAAAAGTTTGAGAAAAACATTCCCTCTTTTGCAAGTTTATTTAAGTTTGGAGTAACCTCATTTCCATTGAATGTTAAATTCATTGCAAAGTCTTCCATAGATTCCATATGAACAAAAATTACATTATAACCATTTGCAATACCAGTATATTTATTATCTTCTTTATATTTTTGATTTTCTTCGGAAGCAAAATATTCATTAAATGCCTTTAATGCATCTTCATAACCAAATAAACTACTTATTTTAGGTCTTAATGTCTGAAGTAAATCATTACCTTGATATAAAATAGCACCAAATCTTTCAACTATATAAATTCTATTCCACTGTTTATTAAGTCTTGAAAAATCACTTTTCTTTGCAAAAGCAAAACTTATACTTAAGCAAAATACTCCGACAATCAAAGTAGATAAAGCCATTTTTTTACCTTTTTCAACACAATTTAAAAAATTATAATAACTTGAATCTGATAGTTTTTTATGTACTAAATGAAATAATATAGGAAGAATAATAAATACTAAATAATTCCATCTAAATTTTTCCCATATTGAACCGGTAACTGTCTCCGTTTGAGATAAAGATGCTAGTTCTCCGAATGATGCAAATGATGTATAAAACACATAATAAACAGAATTAACGAGCCCAATAAGAGCGAATATAATAACCCATACAAAGAAATATTTATATTGTTTTTGTGGTTTAATAAAATAACCAATTGCTCCGATTACTAATATAATTCCCAAATCTGTTAGAAAAGGAAATGGACTTTTAAAAATTCCTACCGTATTTTTTCTTACTAAAACCATACTAATAATAGATATTAGTACATAAGACAAAAATAATCTATTTGAGATTATATATTCAATAAGCGATTTTTTAACTTTTTTATACATATTATTACTTACTTTCTTTTTCATAAAACCCTTCTTATCAACATATATTATATCAATAATTATTTTTTTTTACAATTACCCTTGCAATTTTTATACATTTTATGGTAAAATAAATTCGTTAACCGAAAAAAGTATATTACGCAGGTGTAGTACAGCGGTTAGTATGCGGCCTTGCCAAGGCTGAGACGGCAGTTCGATTCTGCTCACTTGCTCCAAATT
>DJOC01000096.1:11056-11843 GCA_002439555.1 Caryophanales bacterium UBA6448 | reverse complement strand
ATATAAAAGATATTAAAGAGGCATATGAATATGCAAATTCTAAATTATCGGGAGTTATGCGTAAAAATGGCGATACGGAAATATCTCACTGCCTTGAGGTTGCAAATATACTAATTGACTTAAATGTTGATAAAGAAACAATTATATGTGCAATACTTCATAGCGTTCTTGATTTTAATGATATTGCTGAAAAAGAAATTGTCGAAAAGTTTTCGTTAGAAACATATAAAATAATTTTCTCTTTGTCAAAAATTAATAATCTTGAAATGGTTGATGACTCTGAAAGTGCGGCATTATATCTTCGTAAGGTAATGGTTGGTTTAAGCGAGGATGTAAGAGTATTATTTATTAAACTTGCCGATCGTCTACATAATATGCGTACATTTGATGCAATAAGTACCTCAAGGCAAAAAAAGGTTGCTAATGAAACTCTTTCTGTTTTAGTACCAATTGCTCATAGACTAGGTATTAACTCTATTAAAAGTGAACTTGAAAATTTGTGTTTATATTATTTAAAACCTGATGTTTATAATGACATTTTAGAAAAGTTAAATGCAACTGTAGATAGTTTAAATAATTATTTAATTGAAATGCAAGAAAGTATTTGTGATTTACTAAATGAAAATGAAATTAAATTTGAAATAAAGGGTAGAGTAAAAAGTGTATATAGTATCTATAATAAACTAAGTGCTGGTAAAAAATGGGATGATATATATGATATATTAGCTTTAAGAATTTTCGTAGATAAAGAAAGTGATTGCTATGCAGTAGTCGGTTTAATTCATTC
>DJOC01000096.1:1013-10946 GCA_002439555.1 Caryophanales bacterium UBA6448 | reverse complement strand
CATACAACAGTATTTGGTCCAGGTGGTAAATTCTATGAAATTCAAATTAGAACTTATGAAATGGATGAAATTGCCGAAAAAGGTATAGCATCACATTGGTCTTATAAAGAAAAAGGCGCTAAAAAAATTCAAACTTATATGGAGCAAAAACTTGAAATATATCGTTCAATAATTGAAAATAGTGAAAATGATACTGATGAAGTATTTAATGAAGTTGTTGGAAGTAATATTTTAGGTAACTTAATGTATGTATTTACTCCAAAAGGAGATGTTATTGAACTACCCGAAGATGCAACACCAATAGATTTTGCTTACAGAGTTCATTCAAAAGTTGGTGATACAATGACTGGGGCTATTGTAAATGATATAATGGTTTCCATTAATACACCGCTTCACGATGGTGATATTTGTAAAATACTTACAAATCCTAATAGTACGCCATCCAAAGAATGGTTAAATATTGTTAAAACCACGCAAGCAAAAGATAAAATTAAAGCATATTTTTCAAAGATAGATAAACAAAACTATATTGAAAGAGGTAAAAATATTTTAGAAAAAGAACTTCGAAAAAGAAAAATACCTCAAAATATGGTTACATCTCAAGATAATTTAAAACTTATTTTAAAGGAATTAAAACTTAAAGATTTAGAGGATTTATACTTTAGTATTGGTTCTTATAAATATACAGTTACTCATATAGTTAATATCATTATTCCAAAAGAGGAAACTAGTGCTATTAAGAAAAATATTAATATTAAGTCAGGTAGTGATATTTTAATTGATGGTAAAGTAAATATTCTTACACATTTAGCAAAATGCTGTAATCCGGTAAAAGGCGATGAAATAGTCGGCGTTATAACGAAAAATGATGGTATATCAGTTCATCAAAAAAATTGTGAAAATGTTATAAATTCTGATGAAAAAATTGTATCTGCTTCATGGATTGAAAGTGTTCATAATGACTATATTTGCTCTATTAAAATTACTTTAAGTAGTAATAAAAATAAATTATCAGATATTATTGCTAAAATATCGATACCAAAAGTTTATATAATTTCTATTGAAACTATTGACGAAATTAATTATTTAGTAAAAATAAAAGTCGAAGACAATTCGTATATTGATTTAGTTATTAAAAATGTCAATAAACTAAGGTATGTAAAGGATGTTAAAAGAGTATGAAAGTAGTTATTCAAAGAAGTAAAAAATCAAGTGTAAGTATTTCTGGTAATCTTATAAATAAGATAGATAAAGGTTTATGTATTTTAGTTGGTATTACTCCGGAAGATACTGATGAAGATATTAATTATTTAGTTAAAAAAATAGTGGGTCTTCGCATATTTGATGATGAAGAAGGCGTTATGAATAAAAGCATTTTAGAAAGTGGTGGAGAAATCCTTTTAATAAGCCAGTTTACATTAATGGCTGATACCTCAAAAGGAAATAGACCTAGTTATATTGGCGCCGCTAAAGGGGATGTTGCTAAACCGTTATATGAAAAAATGCTTAATACGTTAAATAATCACGTTAAAACATATGGTGGCGTTTTCGGCGCGGAAATGCTTGTAAATATCGAAAATGATGGCCCAATAACTATCATAATAGATTCTAAAAATAAATAGTAATAAAATTTAAGTCATCTTCATATCTTTTGATAGGAGATGATTTTTTATGAATTTAATTATACCTTTTGAAAAAGTAGTTAAATTTGATACCCCAGTAAGTGAAATATCTAGTATATCTTTAGAACACGAAATTACTAAAAATGAGAAAGAGGTTTTAGGAAACTTTATTATAAAGGGAACTTATAAAGAATATGAACTTAGTTTAAATAAAAAAGACTTTTCATTTACTTTACCTTTTAGTGTTGAAATAGCAAGTAATATTGATATTAATACATTAGACTTTACCGTGGATAATTTTACTTATGATTTAAAAGAGAAAGATTTAACTGTTAAAATTGATTATATTGTGAAAGCTGATGAAAAGAAAGAAGAGCCTACTTTTGAAAAAACTGATAGACTACCAGAGCCAATTGATTTAATCGATGAAAGAAATGATGCTATAGAAATGCCTGAAATTAAGGAAAATCCTAAAACTGATGATAAAATAAATGATAATATGATTACGACAGTTACTGGTATTAATGCCGAAAATGATTATATTTCTTATCATATTCATATTGTAAAAGAAACCGAAGATATTGACTTTATATGTAAAAAATATAATATTTCTAAAGAAGAACTTTTAAATATAAACGGAATTACTGATATAAATATTAATGATAAATTACTTGTTCCTATAACAAATGAATAGTTTAGAATATATTAAAAATTTATATAAACCTTATCGTATCACTAAAATGAAAAATGCCACCATAATTGATTCATCCGAAGGTAAATTTGTTTTAAAAAAAGAAAATAAAGATTTATATACATTATTTAATTATTTAAATAAAAGAGGTTTTGATAATTTCCCAAAGTTAATAAAAAACTTTCGTGATGAAGAAAACCTTTTTGAATATGTCGAAGAGGAAAAAATATTTGATGAACAAAAACTACTTGAAATGTCTTCGGTAGTGGCAAGTCTTCATAATAAAACAGTCTATTTTAAAAAATCTAAATTAGATGATTATAAAGAAATATATGAAAATATTGATAATAATTTATCATATCTTGGTACATATTATAATGCTCTTTTCCTAAAGGATTTATCTTATGAATATCAAAGTCCTTCACAATATTTATTTTGCCGTAATTATTCAAAATATATTGGAGCAATTAAATTTTGTAAAGATAGACTTGATAGTTGGTATGAAAAAGTAAAAGATAATGAAAAGGTTAGGGTAAGTGTTGTTCATAATAATCTTGCGATGGATCACTTTATGTACTCTGATAGAAATTCCTCTTTAATAAGCTGGGATAATTATAAAATAGACACACCAGTATTAGATTTTGTAACGCTTTTTCATAATGAATATTTAAATTTAGATTTTTCTATTTATTTAGAGCATTACTTTAGTGCTTTTGAACTTAATGATGATGAAAAAGATTTATTATTTATTCTTTTAAATATTCCTATAAATTTACAAAAAGATGATAACATTCAAAAAAATACTATTAATGTTCATAATAATATTTTATATCTTTTAAAGGCAGAAAAATTAACGAAGGAGTATTATAGTAATAATAGTGATGATGAGTAGTAAAATAGTTACTTTAAATATAAATATATTTGATTTAAGGGGAAATACCACTATAAAACATAGTTCATAAATAATAATGATTATAAATAGACTAATAATAGTAATTAATAATATTTTTTTAATTAAATCATTCATATAGTATTATATACATAAATATGTAAATTGACATTTAAGCATTTATTTGCTAAACTTTATAGTAGTGATAGATATGAAAAATAATAAGGGTTTTATATTTCTAGAGACAATTATAGTTACAGTTGTTTTAACTACAACTCTTATTTTTTTGTATTCAAATTTTAGTAAAAATGTTAATGATGAAAGAAAAAGACTATATTATGATGATATAGCTTATGTATATAAAACTATATTTATTCGTAATGCTGTAAAAAGTACAATTAATGATGACATTTTTAAGATGGCTATAAGTGACAATAAAACTAATAATTCTAATAGTTTAGAAAATAATTTTGTTTATTTATTTAACTCAGAATCAAAGTTTTGTATTAAATATCTAAATACAAATTTAAATGATATGACTTGTACCGTGGATTCTGAAAATTCAACTAATTACTATACCTCAATTTATTATGATAATACTTATGTTAGTGATTTAAATACATTATATCGTTATAAAACTTTAGTTTATTTAAAAACAAGTGATATTAAGAATATAAAAAAGTGTATTAATAGTGGTAAAGATAGTTTTGATAATGATAAAGATAAGAAAAGATGTACTAACTTTTTAAATTTTACCAGAAGTTATTCTGATGTTAATTTGAGTGAATATATGTTAACTATTAATAATATAGATGCAGATAAAGATAGTATTATGATTGCACTTTTCTATGAAAGAAAAGACGGAAGTATTATTTCAAGTGGAAGTTATAAAAGTTGTTTAAATTCTAAAATACTTTCTGGTTATGCAAGCTTTTGTCCAAGTTGCACTACAGATAAAGAAAAAATTGAGGCTTATTATAATCAAGATAGTATAAGTTATAGTATGGCTTGTGAAAAAGCATATTATATTTCGTGGGTGTATTATGAATAAAAAAGGTTTTATTTCAATTGCGGCATTATATTCTTTCTTCTTAGTTTTTTGTATGCTTTTAGTTTTGATTATGACTACTTATTCGGATAATCGAATTAATTTTAAAATGATTAAAAATGATGCTAAAAAATGGGCTTATGACAATTCTGTTTTAAAAAATAGATATGAAACATTACCGGATAATCCAATTATTAAATCTGATGATGATTAGGAGGCGACAAAATGAAACTAAATAATAAAGGTGTAACAATAGTAGAATTATTAGTAAGTGTAGCTCTTGTTTCCGTAGTACTTATGTTTCTTTATAATTTACTTTCAAATGTAACTTTTGAAAAAACAACTGACTTTATTGCAAGTACAAATCAAGCCAATCGAATTGATATTATAACTACAATTGAAAATGATTTAATATTAGATAATGATGTTGAACTTGTCGAGTCTCAAACAACTACTAGAAAAATTGTAATGAAAGGTAAGAATGGTCAATATCAAATTGTTATAACCGATGATACTTTAAAATATTCTGTAAAAGGAGTATTGCAAAATGCTTGGAAAATTAAAGGTGGAAAATTCGGGGATGTTGAGTGTATTTCCAAGGGAGATAAAACTAAAGTAATTCAAATAACCCAGTGTACAATCCCAGTTTATACAACAAATGTTAATAATAAAAAAGATAATAATAATACATTGGATGATATAATATTTTCTTTTATAAAATAAGAATAATTATGGATCCAGTTATTATTAAAAAAATTCTTGATAAATAAAAATATTTATAATTTATATTATAGTTTTCTAAAACTACACTTATTTGCATATGAATAGAAAACCCCATAAAAGAAATAATTATATAACTGATTATTTCTTTTATTTTGAGGAAAATATTAAGATTAATTAAACTATTTAATCCGGTAGTAACTTCGATTATACCCTTTAAAAAGGCAATTAATAGAGAGTTTTTTGTTAAAAGTAAATCAAGTAATATTTTAAAAAATATGATGATACCCATTATTTTTAAAAGACTTAAAATACTTTCATAAATAATATTAAATAGTTCTTTTTTTAAATTATAATGTTCATATTTAATACTTTTATTTATCTTTAGTTTATTATTATAATAAATAAGTATTAATAAATTAAGGATGTATATTATAAATATAATATAAAAGACTTTTTGTTTATTTTTTAAAATTAAATATAAATAGTTATATAAAAATAATGGATTATTAAAACAAGTAAAGGTAAGTACTTTACTAGCATCATTTTCATTTATATGTTTATTATCCAAATAATTTTTGATTAATACAGCATTAATTGGACTACCAGATAATATTGAATTTATAAATATATAAAAAAAATTATTTTTGAATATTTTATTAAAGTAATAGGGAAAATTACATTTTATAAGGAGCTTATTTAAAACCATCATAATAAATAAAAAAGGAAATACTTTTAAAATAAACATTTTTAAACTTAAAAAAGTAATATTTGATAGTACATTACTATTTTTAAATATTAGATAAATTAATAAATAAATTAAGATTATTATAATGATATTTATTCTTTTTTTATTCATATTTCTATTAAAATTTGTTATAATTATCTAGGTGATAAAAAAATGTTTAATAAAATATATGATAAAATAAAAGAGTTTATTAAATTTAATCTAAAAGGATTAATTTTTTTGGCAGTTATAATCTTTTTATGCTTTTATAAACTTCCATATGTTATTTATACTCCAGGAGGTTCAATTAATTTAAATGAACGAGTAAAAATTACTGACGAAGAAAATATAAATGGTGGTTATTATATGAATTATGTTTCAGTTAGAAAAGCTAATGTACCATTAGTATTGTTTTCGTTATTTATACCGAATTGGGACATATATAATGAAGAGGATGTTACAGATTTAGATTATAATACATCATTTAAAATAGAACAGATTGATTTAAAGAATTCTATTTATTATGCTAGTTTAAATGCCTACAAAAAAGCAGGTAAGTCAATAAATATATCTTCGGAAAAATCCTTTGTTACGCTTGTTAGTGAAGATAGTAAAACAAACCTTAAAGTTTTAGATGAAATAATATCTATTGATGAAAATAAATTTACTAGATTAAGTGAGTTTCAAGAGTATATAAGTTCCCTAAATGTTGGTGATAAGGTAACATTTGTAGTTAAGGAAAATGGTAAAGAAGTTGAAAAATATGCTTACGTAATTACAATTGAGGGTGAAAAAAAAGTAGGCATAAGTATTGTAACTGAATATGAATTTGAAAGTGATCCAAATCTCGAAATGAAAACAAAATCTTCGGAAGCTGGTTCTTCGGGGGGATTAATGCTTTCACTTGAAATATATGATAAACTTACTAAAGAAGATTTATCTCACGGTAAAAAGGTTATGGGTACAGGAACTATTGACGAAGATGGAAATGTTGGAATTATTGGTGGAATAAAATACAAAATGCTTGGAGCAGAAAAAGATGGTGCTGATATTTTCTTTGTTCCTAAAGGTAATTATGAAGAAGCCAAAAAGGTTTATAAGAAAAATAATTTAACATTCGACCTTGTTATGGTTGAGACTTTTGATGAGGCAATTAATTATTTAAATAACCTTTAATATTTGCTATAATATTTTTAAGGAGGGTTTATGGAGTATTCTTATGCGGAAAATTATTTACTAAATTTATATGTTTCTCTTGTTAAAGAGAGAAGTTATGATAAATTTAGAATAATATACGAAAATATTATGGAATTATATAATAAAAAAGAACAGTTTCTATTTACAAATATTATCAGAACACTTAATTTTTATTATGCTGTAAGTTTCAAAAAAGAGGTTAATGAAAATACTATGTATACCGATTTTCTTACAGATGAAGATTATGCATTAGACCTTATTATAAACTTTTATAGTAAAATTATTATTAAAGATGAAATAATGAATTTGGCTGATGATAAGTTAAAAAAGCTTACCTATGAAGTAAGAAGTTTAAATGACTTTTTAAGATTTACCTTGATGGAAATTTTTAGTGCAATACTTCATAGTATTCAAACAGACCCTTTTACTCAATTAGAATTATTTTTAAATGATGATATAGAAACTAGTAATGATATTGTTAATGAAAAAATAAATATTTTACGTAATTATAAACCTTATTTAGCAAATATAATATATGCAGATCTTTATGAATATTTATCTTTAGAAATTGATAAATATGCTATAGAAACCAAAAATATGATAAAATATATAATTTTAAATAGAGATAATTTTGAAACTGAGATACTTCTTCGAAAAGAGATTTTAAAATTATATATAACCTTAAATACGAATAGTTATAAAAGAAAGGAAGCAAGAGAAAAGTTTAATGAGGATGATTTTGCTTTGATAAGAAAGATTAATCCTTTGTATAAACTAGATAGTTAATATGAAAAGATGTGAAGTAGATAGAAATAAATTAAGTCCAATGATGGCTCAGTATATGGAAATAAAAGATAAATACGCTGATGTGCTATTATTTTATCGTTTGGGAGACTTTTATGAACTTTTTTTCGAAGATGCTTTAATAGCTTCGAAAGAACTTGAACTTACTTTAACAGGCAGGGTTGCTGGGCTCGAGGAAAGAGTACCAATGTGTGGGGTACCTTATCATGCTGTAAAAAGTTATATTGAGAAAGTTATTAATAAAGGTTATAAAGTCGCAATATGTGAACAACTCGAAGATCCTAAATCCACTAAAGGGATGGTTAAAAGGGGAGTAACTGATGTTATTTCAAAAGGTACAATTGCCGATCTTGAACTATTAAAGTCTTATGAAAACTCTTTTGTAGCCTCACTTTTAGTTTACCCAGATACTTATATATTAACAGCTTTAGATATTTCCACTGGAAGACTAATAAGTTCCAAAGTATCAAAAAGTATCAATAAAATTATTACTGAAATATTTAAATACAATATTAAAGAGGTAATTTTTAATGGTAATGAAGAAGTAGCTTTAATTAATACTTTAAAAAATGATTATAATATTGAAATTGATTATTATACAGATCTTGCTGAAACTCTTCCTGAAAATATTGATAATAAGCTTAATGATATAAGATGTAAAATGGGAGTTAGACATTTATTTGGTTATTTAACTTTATCACTTAAGGATTTATCGACAATTAATGATATTGAGGTCATATCTAATGAAGATTATTTATATATGGATGCCTATAGTGCAAATAACCTAGAGCTTACTGAAACAGTTCGTAATAAAGATAGAGAGTTTTCACTTTTATGGCTTTTAGATAAATGTAAGACCGCAATGGGAAGTAGAAAACTTCGTAATATGTTACTTTCTCCACTTAAGGATATATCTAAGCTTAATAAAAGATATGATATGATTGAAAAACTTAATGATGAATTCATTTTAAAAGATAACCTTATTACACTTCTTGATGAAATATATGATATAGAGCGTCTTACAGGTAAACTTACAAATGGTTCATTTAATGCAAGAGATATGCTCCAGTTAAAAAGAAGTTTAAAACCACTTCCAGAAATAATTGAAATAGTTAAAAAATTAAATTTTGATTTAGAAATTAAACCATTTAAGGAAATTTATGATTTACTTGAAAAAAGTATTTATGATGATCCTCCAATTACTTTAAAAGAGGGCTATCTTATTAAAGAGGGCTATAATCAAGATTTAGATAGCCTTCGAGAAATAAAGAAAAATGGTAAAGATTTTATTGCTAAATTTGAAAATGAAATTAAGGAAAAAACAGGGTTTAAAAACTTAAAAGTAGGTTTTAATAAAGTATTTGGTTATTATATTGAAATAAGTAAAGCACAGGCAAAAGATGCTGAAAAATTTGGTTTTGAAAGAAAACAAACCCTTGCTAATGGTGAAAGATTTATATCTCCCGAGTTAAAAGAAAAAGAAGATATGATTTTAAATGCAGAGGAAAAAATTATTGACCTTGAATATTCACTTTTTATGGACATTAAAAATGAAGTTAAAACTTATGTCGAAGATATGCGTAAGACCGCCGATAGTTTAAGTTTCCTAGATGTAATGGTAGCATTTTCAATTGATAGTGAAAAATATAATTTAGTAAGACCACTTCTTAATGAAAATCACGATTTAGAAATTATCGAAGGAAGACATCCAGTTGTCGAAAATACTTTAAAAGGCACTTTTGTGGCAAATGATTGCAAAATGAATGAAAATATTTGTGCTTATTTAATAACTGGACCAAATATGAGTGGTAAATCAACTTATATGAGACAAATTGCTATAACTATAATTATGGCTCAAATAGGCTGCTTTGTTCCTTGTAAATCTGCAAAACTACCGATAATAGATAAAATCTTTACAAGAATTGGGGCCTCTGATGACCTTGCTGGAGGTAAATCAACTTTTATGGTTGAGATGAGTGAGGCTAATAATGCCATTAGTAATGCGACTGAAAATAGTTTAATAATCTTTGATGAACTAGGAAGAGGAACCGCTACATATGATGGTATGGCAATTGCTCAAAGTATAATTGAATATATTTGTGATAATATAAAATGTAAGACTTTATTTTCAACTCATTATCACGAACTTACAGTTTTAGATAAAAAATATAAGTCTATTAAAAATGTTCACGTAGATGCAAAAGAAGAGGGTGGAAATTTATACTTTCTTCATAA
>DJOC01000096.1:0-978 GCA_002439555.1 Caryophanales bacterium UBA6448 | reverse complement strand
GCTATTGATAAAAGTTATGGTGTTCACGTTGCCTCTTTAGCGGGCCTTCCTGAAAGCCTTATTAAAAGAGCGGATGAAATATTAAATAGTCTTGAAAATTCAAATAAAAAAGAGCCAGTTAAAGAGCAGTTATCATTTGATTTCGAGGAAAAGAAAGAAAAACCTAAAGATATTCTCGAAGGAATTGATATTTTAAATACAACGCCTATCGAAGCACTAAATATTTTATATAAGTTAAAGGAAAATAAGTAAATTTTTCCTTTTTTCATATAATTAATTATGAAAAATATTTTAAAATATATTTTAATTTTATATTTACTTTTGATAATGATTTGTTATCCTAAAAGTATTCCAGTTATAAATACGCAAAATGAAACATTAATATTTACATTTGATGATGGCCCGAATAACGAAAATACCTTAGAAATATTAGATTATTTAGAAAGTCATAATATGTCCGCCACATTTTTTATGGTGGGAAATAAAATGACAAGTCAAAAAGATATTGTTAGTAAAGTTTATAACTCAAATAGTGAAATAGGATACCATAGTTACGATCACAGCCTTTTTACCAAAAATAAAATTAAGAAAATTGAAAGTGATTTTGATAAAACAAATAAAATATATTATGAAATTACAGGGGATTATCTTTCTTTAACAAGGCCACCATACGGAGCCTATAATAATAAAATCTTAAAAGTACTTAGTACATCATTTATTTTGTGGGATAAAGATACTCACGATTGGAAATATAAAGATACAGATTTTATAGTGAAATATGTTTTAGAAAATGCTAATGATAAAGACATTATTCTTTTTCATGATTCCTATAAAACTACGGTTGAGGCAGTAAAAAAATTAATTGATGTCTTATATGAAAATGATATAAAAGTATTAAGTGTAACAAATTATGCCAAAGAAAATAATATAAAACTTGAAAATAAAGTTTACTATTCGTTTAAATAATTTTAAAATTTT
>DJOC01000090.1 GCA_002439555.1 Caryophanales bacterium UBA6448 | reverse complement strand
AGAGTAAATTGAAATAGCACCATCAAATCTATTTACTACATATTGTTCTTCCTTACTACGACATTTTCCAGTTTTTGTAATGCCCTCTAAAGTGTAGTTTTCTTCGATAATATCTTTTTCAAAAAGTTCATCTTTATAATCAAGTAATTCATCAATTGAAATATCAAATACTTTTGCGATTTTCTTTAAATTTTGAATATCTGGAAGTCCTGCATCCTTTTCCCATTTAGTAACTATTTGTCTTGAAACACCTATTTGTTCCGCTAAATCTTCTTGTGAAATATTAGCATTATTTCGAAGCTTTTTTATTTTCTCTCCTAAAGTCATATTTTCCTTCCTTTCAGTTAAAATCATATCATTTATTTTTTTATTTTAATAGCAACAACTGTTTACATTATACTTATTTCCATCAAAATTTTAACAATTTATTATATTTAAAAAGATGGTATAAAACCACCTTAAAATTATAAAAACATAGCCATATATAATGGTAGATAAACAATATCGCCTTCAACTTTTAAATCTTTTGTGTGAAGAACATATCTAGTTCCAACACTTTTTTTAAACTTTTCCTTAAATCTATCAATTGATGTATGTTTTTTATAATTTCCAGATTTTACTTCAATTGGATTTAATTTTTTATCTTGAACTATAACAAAATCAACTTCCATATTATTTTCTATAACATCATTATCATTTTTAAAATAATAAAATAGTTCATACCCTTTTGCCTTAAGTGTTTGAGCAACGTAATTTTCCATTATCATTCCCTCATTAACATTTAATTTATCAAAAAGTATAGCCTTATATATTTCGTTATCTACAAAAGGTTTATTAATAAATGCTTGTGTAACCAAAAGTCCAACATCAGATTGGTAGCATTTATAATGATTATCGTCTTTAGTAAGAGCAAGTCCAACACTTGGATCAGTGACATTATTACATAGGTTAATAATTTTTGCTTCATCCAACCAAATCAATTCTTCTTCATAATTTTGATTTCTTGCTTTTTTATCAATTGCCGTAATTTTATATTTTTTATTTCCATTTGATAGTTGACCTGGAATATTTTGATAAATACTTAATATTTTTTTACTATTGTCACCATATTTATTAATATCTTCTTGATATAAAGATAATATATCTCTTTTTTTATCATCAACCTTATCAAAACTTTTTGTTTTTATATATTCAACAATCGCCTGTGGCATACCACCAACTAGAATATAAGTTCTAAATTTTTTCATTATAGGGTTATGTGCAATATCAACACTATTTTTATTATCAAAACATTGTTTTAAAAAAGGTATAGTATTTACATCACCAAGAGCCCATAAAAACTCCTCAAAATCTAAAGGATACATATTAATTTTCTTTTCTTCTGAAGGAATAATTATGTTTTGAACATTCTTTTTTATTGAAATTAATGAACCAGTTTCCAAATAGTCATATCTTCCATCAGCCACCAAATATTTAATAAGTGATCTTGCTTCAGGGCAAAACTGGACCTCATCAAAAATAATCAGTGACTTTCTTGTTGGTAATACTTTTCCATAAAATGATTGCAGTTTTTGTAAAATAAGATCAATGTCATTTCTTTCATAAATAAATAAATTTTTTATTTCAATTGGAGCAATATTAAAATCAATAAGTATGTATTCTTCATACTCGTTCTTAGCAAACTGTTCTGCAATTGTACTTTTACCAATACGTCTTGCTCCCTCAATCAAAAGTGCAGTTGTTCCATTACTACTTTCTTTCCACTCTACTAATTTGTTATAAATCTTCCTTTTGAAATATATTTTTTCATTCATATTATCCCCTCTTTCTAAATATATTTTATACTTTTTTTAACGTTTTGACAAGATATTTTGCTAAAATTTTAACGTTTTGACGACATAAAAGCATGCATTTTTTAACGTTTTGACGAGATAATTATAAATTTATATAAAATAAACTTTCTTCATTATTAAGTTTTTCAATAAAAATAGCACCAAATCTTTCATAATAATTAACTAAATTAGATTTTAAATATACTTTTACAAAACCTAATGATTTTGTTTTTTTAAGTAAAGCATCATTTAATAATTTTGAATAACCTTTTTTGCGATACTCTTTTTTTACATACATAGTGAATTGCCAAGGAGATAAATCTTTTCTTTCATCACCATCTATTTTAAATAATGAAATAAAACCTATTAACTTTTTATCATTTATAAGGCCTAATACACTTATGACATTGTCATCAGTTTTTATACTTTTAAATTTATATTCAATATATTTTTCTAATGCCATACTTTTTGAGGACCACTCTAAATAACAAAGCCCTATATATTCTTTCAAATATTTTTCTTCATTTAAAATCTCAATAATTTCCATTTTTATTTTCCTTTCAAAAAAAATACCTAAAAAGCCATTAATCTCTTATTTAAATAAGGCTAATATTTTAGGTACAAATATGATAAGTCCCACTACTGCAGAGCTGGTAGCAAAACTAAAACTCCACCTGCAGAAATATCTTTTGATCTTTTTGCATCTTTATTAATTTCTGGCATTGCTAAATTAACAACTATCTCGGGTTGCGGTATTAAAGCATTCCGTGCCAATAACCAAAGCAAAATAACTTATGCATACAATCCATTCCCAAGTTTTAATCTTTAAAAGTATACCAAACAGCACTACAAGAAATGCAATAGATACGTGTATTTTCATATTTTTTTCTGATTTAAAAGCATTTTTTATTCCCTCAAAAGCATATTTAAAACTATTAATTAGTTTTTTATTTTTCATTCATAATCACTTCTTTCTACCTAATTATAACATCGCATAAAGTAAATTTTCTATAAATTCATAGCATATTTTGTCTTGTTTTGTCGAAGTTGTTGCAATGCTAAAATACATATGTATAATACTTACTTGAACGTGCAGGAATGGCGTTACCTTTCCAATAGTCCAAAGGGTTTTGGGTGTAATTTTGCATCTTTGATTTCAATGGAGAGGAGGAATGTGTGTGAAAAAAAACGCACGAAAAACTACTTATCTGTATCATATTATTTTTCTTGGTTGTAACATATCAAGACAAAATAAGAAGCGTCATCCGTAGTATAATAGAATTCATCATTTGCTTATTACAACTTTTGATTTCTAAAATATAGGATAACGCTGCCTTTGAATAAACTTAGGTAACGTTAATCTATCACGTTCCTATTTATAATATAACATTTATTTATATATTTATGCAAGATGTTTAATCTTAATTTTATTAAAAGTAATCCCGACTTTTTCACTTTTTCTCCTTAAAATGATTATAGCATAATTTATCAAAAAAATTGAAGAACTATCCTCAGTTTTAATATATATTTTAATCTAATATATTTTAATCTAAAACAACTGCTTGAACTGACTCAATTAAATCTGTTACATTAGATCTTGTAATATAGGCATAACTTTCACCATTTAATACAACAAGACACTTTTTGCCATCATATCTATAAATCTTAAGATCTATTTTAGAAAAATTATCATTATTTAAATAAATTGACAAACTGATTTCCTCTTTATCTGAGGCCTGTGCTGATGTAAAGCTGCTAACATTTAAATTTTTCAGTGTGCTTTCAAAAGAATCAATTGATATCTTATTCTTATTATAATACCATACCGTTTCATTTTTATTCTCTTTCGGAGTAAATGTATGGGTGTTACCCTCTAAAGTAACATCAATTTTAGTTACATCACCCATATTCATCCATACTACTTTACTATGTCTTAAACTGTTTTGTGAAGATTCAATTAATTCATCATAAGTAGTATCATCTATTTTATAAATTATTTTAGAGTCTCCTATACGGATATATTTTGTAACACTAGGTATATCATCAGAATTTTTTTCTTCTGCCTTTTGAGCTTTTTTCCATTCACTTTGATTATAACCAATATGTATAGTTACTGCACCAGTTTGTGTTTTTTTATTTTCATCTACATAATTATAATCCAATGTTATAGATAATTTAGGATCATCTAAATTATACTCTTTAAGCAACTTTTCTGAAACATTATATGTTACATATTCACTTAAATCTAATGAGGTTATTGTATCTATATAACTATTTACTTTACTTGTATCTAATGGTATAACTTCACTATTTTTTTTCGTAAAATAAACATCATCTTTGCTATAACTATTTTTACTATTTTCTTCATAATTTATTTCATAGTTATAATCTCCAGAAAACTTAATTTTAGTAACATTTTCAACGTTATCTATTTTATCATTTAAAATAATATTTTTTAAATCAGTTGATAAATAATCAGTTGGATCCTTACTTACTAAATATACATTTCCATCACCTATATCAACATATCGTTGTTCATCCATTTTACTAAAATCTCCTACTAGGATTTGATATTCTTTATCAGATGTTTTTATTTTTATTATACATTCTGGATTATCTAAACCATATTGTTTATAATCTTCGACATTCTCAATTATAAATGAAACTCCAAATTCTTCGAAATTAGATAATATACTCTCTATTTTACTACTATCAACTGGAAAAGTATTATCATTATCATATATCCATTTTTCATCTTCTTTATAAAATGAAAATTTTTCATCATTATATTCCCAAGATATTGTTTCAACTGAACTACTATCCACTTTTAACACTATTTCATTACTATTACGTATTTCTTCACTTTTTTGTTCATAATGATTAAGGAATACGGTAATAATAGAAAAAGAAAATAAAATAATACATAAAATAATTAGTTTTTTAACTTTTACATTTTTACTGATATTAATTTTCTTCATTTTGTTTAACCCTTCTTTTAACAATTATGTATGTACCTATTGCAACATAAGCAAGTGGGAAAACACCAATCATCAATAATTTTATAGTAGAGGCTGTTGATTCATCGATTGTTAAATAATTATAATTTAAGCTTTTACTACGAATTGCAAGTGCTTCCTTTTCACCAATTAAAGATGATAATGAATTCATTGCGACGTCTACATTTGCTCCTGAAGAATATGCATTATATTTATCATTTAAAAAGTCAGATGATGAATACCATATAATTTGCCCATCACTATTTGTTTCAATTAAAACTCCAAGTGTAAATGGACCATCTATATCGCCACTTTCCTTTTTATATGTATCTAATTTAAATCCTGCAATTTTACTAAATGAATCACTTGATGTAGTTAGTAATTTAGTTACAGTTGCATCACTACTAGATTCAACTTTTAGTCCTTGAGAAAGTGGTAATATTATTTTGTAATTTTCATCAATTAATGAACTTGTAATATTTGTATTTTCTATTTGAGGCATCAGAATATATGGATAACCAAATGCATAATTATTTCTATTTTCATCAATTACAATACCTTTTACAACCGTTATATTATATTTATTCAAAATGCTATTAAGATTTTTTAATTCGCCATTTTCACTTGGGCCAGACATAACTAATAATTTACCACCATTATTTGCATAATCTATTAGCATAGTAGCTTCCTCTTCAGAAATATCACTAGAGGGATTATATATTAATAAGGCATCAGCTTCCTCAGGGATTTTATCAATATTAAGTAATGACAATGTATTTACTTGGATATTTTCTTTTTCAATATTATCAGCAAATGTCGAAGGCAACTCGGTTTCACCGTGACCCTCAATAACATATAATTGTGGTAAATCTTCGGTAATAACATAATCTATTGCAGAGGTAATAGCACCTTCCCCATCAAAAGATGTTGTATAGGAATAAGAATACATATCAGCACTTTGAACGTAAATATCATTATAACTAATATATCTATGTCTATCCCCGGAAACAACGATTAAACTATTATTGGGTACTTCTTCATCAGTGTATTGCTCGGTAAATGTTGGAAATACATCCGGATTTTTCTTTACAATTTTTATATGTTTTGATAAACTTTTATATTTTGAAAGAAGGTTTTCAATTATATTATTTTCTTGGTCAGCTTGAACTATCCAATATATTGTTACATCTTGTTTTAAATTATTAACCACTACTTTGGTATTACTAGTTATTGAATATAATTTACTAGAACTAATATCAAATTTTGTATATTTAGTTGGTAATGTTGTTACAAAAATATTTATAACAATAATAATTGCTAATACTATAGTCGTGGTAATTAAGGAGTATGATCCAGCTTTTGAGGCTAGTTTACTTTTAGGTTTCAAATAATCCTTTATATCATTTATTTTATTTTTTAATTTAATTTTTAGTTTTTTAATCATTAATTATACCTCCTTTTCTCAAGAGATTGAACTGTTAAAAAGATAAAGAAAAATGCTACTGACAAGAAAAAAACAATTGCGGTTAAATCAAACATACCATTTACAAATGTATTTAATCTTTCAAACAAGGAAAGTTTTTTTATAATATTCGGTACAAGTCCCTCAAAGGATGAGGAATTAATTAAATATAATACACCTGTTATAATTAAAAGTCCAAATGATGTTGCATATGCAAAAGTATTATTTTTAGTTATATAATGAATAATTATTCCAATCAAAATTATTGCAATTAGTATTGTAATAACAGAGCCTACTGCAGTTGCAGATACGTACTCAGCAAGCCTTACACTAAAATAATTAAATAGAATAGTTGCAACACTGATTCCCGCAGCAAATCCTTGATTATCAGTTAATGATGAAATAAATACACCAAGAGCAATTAAAGCAGCACCAACAAAGAAAAATGCTATTAAACTACAATATGAAGTTAGTAAATATACTTCACCATATTTAGAAAAAATTAACGGATAAATAGAAATAATACAAAATGGAATTAAATAAATAATTAATAGTGCTAAGTATTTTCCAATAACTATTTTTGTTGTAGAAATTGGTAAAGAATACAAAAGTTGATCTGTTTTTTGTTTTCTTTCTTCCGCTATAACTTTCATTGTAAGAAGTGGAATAATTACCACAAATATTATACTACTAAAGCTTAATACATATTCAAAATTACTTATTGAATATTGGATATTATAAATCATTGCTCCAACTCCAATTATAACTAATAAAAATGCTCCAAAAATATATGCAGTAAAATTAGTAAAATAATTTCTTAATTCGTGTTTTAAAACTGCTATCACTTATTATCACCTTTACTTTCGTTAACAATTTTATTATTGTTACCATCTGATAACTCAATAAAAATATCTTCCAATGTACCTTTTTTTACGGACATTTCATAAATAATTTTTTTATTCTTTGCAAGTTTAGAAAAAATTAATGAAGATAAATCATATATATTTTCCAAATTTGTTTTTATATGAATTATATTATACTTTGACTTAACATCTTCTTTATTAATATTTGTTATATCTTTATTTTCTTTTAAATATGTTTTTATTTCTTCGATTGTTGCATCGGTAGTTAAGACAATTTCATTCGAAGATAAAAGCTGTTTTTGAATTTCCTCTGGTTTACCAAAAGCTACTAGTTTCCCTTTAGCTATCATAATTATTTGATCACAAATTGCTTGGACTTCCGACAATATATGTGAAGAAAAAATAACTGTATGAGTTTTACCTAATTCTTTAATTAGTTCTCTTATTTCAATTATTTGTATAGGATCTAGTCCAACGGTTGGTTCGTCTAAAATAATTACTTTGGGATTTCCGAGTAAAGCTTGAGCAATTCCTAATCTTTGTTTATAACCTTTTGACAATGTGGAAATTCTTTTGTTTCTTACTTCATAAATTCCAGTTTTATTGATAACATCAGAAATTTTCTTATAAAGTTCTTCATTTTTTAACCCTTTTGCTTCACCGACAAATGTTAAATATTCCATAGGTGTTTCATTAGAATATAATGGCGGTTGTTCAGGTAAATACCCAATCAATTTTTTGGCTTCATTAGGGTTTTCAAAAATGTCATATTTACCAATCATTACTTTTCCATTAGTCGGAGATAGTAATCCAGTGATAATATTCATTGTTGTAGATTTTCCTGCTCCATTTGGTCCTAAAAAGCCATAAACCTGCCCTTGACTTATATCAAAAGATATATTATCAACAGCAAGATGATCACCATAATATTTTGTAAGATTTTTTACTGAAATCATATAATACCTCCTTTAAAAGTTTTTCATTCATATGTTAAATTCCTCCTTTTCTAACATCAAAAATAATTTAAATAACGAAACTGAAATATAACTGAAAAGTAGATATCATATGATACCTACCTATTATTTATGCAAAATTTTTTATAAAATGCTTTATTTCTCGGTCAGTCAATATTTTTCCATTGCTAATTATTTTATCATTTATCATAAAAATTGGCATTGGAATATTTTGATATTGTTTAATAGTTTTATCATCCTCTAAGATCTCAATATCCAAAAAATCATTAAGTTCTTTTTGCACTTTATTTATGTTTTTCAATAATTTTATTCTATTACTAGAATTTTTTCCAATAATCTTTATATGCATATTTCACCTCCTTTACAGGAGCATAATAACTAAATAACCTGAAACATAACTGAAACTTTATTTTTTATTAAATATTACTGTAAATGTTGTATATCCATTTTCTGAATGGGCAGCTATCGTACCTTTATGTGTTAAAACAATATTTTTAGCAATTGCAAGTCCAAGCCCATAATTATTATTATTTCGATTTCTAGATTTATCTATTTTATAAAACCTTTCAAATATTTTTTTCTCATCTTTTTCATCGATTGCCATACCAGTATTTTTAATAACAAAAAATATTTGCTTATTTTGCTTATAAAAATTAATGTAAACATTACCACACTCATTACAATATTTAATTGCATTATCTATAAGAATGCTACATAACTCAATCATCAAATCTTCATTATAAAAAAAATATATTTCCGGTTTAATATCGTATTTAAGATTTATATATTTATCATAAAACATACTTTCAAAAGTTAAAATACAACTTTCGACAGTTTCTGATAAATTACTATTTAGCATCAGTAAATTATTTTTTCTTTCTGTACTTGCTAAATCAAGTAATTCAGTAACAAGTTTTATCATTCTTTCAGATTCATTTTTCATATTATAAACCCATTTATCATTTTTATCATTAAAATATGCATCGGCACTTGCAGTTATAATTGACAAAGGAGTTTTAAGTTCGTGAGAGGCATCCTCAACAAAAACTTTTTGTTTTTCAAAAGATTCTTGTACAGGCTTAATAATCCATTTCGTTAATAAATACGAAATTAAGAAAATAATTATTTCACAAATAATTAAAATAATTATACTAAAAATTAATTGTCTTAATAAAGAATTATTGACACCAGTATTGTCCATTAAAATTAGTGTATTATTCATTGTAAAAACATAAGCATATTTTTCTGTATAAAGATTGCCTATACTTAAATTTTTAGTGTGATTTTTAATTATATTTTCAGCAATTTTTTTAACATTTTTTTCATCATATTTCTCATTATCTGTATGATTGATAATTGACTTAAAATTTCCATTTTCATCAAGAACTATAGAATATATAGAAAAATCTAAATATATTTTTCTGATATTTTGATTGGGCAATTTTTCATTACTTGAAAATTCTTCATTACTATTTCTATCTAAATTACTAGGAATTGTTGTTAATATTTCGAAAATTGAATTTTTTTTCTCATAATAATTTTTAATAATACCCCCGATTATAATAAAAGAGATAAAAATTGTTAATATAGAAAAAATTATAAAGAAAACTTTATTTCTCAATTTCTTCATCTTTTACCTCCAGAATATAACCAATATATCTAATAGCTTTTAAATTTATAATGGACTTAATTAGTTTTAATTTTTTTCTAATAAATGATACATATGCCTCAAGAGTATTAATATCACATTCACTATCATAACCCCAAATTTTTACAAATAACTGTTCTTTTTCCATTATTTGATTAGGATTATTCATAAGAAGTTCTAATAGTTGAAACTCCTTACCTATAATTTTAACTTTGTGATTATTTTTTTCATTTATTAAATCCATATTTTGGATATTAAGAACTATATCTCCTAATTTAATTATTTTATTGTCACATATTTTATTTTTTCTTAATTGAATATTTACTCTCGCAACTAATTCTTCCATATGAAATGGTTTTGTTAAGTAATCATCTGCACCACCATTGAATCCGTTCATTTTATCTTCGATATTACTTTTAGCGGTAAGCATTAATATTTTAGAGGTAATTTTATTTTTCTTTAAATCATTCAAAATTTCAAAACCATCTTTATATGGAAGCATTACATCAAGTATTATTAAATCATAAGTATCAGTTAATGCTTCATCGTAACCACTTTGACCATCAGTTTTTATTTCAACCGTATATTTTTGATTTTTTAACATACTTGCTACTGCATCTGCTAAATTATATTCATCCTCGATAACTAGTATTTTTATAATTACCACCACCAAAAATTAAAATACTATTCATAACTGAAATATAGCTTAAAGTATTAAAAAAAATACCAAAAAGGTATTAATTTTATTCTTCGTATCTAACTTCACTTTCATAATTAAATCCGCTTAAGAAATAGTCATATGAATAATCTCTTACTCTAATTTCCATAACATCGTTTTTCTAAAATAAGAATTAATTACTTTTTCTTTTTGATATATTTCATTTATGTCCATAATTACATTTCCCTCATAATTTATTTTTATAAAATAAATTTTATCATAAGCTTTGTAATTTGCCTATTATTTTTGCCGGTTATTTTTATAAAAAAATACTTATAAAGGTTTTATATTACTTACTCTTATTATATAATTTACACTTTTCCTCAGTTACAGCATCTTTTATATATAGATTTATCAAGAGATCCGTCTAAATATTTATCATATAATTTTTTTTGAGCGGCCAAATATTTTTTCACTATTACGATTTAACCATCTTAACTGTTTTTCTAATAATAAAGTATATTTTGCTTCTGATTTAGTTAAACAATCTTTGTTTAAATCTATTTTAATTATATTCTTTTCAGTTACAGGAAGCATATTATTAAAATTTATTGCACCAAGTTTTCCGCTATCTATCTTAAGAAAATCAAGTTTTGCTTTAAGTTTAAATGCTTTGGCTTTGGACTAGATAAAGGAGCAAAATACATACAATTTTCAATTGTAAATAGCACTCCAATGAATGGTCGTAATTCCTTTTCTTTATAATTATAGGGTGCTTTATTATCAAATTTGCGTAAATAATTACAATATTTTGAATCCAATCTAACTAAATATAATTCATTTTTCATTGCCAATCCCCCCATATTCCATTTATATAAAATTATAAAATAAAACTAGAGTAAGCTCTCTAGTTTCCTTTTTTAGTTCCCTGTTATGGTCGGGATCACCGCTTTTTTTATTACACTTTTTCAAATGCAACTTTAATATACTATAAACTTCTATAAAAGTCAACTAGTACATTACTATTATTATATTGCTTAAAAGTTACATTATGCATCTATAATTTTTTCTCACCAAAAATACCATAAAGGTATTAATTTCATACTAAATTATATTTTATCTCTTAAATAAATCCCATAAATTTGCTTTTAAAACATTTTCATTTATTATTGCAACTTACCTAATTATAAATTTAAAAAGGTATCACTTTTTTAGAAAGTAATACCACATAATTATTTAAATGTTAATTTTGAATATCATATTTATTTTCTCCAAAATCATAATTGTTTAAGGCAGAACAACTTCCATCATCATAAGAATAACAAGGATAAGCATACTGCTCTTCTTTACTTCCATCTATTTCTTTAATATTTATTACATTAATAACGAGAGCTTTATACCCATCATTATCCTTAACTGTATCAAAGACACCTTCAACTTCATACCATGTATTCTCTTTTATTTTGTTTAAATCATATTTTGCAAA
>DJOC01000075.1:12673-13768 GCA_002439555.1 Caryophanales bacterium UBA6448 | reverse complement strand
TACATATTATGTTCATGCAAAAGATGCTTCAGGGAAAACATCAAGTAAATCATTTAGCATGGTGTGTGCAGCCTCAACGACTTCAAATTTTTCATACACTGGTGCTGTACAAAATTACACAACCCCTTGTCGTGGTTCATATACATTATACGTTTGGGGTGCACAAGGTGGTAATAGTGGTGGTAATGGTGGTTACTCTACTGGAACTATTAATTTAAATGAAAAAACTAGCCTTTTTGTTTATGTTGGTGGTCAAGGCTCAACTGGAACAACAGCCGGATTTAATGGTGGCGGTACAGCTGCATCAACTAATGGTGGCTCCGGTGGTGGAGCTAGTGATATAAGAATTGCTCAAGATAGTTTATATTCTAGAGTGATTGTTGCCGGTGGTGGCGGTGGAAAAGGTCAAGACTCATGTGCTGCTGGTGGTGTTGGCGGTGGAACAAGTGGTGGAGGTAGTGCTTCTCAAAATAATTGTGGAACTCAAGCAGGAGGAGGTACTCAAACAGCTGGAGGAGCCGCAGGTGTATATAGTAGTACAAAGGGAGCAAATACTGGATCATTTGGTAAAGGTGGAAATGGTGGTTCTGGAAGCTATATTGGCGGTGGCGGTGGCGGCGGCTGGTATGGTGGAGGTGCTGGAGCATCTTCCTCATGGTCAAATGGCGGCGGTGGTGGCTCAGGCTATGTTTATACGTCTTCAACAGCCTCAAGTTGCCCATCTGGTTGTAAACTTACATCATCATATTATTTAACAAATGCCTCGACTACAGCGGGGAGTTCATCATTTACTGGCACTTCTGGAACTTCTGAAACAGGGCATTCTGGAAATGGGTATGCAAGAATAGTTTTTAATCCATAAAATAAATAAAAAATTCTATAATTTATTTATAGGATTTTTTTTGTTTGTATGGTAAAATAATTAAGAAACGAGGTTAAAATGTTTGAATATTTAGGAGATAGATTATCAAGTGCTATTAAAAATATTAAAGGTATGGGCAAAATTACTGAAGATAATATTGATGGTGCAATAAGAGAAATAAGAATGGCTCTTTTAGAGGCAGATGTAAACTATGAAATAGTTAAAGAATTTAC
>DJOC01000075.1:0-12529 GCA_002439555.1 Caryophanales bacterium UBA6448 | reverse complement strand
CTTGGAGAAAGTGAAGATTTATATGTAAGTGGTAATCCTTCAGTACTTATGCTCGTGGGACTTCAAGGTAGTGGTAAAACAACTACTGCTGGAAAACTTTCATTATTTTTAAGAAAAAAATATAATAAGAAACCTTTACTTGTGGCTTGTGATATATATAGACCTGCGGCTATTACACAACTTAAACAAATTGGTAAAGAATTAAATATTCCGGTTTTTTCAAAAGATAATGCTACTGTAAATGAAATAATAACTGATGCACTAGTTTATGCTAAAGAAAATAATAATGATTATATTATCATTGATACTGCCGGAAGACTTCAGCTTGATGAAAAGTTAATGGATGAACTTAAAAGCGTCGAGGATAACTTTAAAGTTGATGAAAAAATACTTGTTATTGATTCAATGATAGGACAAGATGCTATAAATGTTATCAAAGGCTTTAATGAAGCACTTCATTTAACTGGCTGTATTTTAACTAAAATGGACAGTACCTCAAAAGGTGGAGTTGCTTTATGTGTAAGGCACCTTACTAATGTACCAATTAAATTTATTGGTGATAGTGAAAAGATGGATGGACTTTCTTTATTTGATGCCCAGAGAATGGCAAATAGAATTCTTGATATGGGAGATATTTTATCTATTGCCGAAAAAGCTGAAGGCTTAATGAGTGAGGATGAAGCAAAAGATTTAAGCAAAAAGATGCTTAAGGGTAAATATGATTTCGAAGACTTTTTAAATACAATGAAACAAATTAAAAAACTTGGACCACTTGAAAATTTACTTAAGCTTATCCCAGGTGCTAGAAAAATGGGACTTAATAATGTAAGTATCGATCCTAAAGAAATGGCTCACGTTGAAGCAATAATTTTATCAATGACTCCTTACGAAAGACGTCATCCAGAGGTTTTAAAGGCTCAAAGAAAGATAAGAATTGCAAATGGCTCTGGTATGAAAGTCGAGGATGTTAATAGACTTATTAATCAATTTGAACAAATGAAAAAAATGATGAAAAGTATGTCAAATGGTAATATGAAAATGCCTTTTTAATGAAAATATGAAATGTTTTAGTTTCATATTTTTTTAAAATATATTATAATTAATTTAAGGTAGGTTGATAGAAAGTGAAAGCAATGTATGATTGGGACACAAAAAGTTTTATAAAAGCAGTTATGGGAGTTATTATTTATTCTCTTGGCGTAAATCTTTTTATAAGACCTATGGGGCTTTTTAATGGTGGCGTTTTAGGACTTTCACAACTTATTAATGAAATACTTATTAAACTTTTTACTTTAGAAAGTACATTTGATATATCTGGTATTTTAAATTTACTTTTTAATATTCCACTTTTTATACTTGCTTATTTAAAGGTTAATGATGTGTTTTTTAGACGTACATTACTATGTATTGCTGTACAAACTTTAGCATTATCATTTATACCAATACCAGAAACTCCAATTGTGGGTGAACTTATAACAAGTACATTAATTGGCGGATTAATCGTTGGTTATGGAGCCGGAATGTTCTTTTCAGTTGGTGGTTCATGTGGAGGAACTGATATTATCGGCGTAGTTGCTTCACTTAATAGTAAGAAAATGTCCGTTGGTAAAATAGGTATTCTTATAAATCTAGTTATTTACTCTATAAGTGGAATATTATTTGGTATTAATACAATGATTTATTCAATAATATACTCATTATTTTCATCATTTGTAGTGGATAAAAATCACGAGAAAAATATATGTACTACCGCAATGATATTTACAAAGGATGAACCTAATAAAATAATAGGTTATATAAAAGAAAACCTAAAAAGAGATGCAACCTTTTGGAAAGGTAAGGGAGGTTATGAAAACTCTACTACTTATATAACTTATGTAGCTCTTTCTAAATATGAATTGTCAATTTTAGAAAAAGATATCGAAAAAATAGATAAAAATGCCTTTGTTATTACTAATGAAGGTGTTGACATTGATGGTAATTTTAAAAAGAAAATATAGCATTTAAAACTTAATAAAAATGTGATATTATCTTTTTAGTGAATTTTGCTTATAATGTGGGCACACATTTAAATGAGGATGAACATTTAAGATAGAAAATGGCAATCTTTCATCATTCGTATATAAATAGAGGAAGATTTTGATATAATATATTTATTAATGTAATTAAATCAGGAGGTAAAAAGTTATGCAGACATTACAAATAAGAAATTCAACAGTAGAATTTTTGATATTTACAAAACAAAATAAAGAAAAGACAATAGAGGTGATTGTTGATGAAGAATCAGTCTGGCTTAGTCAAAAATTAATGGCCGAACTTTTCGGAACAACAAGAAATAATATAACAATGCATCTTTCTAATATTTTTGAAAAAGAATTAAGTGAGGATTCAGTATGTAAGGAATTCTTACATACTGCTAGGGATGGTAAAAATTACAAAACAAAATATTATAATTTAGATGCTATTATTGCTGTTGGATTTAAAGTTAATAGCAAAAGAGCAGTAGAATTTAGATTGTGGGCAATCAATATTTTAAAACAATATTCTGTAAAAGGATATGTATTAGATAAAGAAAGACTTAAAAATGGGACATTTTTAAATGAAAATTATTTTGATGAATTATTACAAGAAATCAGAGAAATAAGAATTAGTGAAAGGAATTTTTATCAAAAGATTACCGATATATACACAACAAGTTTAGATTATAATGTATCATCACCAATAACAAAAGATTTTTTTAAAACGGTCCAAAATAAAATGCACTATGCTGTTCACGGAAATACGGCAGCAGAAATTATAGTGAACCGTGCAAATCATAAAAAAGCGCATATGGGATTAACAAATTGGAAAAATTCACCTAATGGCAAGATAATTGCATCTGATGTTATAGTTGCTAAAAACTATCTAACAAAAGAAGAATTAAAATCTTTAGAAAGAATTGTTACAATGTATTTAGATTATGCAGAAGATCAAGCTGAAAGACATATTCCTATGACAATGGAAGACTGGAAAGGTAAGCTAGATGTATTTTTGCAATTTAATGAAAGAGATGTACTTGATAATCCTGGTAAAGTATCTCATAAGGTAGCAGAAAGTTTTGCACTTTCTGAATTTGAAAAGTATAGAATTACCCAAGATAAATTATTTGAATCTGATTTTGATAAATTTATGATTGAAATGGAAAATGAGGATATCAATTGATAAAAATATTCTGAATATATAAATTATTGATTTTTATATTTAATTCAATAGTATATAAAAGTGCTTTTGTTATTACTAATGAAGGCGTTGGCATTGATGGCAATTTTAAAAAGAAAATATAGCATTTAAAACTTTATAAAAATGTGATATTATCTTTTTAAGGAAGGTTATTATGAATATAGAAAAATTAAAAAGAGAATTAGTTAGTCAAAAAAAATCAAAATTCAAAGGTAATATTTATCATTATTCTCAAGTGAATTTTGCTTATAATTCTAATAAGATTGAGGGTACACATTTAAATGAGGATGAAACCGAAGAAATTTTTGTAACAAACTCTTATATACCAAAATCTGATGATGTAGTGAAATTGGATGATTTAATAGAAATGAAAAACCATTTTAGATTATTTGATTATATGTTAGATATTTATGAAAAAAAATTAGATAAAAACATAATTATTGAAATGAATAAGATCCTAAAAAGGGGAACATCTGATGAAGATAATCCTAGATATAACGTTGGTGGTTTTAAAATAGTGCCTAATAAAGTAGGACTAATAAATGTAATTAATACATCTTCGCCAAAAGATACACCAAAGGATATTGATAATCTTCTTTCTTGGTATAATTCGCTTAAAAGTATTACCCTTGAAGATATTATAGATTTTCATTACAAATTTGAAAAAATACATCCTTTTGGAGATGGTAATGGAAGAGTCGGCAGAATGATAATGTTCAAGGAATGTTTAAAAAATAATATTATGCCATTTATTATATTAGATAGTGATAAGCCATTTTATTTAAGAGGTCTTAGAAATTATGAGAGTGATAAAATGTTTTTAATTGATACTATAAAGCACGAGCAAGATTTATATGAAATTGCAGTTAATGATATGCTTGATTTTGAAATTTAAAGAGTATGAAAAATACAAATAATTATGTAAAAATTATGTCAAGTACTATTGAAGTACTGGACATTTTTTTATATTATTAATATGTAGAGAGTAGGTATTGAAATGAGATTAGAAAAAAAGTATGAATATGAGGGAAATAAATATATATCTATAGGTATAGAAAGTGATACTATAAGAGAAAATGCTAGTGAAGTTCTAGATAATGTTTTAAGTCATTATACAAATAATATTGAAAAACTTATTTATATGACTAAAATATTTACTAAAGGAAGTACTGAAAGTTCAATAAATATTTCAGTTATAAATGGTGATAATATTGAATATTTGGTATCATTAAAAAATAATGAACTAGTAAGTTATTATAGTGGTAAAACTAAAAACGATGAAAAAATAAGTGAAATAAGTTATAGTGAAGATGGAGGCTATAACTTTAGAGTATATGATAAAAATAATACTTTAGATATTGTAAAAAATGAAGCAAATGTAATTAATAATCTTAATAATATGAGAGTTTTGCCTATAACAGAATTTGAAAAAAGTATTGTAGAAATATATCATATTATATTTAAAGAGTACCCTGATTTTTCTAAAAAAGAGGATAGACAAAGATGTGAATATCTATTATGCAATTTATATGTTTTAGGAATGTTTAATTATTTTGATATAGCGTTTGTTTGTGTTAATAATAAGGTGTTTAGTTATAATTTAATAGATGAATTTGAAAGACTATGTGGCTATGGAAAAATTGATTTTACAAGTATTAAATTTAAGTCTGATTATTTGGAAAAACTAAATAGTTTATCAGGTAGTTTAAATTTACCTACAGAGCAGTTAAAGGAACTGGCAATTGCCTCATATAATGGTAAATATGTTCAAGATTATGAAGAAAGTTACAGTAGATAAAAAATAATAAGTATTATATAATAAATGTTAGAGGAGAGGTGTAAATATGAATGCTGTAGACTTTACAAATTCTATAGAAAAGGTATGTGAGTATGGTGGCAGTGAAAAAAAGAAAAAGATTATTTATAATGGAGAAGTTTATTTGCTTAAATTTCCTGATCCTATAAATGAAAAATCTTTAGTATATATTAATAATGTCTTTTCTACATATATTGGTTGTAAAATATTTGAAAGTGTAAATATTCCAGTGCAAAAAGTTATACTTGGAATATACAATGAAAAAAATGGTAATGATGTTAAACAAAAAGTAGTGGTTGCTTGTAAAGATTTTACAAATGAAAAACAAAAATTAATTGAATTTTCTTCACTTGCAAATAGTATTACTGGAGTTGATAAAAAATTTACCACTAAAATCGAAGATATTTACGAAGTATTTAATAATTTAAATTATGATTTTGATAAAAAACTGATGATAGAAAATTTTTGGAATATGTTTGTAATAGATACATTAATAGGAAATACTGATAGACATTTATCGAATTTTGGCGTAATTGATGATGGAGAAACACTTAAATTTGCGCCAGTATATGATTGTGGTTCAGCGTTGTATCCACTTTTAACTGATGAAAAAATAAACTATTTATTAAATAACGAATCTGAATTTAAAAATGTAGCATATAGTATTTACCCAGTATATACGTATGAAAATAAAAAAATTACTTATAATGAATTTTATGCAAAAGATATTCCTGATTTAAATGATGCTCTATTAAGAATGTATCCAAGAATAAATATGAATAGAATTTATGATATTATAGATAATACTATGTACTTGTCATTAGAAAGAAAAGAATTTTTAAAAAGATCAGTTACTATTCGTAAAGAAAAAATACTAGACATTGCTTATAAAAAATTAAGTAGATAAATTATAATAAGTATTATATAATACATATCGGAGGGTTTATGGAAAATTTAAAAGAATATAGAAATAAGTTAATAGGAGTTAGAAATTTAATATTAAAATCTTTAGCAAATGCTGAAAGTAAAGAGGAAATTCATAGATTCGCGATAAGTCTTCATAATGTTAATGAGAAGATTAAAATGGTTGAGGAAAAAATAGGCAAAAATCCTATGAAAGAAGTTAAAACAAAACCTCTTCCTACAAAATATATGTTTAATCCTGATGATGTTAAAACAGCAGATCCTTTAATAAGATGGATTAATACTGAAGATAAAAAATCAAGATAGTGTTTCATAATCTGAAGATTTATGATATAATTTTTTAGAAAGGAAATAAAAATGAAATTAGATTTAAGTGCATTAAACTATAAAGATAAAATTGATATTTCTGGAAAAATATCATATGATGCAAAATTTCTTGAAAATAGTCCAATTAAAAAACTTGATGATGTTAACTATGAGGGCTTTATTACAAGAAATGATATTGATGAATACTTTATTAATATTCATATTTATGGTACAATGGTGTTACTTGATAGTGTTTCACTAGAAGAGTTAGATTACCCATATGACATTAATATTGATGATGAAATTACAGATTTTATAGAAAAAAATCAAAATGCACTTGATATTAATGAATTTTTGTGGCAAAATATTGTATTGGAAGTCCCAATTAGATATACCTTGTGTGATGCTGAAAAATTAAAGGGAGATAATTGGTGCGTATTAAGTAGTAATGAAGGTGGTGAATAAATATGGCAGTTCCTTTTAGAAGAACAAGTAAAACAAAAAAGAGAATGAGAAGAACTCATCTTAAAAAAGAAGTTGGAGCATTAACTAAATGTCCAAGTTGTGGAAGTACTTTAAGACCTCATAGAGCTTGCATTAAATGTGGTAAATATAATGGAAAAGAAGTACTTAATGTAGAAAAAGAAGAAAATTAATCTGTAAACAAATGTAAAATTTGATTAAGTTTATTAAAAAAGTAAATGAAAATATTTACTTTTTTTTGTGTTTATAGTATTATAATGGTAGACAGTGGCACACTGTGGAAGAAAGTGGGGAATAAAAATGCTAATAGGACAATTTCATCACAATCTAGATGAAAAAAACCGTTTAGTTATTCCTACTAAGTATAGATTAGAACTTGGAGAGTCTTTTATAATTACTAAAGGGCTTGAAAAATGTCTATATGTATACTCAAATAAAGAGTGGGAAAAACTTGTTAGTAAACTAAGTACTCTTCCTTTTAACAAGAAAGATACTCGTGGTTATTTACGCTTTTTCTTTTCAGGAGCCTCTGATATAGGTTTAGACAAGAGTGGTAGAGTAAGTATATGTGAACCTTTAATTAACTATGCTGGCTTAAAAGGTAAATGCGTAGTTATTGGAGTAAACGATCATCTTGAGATTTGGGACGAAGATGCATTTAATTCATATTTAGATGACAATGCTTCATCACTTGCGGATATAGCGGAGAATTTATTTGATGAAAAAGATGCATTATAGTGTTTTATTAAAGGAGTCTATTGATGGACTAAATATTAAAGATGGTGGCACATATGTTGATTGCACACTTGGTTATGCCGGACATTCTAAGGTTATCTTAGAAAAAAATAAAAAGGGAAAACTATTTGCCTTCGATGAAGATGAAAATGCGGTTAATTATTCTAAAGAAGCACTTTCATCAATTGGTGATAACTTTACTATTTTTAAGGAAAACTTTGCAAATTTAAAAGAAACATTAGAAAAAGAAAATATTTTAAAAGTGGATGGTTTCTTATTTGACTTAGGTTTTTCTTCACCTCAGATCGATGATGCAAAAAGGGGGTTTTCTTTTAAATTAAATGCACCACTTGATATGCGTATGGACACGCAAAATGCTCTTACAGCAAAAGATGTTGTAAACACATATTCATTAGAAAAACTTACAGATATTTTCTTTAGGTATGCTGAAGAAAAATATTCTAAAGTAATTGCAACTGCAATATGTAAGGAAAGAAAAAATAAAGAAATAGTTACAACATTTGAACTCGTGGACATTATTCAAAAAGCGGTTGGTGCTTCATATTTTTATAAAAATCATCCAGAAAGAGAAATTTTTCAAGCAATTAGAATTGAGGTAAATAATGAGCTTTCAGTTATTGAAAAAGCTTTACCAGATGCAATTGATATGCTAAGTAAGGGTGGAAGAATATGTGTAATAACATTTCATTCTTTGGAAGATAGACTTGTTAAACAAATATTTAAAAAGTACAGTGAAGTGGATGATATTTTAAAAGGAATGATAGATATACCTGATGAATATAAACCTAAAATAAAAATAATTAATAAAAAACCGATTTTGCCTACTGATGAAGAGATTAATGAAAATTCTCGTAGTCATAGTGCAAAACTTAGAATTGTAGAAAGGATATAAGATGAGAAAGAAAAATCAAAAAAGAGTTAGACTTTTAAAGGGTGAAAAATTTATGTATTTCATAATTATTCTTTTATTATGTCTTATTCCAATGCTTAATGTTTACACATCTAGTTTAGTTAC
Source organism: Caryophanales bacterium UBA6448 (assembly GCA_002439555.1). GTDB lineage: Bacteria > Bacillota_I > Bacilli_A > RF39 > UBA660 > UBA6448. The sequence continues at coordinate 4,010 of DJOC01000075.1, read as the reverse complement.
TAAAACAAATATTGATGTAGAAAAACTTAAAAAAGAGATTTCTTCTCAAGAAGAGGAAAATGAAAGTCTTTCTATGCAAATAGATGAACTTGCCTCAATTGATAATATTTTTAATGTTGCTAAAGAATATGGACTTTCATATAATAACTCTAGTATACTTCAAGTAAAATAATATGAAAAAAAGAGTAACTGTAAAACCTAATAAATTTATTTTACCAGTGGTTTTTCTTTTATTATGCCTTGCAATAGCAAGACTTTTATACGTTTCTTTATCGGGAAATGTAGATGGAATGAATCTAAAAAAGTTTGCGGCCTCTAGAAATACGGTTACAAAAACACTTTATGCCAAAAGAGGTACAATTTATGATGCTGCTGGTGATGCCCTTGCAATAAGCGTAAATTCTTATACTTTAATTGCTTATCTAGAGCCCTCAAGGACAGTGGATGAAAATAATCCTCAGCACGTTGTTGATAAAGAGGGTACTGCTAAATCACTTGCTCCAATTCTTGAAATGGATGAAGCAGAAATACTCAAATATTTAAATAAACAGGCTTATCAAGTTGAATTTGGTAAGAATGGAAGGAATTTAACAGAAATTGTTAAACAAAAGATAGTTGATTTAGAACTTCCAGGAATAGATTTTATTGAAAGTACTCAAAGATATTATAAAATGGGTAGCTTTGCCTCTTATTTAGTAGGTTATGCTAAAACTCACGATGATGGCTCTATAAAAGGCGAACTTGGTATTGAAAGTTATTATGATGATTTATTAAGTGGTAAAAATGGCTCTATTACTTATCAAAGAGATGCCAAAGGTTATATGCTTCCTAATAAACCATATTATGAAACTAAAGCCCAGTCTGGTAGTGATATTTATTTAACAATAGATAGTAATATTGAACTTATTACCGAAAATGCTATCAATGATTTAAAAGAAAAAACTAATTTTGAATTTGCAATTTTTACGATAATGGATGCTCATACTGGTGCAATTGTGGCCTCAAGTACATATCCTACATTTAATCCTAATGATTTAAATACGCTTACAAATTATTTAAATCCTCTTGTATCTTATACTTATGAACCAGGTTCTACGATGAAAATATTTTCTTGGGCTTCTGCAATGGAGGAGGGTATTTATAACGGACAAGATACTTATAAATCAGGTTCAATTGAGGTAGCCGATGTTGTAATATCTGATTATAATAAAGTTGGTTGGGGTGAAATTACCTTTGATACAGGATTTATGTATTCCTCAAATGTTGCGGCCTCAATACTTGCTAAAAATTTAGGTAGAGAAAAATTACTTAATTATTATAATAAATTTGGTTTTGGTCAAAAAACTGGTATAACTTTATCTGGTGAACTTACTGGTACAACTAAATTTAAATACGAAAGTGAAGTTGCGACTGCATCTTTTGGACAAGGTGGAGTTACTATTACTCCAATTCAAATGCTTCAGGCACTTACAATGCTTACAAATGATGGCGTAATGCTAAAACCTTATGTTATAAATAAAATTGTTGATTATGAGGGAAATACTACATATCAAAGTAAAGTTGAATCTCTAGGTCAAAAAATGAAAAGTGAAACTGCTGAAAAATTAAGAAGTTTAATGTATAGTGCAAACTATGATGGACTTATGAAAGTATGGCAACCTAAAACAGTTACTATGTCAATGAAAACAGGTACAGCCCAAATACCAGATCCTAATGGTGGAGGCTATTTAAAAGGTGAATACGACCAAATTTATTCAGTTGCTGGTTTCTTTCCAAGTGATAAACCAAAATATATAATTTATGCCGCAGTTAAAAAAATCGAAGCAACTCAAGGTACATTTGCAAGAGCAGTTACTAAAGCGGTTGATGAAATAGCAAGTTATGCAAATATTACCCAAAATGCTTATGAAACTGAAGATAAGATAATTAAACTGGAAAATTATATTTCTAAAGAAACAAATCAAATTAAGGAGGAACTTACAAATAAAGGTGTTAATGTAATTACTTTAGGAACAGGAAAATATATTATAAATCAGTATCCTTTAAAGGGTATCAGTGTTGTCAAAGGAGATAAAGTATTCTTACTTACTAATAAAGAGGACTTTGTAATGCCTAATTTAACAGGTTATTCAATTACCGAGGTAAAAACTTTATGTACACTTTTAGGAATAAATCTTACTTATGAAGGCTATGGTTATGTAAATAGTCAATCAATTGCGGAAAATACTCCAGTTACTAAAGATTTATCCCTTCATGTAACTTTATCTCATAGATAATTTAAAGCATCATTTCTATTTGATGCTTTTTGTATGAACAAAACTTTTTGACAAATAAACTGATAAATATTGTAATACTAGTGTAATTTCCAATGAAATATTCAATATCAATTTTGAATGAGTAATTTATGCAACCAGTTACATAAATATTATTTATTTGACAAAACTAATGATAAATGTTATAATTTCATTAGATTTGTCAAGGAGGCTAATTATGGAAAGAATGACAATAGAGGAATTTAAAAGTCAAAGTAATATAGAAATTATTGAGTCAATTATGAAAATTAATAATGGCTATGTTACTTCAAAAGAACTATCAGATCTTGGAATTCATAGAATGTATCTTAATATTATGAAAGATAAAAAAATGATAGAAAAAGTAGGCAATGGTATTTATATTGACTCAAGTAAAATCGAAGATACTTATTTTGTTTTTAGTTTAGAACTCCCAAATGTAGTTTTTTCACATATGACTGCTCTTTACTTTTATGGACTTTCCATCAAAGCTCCGAATGATAAATATGATATAACTGTACCGAATAACTATTTTAATTATAAAATTAAAAATCATAATGTTTTTTATGTTGACAAAAATATTTATGAACTAGGACTTACTGAAGTTGAAACTCCAATGGGTAATAAGGTAAAAACTTACGATATTGAAAGGTGTATTTGCGATATTATTAGATCTAAAAAAAGAATGGACCCACAGCACATTAAATATAGTATTAAAGAATATCTAAAAAGAAAAGATAAAGATTTAGTTAAACTATCAAAATATGCTGATAAAATGGGAATTAAGAAAGAAGTAATACAATATATGGAGGTTTTTTATGAATAGCCAACAATTGAAAGATAAGATTAGAAATATCTCAAAAGAAAAAAATACTGATTTTAATACATTACTTAGACTACATATGTATGATAGATTTTTAGAAAGATTATCAGTTAGTAAATATAAAGATAATTTCATTTTAAAAGGTGGTTTTTATTTAAGCACATTATTTGGAGTAGAAAGTAGAAATACTATGGACATTGACATTGCTTTTAGAAATGCTAATTTTAATGAAAAAGCAATAATTAATATGATTAAAGAAATAATTTCTATCGAAACTGGTGATAACGCCAAGATAGAATTTTTAGGAATTTCTCCCATAAGGGGTGATGATGAGTATGGCGGCTTTAGAATTGAACTTCTGACTAAAATAGATAATATCAAAGAAAAGTTTCATATTGATATTGCTACTGGAGATCCTATTACTCCAAAAGAAATTAATTACAAGTATAAGCCACTTTTAAAAGATAATTACATTAATTTATGGGCATATAATATTGAAACTGTTCTTGCAGAAAAACTAGAAACAATTTTAAGTAGGGCAGAATTAAATGGAAGAATCAGAGATTTTTATGATGTTTACTTAATTTATACAAAAGATTGGGATAATGTTAATATGAAAAATTTAAAACAAGCGGTAGAGGTAACTTTTAAGAAGAGGGAATATACTGGAAATCCAGTACAAACTTTAGAATTAATTATGGATAGTAGTGTATTAAAAGAAAGATGGAAAAGTTATCAAAGAAAGTATGATTATGCAAATAATATTGATTTTGATGATATATTATTTTGTCTAGGAAAAATTCTTAATGCATTACCATCTAGATTTAATTAATAGTGGTAATTTAAATTTTTTAATATTATAAAAATAAATAATTGGGTCTAAATTAGAGAAAAAA
>DJOC01000027.1 GCA_002439555.1 Caryophanales bacterium UBA6448 | reverse complement strand
AAAAAAACTAGCATTTTACTAGTTTAATTTATCTTCGATTTCCATAAGACGATTATATTTACAAATTCTTTCGCCTCTTGAAACAGAACCTGTTTTGATAAAATCAAGATTTAATCCTACACCTAAATCGGCAATAAATGTATCCATTGTTTCACCACTTCGATGAGAAATAATTGTTTTATACCCATTTTTCTTTGCGGTATAAATTGTGTCTAAAAATTCAGTTACACTACCAACTTGATTAGCTTTAAGAAGTATAGCATTTCCTGCGCCAAGTTCTATACCTTTTTCTAAATATTTTTTTTGAGATACAAATAAGTCATCACCAACAATCATTATTTTACCATTAAAATATTTAGTTATTTTACTGAAACTTTCATAATCATTTTCTTCGAAAGGATCCTCAATACTTATAATTGGGTATTTTTTTATTAAATCTACATAATAATCAAATAATTCATCCTTAGATAATTTCTTACCATCAACTAAGTAGTTTTCTCCATCATATAATTCTGATGCTGCAACATCAAGTGCAAAGAATACATCAGTTCCTGGAGTATAACCACTGTCAGTAATCGCTTTTACTAAAATCATTAAGGCTTCTTCATTATTTTTTAAGTCTGGAGCAAATCCACCTTCATCACCAACACCTGTTGATAAATGATAACCTTTTAAAATAGATTTTAAAGTATTAAATATTTCACTTGCACATCTAATTCTTTCTTTTTCCTCTTTTTGAACAGGAACAAGCATAAATTCTTGAATATCAAGATTATTATCTGCGTGTTTTCCACCGTTAATTACATTAATCATTGGTACAGGCATATTAAATTTACCAGTACTTACAAATTCAAATAATTCTTTACCTTCGAGTTTTGCTAAACATTTTAAAGCACATAGTGACACACCTAAAATAGCATTAGCTCCCAGTTTAGATTTATTTTCAGTTCCATCAAGTTCAAGCACCTTTTTATCAACATTTTTAATATTTAAATCCATATTATAAAGTGCGGGAAATATTATTTCATTAACATTTCTTACAGCTTTTAAAACACCTTTACCGTGAAATCTTTCATCCTTATCACGAAGTTCTAAAGCTTCCTTACTTCCTGTTGAAGCCCCCGAAGGAACAGAGGATGTAGATTCTACACCATTTTCTAAAATCATTGTTACCTCTAAAGTGGGATTTGATCTACTATCAAGAATTTCTCTTGCTTTTATTTCTTTTATCTTCATAATTACCTACCAAAATATCTTTGTTATCTCGCTTGCTCTTTTCTTAAGAAGTATTAAATCTGTTATATCAAGAATGCTTGAAAGCACTAAAAATGTACCAATTACTTGCGTAACAGTAAGTGCTGAGAATGGATTTGATAATACTAATATTCCAAATACCATAAGCATTATACCAATTACAAAAGTTATTAACCAAGATGAATCATCCCCAATTTTAAACCATACACCATAAGTTACTTTATTTGCTCCGAATACAATTAAATATAAACCTAAACAAATTGTTAAAAATGATGTAACTGAAAATGGTACTAAAATAATAATTGCTCCGATTAAAATTAACATTATTCCAAAAAGTAAATTAAGCGAATAAAGTTTTGCACCATTTCTTGATATAAACTTATAAATTGTATTAATACCTGATAATACAAATAATGCACCAGTAATAACTCCAATTAACTTATTAGACATTTCTGGCATAAATATAAGTACTGCTCCAATTAAAGCAATAACAACCGAAGTTACTATTGACATCATAATAAATTTATTAAATCTATCACTTATTGTCTCTCTAACTATTCTTCCCATAAATTTTTCACATCCTAACATATATATTATAATAATTTTTCTTGCTAATTGCAATTATTTATTTTTAATGATATAATATTCTCTTTAAAAAGGAGGATAAATATGCAAATAAGATCACTTTCATTAAAAGAATTTCAAGACTTTTCTGAAAACTGGGAACATCAAAATTTTCATCAAAGTATTAGTTATGCTCTTTTAAAAAGTGAAGAGGGTTACGAATATGAAATGATTGGCTATTTTGATGGAGATACTATAGTTGCTAGTGCTCTTGTACTTGTTCAAATGATTAATAGTTATCTTTATGCATATGTTCCCGAAGGTTTTTTAATTGATTATAAAAATGAAAATTTACTTAATAGTTTTACTAAAGATTTAATAAACTTCTATAAAAAAGAGGGTATTGCTTTTATAAGAATAAATCCCACTATTGCGATTGCTAAAATTGATGATAAAACAAAAAATCCTATATATAATGATAACTACCGTATAATAGAAATTTTAAAAAGATGTGGTTATATAAAAATTGATACCTCTAAAGTATTTACTTCAATATTACCAACTTATGAAGCAATAGTAAATTTAGACAATTTTAATATAAATAATTTAAATAAAAATGTTAGAAATAAAATTAGAAAGTGTGAAAGAAAAGGCTTAACTATAGAAAAGTCTGATTCACTTAGTATGGGTAAATTATATAAGTTTATTAAAAATAAAATTCATAAAGATATGTTTCATTATAGTGATTATTATAATATTTTTGATAAAGAAAATGCTATTGATTACTTTTTAGTTAAAATTGATAATGAAAGTTTAGCAATAAATAGTCAAAAGGCTTATGAAGTAGAAAAAGAAAAAAATGAACTTTTAAGTAAAAAATTATTAAAAGTTCCAAGTGAAAGAAATATTAATAAAAAAATGAATTCTGATAAAGCACTTCTTTGTTTAAAGGAAGATATTCTACTTTCAAATAAATATCTTGCAAATAATGAAAATAATTATATAGCGGGAGCCCTTGTTATAAAATGTAAAGATAAAATATCTATTCTAGTAAGTGGCTATGATAAAAAATATCAATCATTTTCACCAAATTATTTTTTATTCTATAAAATATTAATGCACTATAAAAATGATTATAAATTTGCCTCTTTAGGAGGAGTTTCTGGTAACTTTGCAAAGGGAAGTAAATATTATGGCCTTGATAATTTCAAAATGGGATTTAAGCCAGATATTTATGAATATATTGGAGAGTTTGATTTAATCTTAAATAAAATAAATTACTATTTCTTAAATAAAAAGAATTTAGTGGAAAAAGAATTTCAAAAAAATAAGTATCTGAAATAAACAGGTACTTATTTTTGTAATAATAAATAAAGTTTTAAATATATAGAAATATCTTCATTGTTATTTAATAAAATATTATATAAATCGATAGTTCTAATTCCCATTTTATACGCAATATCTACCATACTTACTTTATTACTGGCAATTAGTTTTAAACATCTATTAGATATATTAGTTATAAAATCATTTTTTTCTTTCATTAGTTTCTCCATAAATCATTTCATTAATTACTTTTTTATTTTTATTTACAAAATCAAAAGTTAAATCAATTATATTTTGTTTATTACCAAATGCTAAAATATATATGTTATTATTGTGTTCAATAAATGTTACTGCTTCCTCACCCAAAGTATTAATTCTTATTAAATACTCGCTACTCACATTTACTCTTGAGGGTTCAATACCTTTTTTATAGTCTAAATTACCCATTTGAAGTTTATTTAACAGCTGTGCGGGTATATTTATACTTGTTAAATTAATTACTTCATTAGGCATCTCAAATACATTTTCTTCGGGCATAAATCTTTTACATTCTTCATAGATTTCATACATACTATCAAGTAATGTATTTGCGTCTTCACTCGAAGATATATTAGAGTTAATCATTATATCAAACTTTCTTTCAAGTGTTTGTAAAACAGTAAGTAAAGTAATAAAATTAACTTCAGGGTACACTGCATTATCAAAATCTAAATATGGCTTTGCAAGTGATAATATACTTACTACTGCTTCATTATTTAAATAATCTTTATATAAAAGTTCATTGCTTTTAAGAAAAGTTACTATAGAAACATACTTTTCATTATGAACAAAATTTTCTTTGACTTTATTATCTCTTTTTGGAAGTTCAACTTTAGATAGTGATGCATCAAAATTATTTTCAACTGGTTTTCGTTTATTAGGTTTATAATTAGATAAAACTATATTTATTTCACTAATAGAAAATTTATGTTTCATCATAAACTTTGTTATAAATGAATAGTCAAGTGATCCATTATCAAAATCCTCTTTTAAGTCTGATAGTTCATAATATCTTTTATCTAAATTTTCAAAAACTTTATTTTTTAAAATTGTTGAAATAATGTTATCATATTCTAAAAATTCATAATAATCTTTTTCTGTTAAATTTTTTCCACTTAAAATTAGGTTTCTAAAATCACTTCCAAAGTATTTATTATTTTCAGGGTAGTCTAAAAGAGGATATAACTTTTTTATATCCATCGAAGAAGTAAACTTTTTTAATATACCTAAAAAATTTAATTCAGATAAAATTTCTTTATAATACTCCATTAAATAACTATTAAATTTGTCCATTGTGTTTGTCATATACTACTCTACCCTAGATAATTTTAACATATAATGGGTTAAGTTGCAAATAAAAAAACCACGAAATTAATCGTGATTTTTAGTTATTCCTTATTTTAAAATTTCAGAAACAACACCGGCACCAACAGTTCTTCCACCTTCACGGATAGAGAATTTAGTACCTTTTTCAAGAGCTACTGGAGCAATTAGTTCAACAGTCATGTCAACTTTATCGCCAGGCATAACCATTTCAACACCAGCAGGTAATTCAATAACACCTGTTACGTCAGTAGTTCTGAAATAGAATTGTGGTCTATAATTTGAGAAGAATGGAGTATGTCTTCCGCCTTCTTCTTTAGATAGAACATAAACACTTGCAGTGAATTTTGTATGAGGTGTAACGCTTCCTGGTTTAGCTAAAACTTGTCCACGTTCAACATCATCTCTAGAAATACCACGAAGTAAAACTCCAGCGTTATCTCCAGCTTCAGCAAAGTCTAATGTTTTTCTAAACATTTCAATACCAGTTACAACTGATTTTTGAGTAGGTCTTAAACCAACGATTTCAACTTCGTCATTAAGTTTAAGAATACCTCTTTCAACACGACCAGTAACAACTGTACCACGTCCTGAAATAGTAAATACGTCTTCAATACTCATTAAGAATGGTTTTTCAGTATCTCTTACTGGTGATGGAATATATTCATCAACAGCAGCCATAAGGTCACGGATACTCTTTTCAGCTTCAGGATCTCCTTCAAGAGCCTTAAGAGCTGAACCTCTTATGATAGGACATTCAGTGTCGTAATCATATTCTCCTAATAATTCTCTGATTTCCATTTCTACTAAATCAAGTAATTCTGGATCATCAACTTGATCACATTTGTTCATGAAAACAACAATTTTAGGTACTCCAACTTGTCTAGCAAGTAAGATATGCTCTCTTGTTTGAGGCATAGGACCATCTGCAGCTGATACTACTAGAATAGCACCATCCATTTGAGCTGCACCAGTAATCATGTTTTTTACGTAGTCAGCATGTCCTGGACAGTCAACGTGAGCATAGTGACGTTTTGCAGTCTCATACTCAACGTGTGCAGTATTAATAGTAATACCTCTTTCTCTTTCTTCTGGAGCTTTATCGATATCTGCATAATCAACAAATTTTCCAAAGTATTTAGTGATCGCAGCAGTTAATGTAGTTTTACCATGGTCTACGTGTCCAATAGTACCAATATTAACGTGTTCTTTTGAACGATCAAATTTTTCTCTTGCCATATAATATTTTCCTCCTTTTCTACTATTATATTTTATCTAATGCTTGAAAAAATTTCAAGTATTATTCTTAATTAACGCTGTTTTTCTTAATAATATCTTCAGCGATTGATTTTGGAACCTCTTCATAGTGGTCCATAAACATTGTAAATGTTCCTCTACCTTGAGTATTACTTCTTAATGAAGTAGCATAACCAAACATTTCAGCAAGTGGAACCATTGCAACTATTGAAAGCGCATTTCCTCTTGATTCATTACCCATTGGTTTACCTCTTCTCGAAGTTAAGTCACCCATAACATTTCCTAAATATTCTTCAGGAACTACTACTTCAACCTTCATTATTGGTTCAAGAAGTACAGGTTTACATTTATTTTTTGCTTCTTTTAAAGCAAGTGATGCAGCAACTTTGAATGCCATTTCTGATGAGTCTACATCGTGATATGAACCATCAAATAATGTTGCTTTAATATCTACCATTGGATAACCAGCAAGGATACCACCAGCCATAGCTTCTTGTAATCCTTTATCTGTAACTGGAATATATTCTCTTGGAACAACTCCACCAACGATAGCATCAACAAATTCATAACCTTTACCAGGATTTGGTTCGAATTTAACCCATACGTGTCCATATTGTCCACGTCCACCTGATTGTTTAATGTATTTACCTTCACATTCACCCATTTGAGTAAGTGTTTCACGGTAAGCAACTTGTGGTTTACCAACATTACAATCAACATTAAATTCTCTTCTCATTCTTTCAACAAGAACGTCTAGGTGAAGTTCACCCATTCCTGAAATAACTGTTTGACCAGTTTCGTGATCAGTATGATATTTAAATGATGGATCTTCACCAGCTAATTTAGATAGCGCAGTTGCCATCTTATCTTGATCTGCTTTACTCTTTGGTTCAATAGCAAGGTCAATAACTGGCTCTGGGATTTCCATACCCTTTAAAACAACTGGATTTTTCTCATCACATAGAGTATCAGCAGTAGTAGTATCTTTTAAACCTACAGCAGCGGCAATTTCACCTGCATAAACACAATCAATTTCTTTTCTTGTATTTGCATGCATTTGTAAAATACGTCCAACTCTTTCTTTTTCACCTTTTGTTGAATTTAATACATAGCTACCACTTGAAAGTTTACCTGAATAAACTCTAAAGAAAGTTAATGTTCCAACAAATGGATCTGTCATAACTTTAAATGCTAAAGCTGTAAATGGTTCATTATCATCCGGTTTTCTTAATACATCGTTACCATTTTTATCTACACATTCAACCGCACCAATATCAAGTGGGCTTGGTAAATAATCAATAACTGCATCAAGAGCAAATTTAACACCCATGTTAGCTTTTGCACTACCTACTGTAACTGGGAAAAATTTAACTGCTAAAGTTCCTTTTCTTATTGCTCTTTTAACAAGGTCAATAGAAACTTCTTCACCCTCTAGGTATTTTTCCATTAATTCATCATCAAATTCAGCAACAGCTTCAATAAGCTCAGTTCTTTTTTCTTCGATGAAATCTTTCATATCTTCAGGTACATCTGTTTCAGTATAATTTTCATTAGCTGAGCCATCATACATTAATGCTTTACGATTTAATATATCAACTATACCTTTGAAATTAGATTCTGCACCGATTGGCCAAGCAATAGGTTTTGCATTAACGCCAAGTCTTTTCTTAATTGTTTCAAGACTATATTCGTAGTCAGCACCTAATTTATCCATTTTATTTGCAAAAACGATACGAGGTACATTAAATTCAGTAGCTTGTCTCCAAACTGTTTCAGTTTGAGGTTCTACACCATTTTGAGCATCAAGTACAGTAACTGCACCATCAAGAACTCTTAAACTTCTTTCAACTTCAATTGTGAAGTCTACATGACCTGGAGTATCAATAATATTAAGTCTATAACCATTCCAATGTGCTGTTGTTGCAGCAGAAGTAATTGTTATACCTCTTTCTTTTTCTTGATCCATCCAGTCCATTTGGCTCTCACCATCGTGAGTTTCACCAATTTTATGAATTTTACCAGTATGATATAAAACTCTTTCTGTAAATGTTGTTTTACCAGCATCTATGTGAGCCATTATACCAATATTTCTAGTTTTATCTAATGAAACGTCTCTTGCCATAAATGCCTACCATCTATAGTGAGCAAATGCTTTATTAGCCTCAGCCATTTTATGAGTATCTTCTCTCTTTTTAACGGCTCCACCAACACCTTTTGCAGCGTCCATGATTTCATTAGCTAAATTTACAGCCATGCCCTTTCCGTTTCTAAGTTTAGCATAATTAACAAGCCAACGAAGTGCTAATGCTTGACTTCTATCGTCAGAAATTTCGATTGGAACTTGGTAATTACTTCCACCAACTCTTCTTGATTTAACTTCAAGAGCTGGTCTAATATTTTCTAATGCTTTGTTATATACTTCAATTGGTTCTTCTTTAGTAGTTGCTTTAATTATATCAAATGCATCATATACAATAGTTTGAGCTGTTCCTTTTTTTCCGTCTTTCATAATAGTATTAACAAGTCTTGTTACTACTTTTGAATTATAGACAGAATCTGGAAGAACGTCTCTTTTTACTGCTCTTCTTTTACGCATACTTTTTCTCCTTCTTTCTATTTATTATTTTTTCTTTGTACCGTATTTACTTCTACCTTGTTTACGGTCTTCAACTCCACGAGTATCTAGTGTACCACGAACAATGTGATATCTAACACCGATTAGGTCTTTAACACGACCACCACGAACTAGTACTACGCTGTGTTCTTGTAAGTTATGTCCTTCACCTGGAATATATGCATCGATTTCTTTACCGTTAGATAATCTAACACGAGCATATTTTCTTAAAGCTGAGTTTGGTTTTTTAGGTGTTTTAGTACCTACTCTTGTACATACTCCTCTTTTTTGTGGGCTCTTATCGTTAGTTTGTTTTCTTTCAATAGTATTAAATCCTACGTTTAAAACTGGACTTTTACTTTTTCTAGTTTTTTTACCACGATTTTTCTTAACAAGTTGATTAATTGTTGGCATCTAATTTTTCCTCCTTCCATTAACACACACCCTGGTGTATCAAATTACCTATTAAATTAGGTTCTACGTAAATAGAACCCAACAAAAATGCATAATTAATATATCAAACAAATATGTAATTTGTCAACAAAAAAGTGACAATTTTTACATAATTTTTCATTATCCCATAGAATTATATAAAACATAGATATAATAAGCCGCTATAAGTAAAAAAATTAATAAACAAGCACTTATTATAAGTAGTGTATTTAATCCCCATCCTTTATTATTTAATTTCATTTGTTCCTTTCTAAATCCCTATCAAAAGATGTAAAAAACATAGTAAATTCTCTTGCATCAACAGCATCAGTATTCTTTAAATAATATTCTTTATATTTATAAAAAAGTCCATAGCATACTTTAGCATCTTCTTTATCATTTTCAGTTATATTCTTACTATTTAAACATATTATTGGTGCTTTATCAGTTTTAACACGATAATATTCATATATTGTAAAAGAAAACCAACATATAAAAACAATCATTACTATTAATAATATTTTCTTTGTTAATTTTACTTTCTTTACTACTTTTTCATTGCTATCATATTCCATAACTATCAACCACCATATTAAGTATATGATATTTTAAAGATTTTTTCAATATAATAAAAAAAGCCCGAGGGCTTTTTAAATTACGCTAGTTCTACTTCAGCGCCAGCTTCAGTTAATTGAGCTTTAATTGCTTCAGCGTCAGCAGCAGGAATATTTTCTTTAATATTTCCACCTTTGTCAGCTAAACCTTTTGCTTCAACTAATCCTAAACCAGTAAGTTCTTTAATGATCTTAATAACTGCAATTTTGTTTCCACCAGCATTTTTAAGTACAACAGTTTTAGTACTTGGTCCTTCTTCTTTTGCTTCAGCAGGTGCAGCAGCAACAGCTACAGCAGAAGGGTCAACACCAAATTCTTCTTTCATTGCATCAACTAATTCTTTAACTTCAAGAATAGTCATTTCTTTTAATGAACTAATAAATTCATCTCTTGTTAATTTTGCCATTAATTTTCCTCTCCTTCCATTTTTTCGGCATAAAGATTAAGTGCAATACTTAAATCTTTTACATAAGCAATCATTCCACTTGCAAGCATTGTTAATAATCCTTCTCTTGATGGGATTGATGCGTATTCTTTAATTACATTCTTATCTGCAACTTTACCACTTATAATACCAACACGAATGTCTAGTTTACTATGATCTTTTGCATATTTAGAAATAATCTTAATTGGTTCTAATAAATCAGTACCAAATAAAATAGCATTAGGTCCTTCAAGGAATTCATCGATATTAATATCAAGACTATCACAAGCAAGTTTTAACATAGTATTTTTATATACTCTAACTTCACTATTAACTTCTTTTAATTGGTTACGAAGTTCAGTAAGTTCACTTACAGTAAGTCCTTGATATGTAAAAATAATAACTGATTCACTATTTTTAATCTTATCAACGATTTCGCTTACAATTTGCTTTTTTTCATTTAGAATTTTTTCGCTTGCCATTTTTCCTCCTTATTTATTTTTAGAAAAAACTTCCCATAGGGGAAGCTTTAAAAGATAACTTTCCCCTCGGTAGGAAATTAAGCCTTTTGGGCACCTACTGTCTTTGGCTCTCGTTTTTTCTATTTGCTATTATAATACACTTTTAACTAAAAGTCAAAAGAATTTTTATCTAATTTAATTCCAGGACCCATTGTAGATGAAATACTAATTCCTTGTACAAAAGTTCCTTTTACTGAAGTAGGTTTACTTTTAGATATAGTGGCTACAACATATTTTAAATTTTCAAGTAATGCTGTTTCAGTAAATGATGCTTTACCAATAATAGTATGAATATTACCATAACTATCAGTTCTGTATTCAACCATACCTTTTTTGATATCATTAATTACAGTATCAACTTTTGGAGTAACTGTTCCAGTTTTAGGATTTGGCATTAAACCTCTTGGTCCTAAAATGTTACCAATTTTTCCAACTTCTGGCATCATTTCTGGTGTAGCAACGATAATGTCAAAATCAAACCAGTTCTCAGTTTTAATTTTGTCAATTAAATCTTTGTCACCAACATAGTCAGCACCTAACTCTTTTGCTACTTTAGCTTGTTCACCTTTAGCAAGTACTAAAATCTTTTTAGATTTTCCACTTCCGTTTGGTAAAACAAGTGATCCACGAAGCATTTGATCAGCTTTTTTAGGATCTACGTTAAGTTTAATAGCAACATCAATTGTACTATCGAACTTAGTAACATTAGTTTCTTTTACAAGTTTAACTGCATCTGTAGCGCTGTAAAGAGTATTCTTTTCAACTTTTTTTGATGCTTCCACATATTTTTTTCCAAACTTTTTCATTTTTTTCCTCCTAACTGTGGTTTATTAGCGGATTATTAAATAATATAAAATTATTCTTGATTATTTTCTTCTTCGTTATTTTTTTCGTTAATAACTTCAACATTTGATGCATCATGTTCACTTTGTGCTTCAGCTTCCATTTCAGCAAGCATTTCATCACGTTTTGCTCTTTCAGCTTCTTCAGCTTTTGCTTCAGCAGCTTGTTCAGCAAGTTCAGCATCATTTACACCTTTAACTGCAATACCCATATTTCTAGCTGTACCTTCAATAATCTTCATTGCACTTTCAACATCGTATGCATTTAAATCTGGAAGTTTTGTTTCAGCTATTTTTCTTAAATCTTCCTTACTAATAGTAGCAACGATTTCATTAGCACCTTTACTACTAGCCTTTTGTAATTTAGCAGCCTTCTTTAATAAGAATGCAGCAGGTGGAGTTTTAAGAACGAATGTAAATGAACGATCATCATAAATTGATATTTCACAAGGAACTACATCGCCCATTTTATCACGAGTTGCTTCATTAAACTTTGAACAAAAATCTTGTAAATTAACTCCTGCAGGTCCTAAAACAGTTCCAACTGGTGGAGCTGGTGTAGCTTTTCCTGCTTCAAGTTGTAATTTAATTTTCTTTACGACTTCTTTTGCCACGAAAAACACCTCCTATAAATATTATTCGAGTAAGTGGTATGGGCATCCGCTTTCCCCTCCACTTAAGCAATAAATCAATTGCTATCAATGATAATACCATATAATCC
>DJOC01000069.1 GCA_002439555.1 Caryophanales bacterium UBA6448 | reverse complement strand
GAAGGTGGAGATTCTGCATTCTGGCAAAAGAGTGCTGCCGACTATTTTTCAGGTTTAACAATGGGCCTATTTATGGATGCCAAAGAAAAAGAGGTAAATTTAAATAGTATTAATTTTATGTCCACAGTAGGCGAGGAACGTCGTGGTACAAAAACATATATTCAAGAATATTTTAATTTAAAAGGTGAAGCAAGTCCTGCATATATATTTGCTTCGAATACCATAAATGCTCCGAATGATACTAAAGGTGGAATACTTTCAACTTTTAGACAAAAAATAAGATTATTTTCAACAAAAGAAAATTTAAGTGAAATGCTTTCATATTCGGATTTTGATATGAGAGATATTGGTAATAAAAAGACTGCGGTATTTATGATAATTCACGATGAAAAGAAAACTTATCACGGCCTTATGACAATATTTATTAAACAATGTTATGAAACTTTAATAGATTGTGCACAAGCAAATGGTGGTAAACTTGCATATCGTACAAATTTCATTCTTGATGAATTTGCAAATATGCCTCCGCTTAAGGATGTTGATTCAATGGTTACCGCTGCCAGAAGTAGAGCAATTAGATTTTCATTTATCATTCAAAACTTCGCTCAACTTAATGATGTTTATGGAGAAGAAGTTGCACAAGTTATTAAGGGTAACTGTGGTAATTTAATTTATTTAATTTCTACAGAACTTAAAGCTCTCGAGGAAATTAGTAAAATGTGTGGAGAAGTTAAATCTAAAGAAAAAGATAAAACTGCCTCAACTCCACTTGTAACAGTATCTGATTTACAAAAATTAAAATTATTCCAAGCAATAATTATTAGATGGCGTAAGAATCCATTTAAAACTGATTTAGCACCAGATTTTAAAATTGATTGGGGTATTGAAAGAAAAGATGCAGTACTTCCAACAAGGGAGAAAACTCAAATAGAGTTATTTGATGTTAAGAAGTTTGTTTCAGAAAAGAAAAAAGAAGAAGCAATGAATAATCCTGGAATGATGGGTGGTATGGATAATCCATTTATGGGTGGAGGCGGATTTAATCCGTTTATGGGAGCAAATCCATTTATGGGTCCTAGACCTAATGGGGGTCCAATGACATCTAATCAAACGCCTACTCCCAATCCATTTATGGGTGGTGGAGAAGTAACCTCTAAAGACATTGATGATATGGTTAAAGAAATTGAAAAGAAACTTCAAGCACTTGATGAAGAAGAAAAGAAAGAAAATGAACTTAAAAAACAATCTGAAAATATTACTGAAGATAAACCAGTTATTAAACCAATCGCTGAAAAACAGCCATCTAAAGATATAGATGAAATTATTAAAAAACTTGAGAATACTGAAGTTCCTGAAAATAATGATGAATCGGATGGATTTACTCAAGAAATTAATCTCAAGGATGAACCTAATACGATGTTAAATGTTGATAAAGATAGTGAGGTAATTAATAATTCAGTATCTGATGACGATGATTATTTGGATGATTTCTTTGATGATTAGTGACAAATAAAATAAAATCTCATATATTATTATGAGGTTTTTTTATGAAAGTGATTGAATATGAAAAGTATGAAAATTATTTAGGAAAACTTATTGATGTTCAACATCCTCTTGATTATGAAGAGTGGCACGATCCAAGAAGCAAAAATATTTATGCTGATAAACTATTATTAAATCCTGGGTTATATCTAAAGAAATATGAAACATACTATATAATGTGTAGAAAGGGTACTTTAAGTAGAAAAGTTGTGAGAATGTTAACATTTTATGGTTATGATGTTGTTCTTGTAAAAAACTTTTAAACATACTATAATTTTATTGGGAATATATTATGATTGAAAATTTAGCAGATTATTTTGAAACATTCTTATTATCTTTGGGAGCATTTGCTCCAATTTTGGCGTGCATTTTAATAGTAATTGAATCAATACTTCCTGTACTTCCTTTATGTGTTTTTATCACTATAAACTTCTATTTTTTTGGTAAAATAATTGGATTTATAATATCTTGGATATTTACCTGTATAGGGTGCTTTTTATCTTATACTTTAGTTAGAAAGGGTATTAAAACTATTGCTCTTGATACTGCAAAAAAGTCTGGCTTATTACAAAGAACAACTAAATTTATAAAAAATATGGATATAACTAATTTAATTTTAGTTATAGCTATTCCTTTTACACCGGCATTTTTAATAAACATTGCGGCAGGACTTGCTAAAATGGATAAGAAAAAATTCATTATTAGTTTATTAATTGGTAAAATATTTATGGTATATTTCTGGGGATTTATCGGGTTTAGTTTAATCGAAAGTTTAAAAAATCCCTTAATATTAATAAAAGTTGTAATTTTATTAATATTTGCTTATATATTAAGTATTATTACAAAAAAAATACTAAAAATAAATTAGTATTTTTTATTTATGAACTAATACTCTGGTTCCTGCAGATATATTTTCATATACAGTTTGGGCAGCATCATAAGGCATATTAACACATCCGTGACTTCCGTTATAAGTGTAAATATCTCCTCCAAAAGTTCCTCGCCAAGAGGCATCGTGAAGTCCTATTCCTCCATCAAATGGCATCCAGTAATCAACGTGAACTTTATAACCAGGACCCTCAAGGTAGGTATTATAGTCTTTATATGCAATTTGAAAGTAACCAATTCTTGTATCATATACACCATCTTTTCCTGTGGTAACAGGTGTAGTTAATATTAAATTCGAATCTTGGTAAAAGTTTAATGTTTGACTTGATATGTCGACTTCCACAAAGGTAGTGGGCATTAAATCTATACTTTCTTTATCAAAGTATCCATAGGTTCCATCTTCGAGCATTCCACGGTAATAAGAACTATTTTCATAATCAATTATTATTTTTTGATAAATATCAACATTACCTAAATGTGAACCATTAATGTCATAGTAATCAGCGTTATTTTTTAAATAGCCATATAAATATTCATCATAATATTTTTCTGTCGGAACTTCGGGGATGACTACAGGTTCTTCTTCATTATCTACTGGGCTTTCAATTTCTGAATTATTTGGTATTTCAGGTTCTTTATTATCGATATTATTATTAATTTCTTCACTAGTATTATTAATAGTTTCGTTTTCTATTACTTCTTCTTGTGATATATTAATAACGGTTTCTATTTTATCTGGCTCTTTTGGTAAAATAAAAGTTTTTTTTATAATTTTTGTACATTCATAGGTATTTATTATTGTACTTAATAGCACTGCAAATGCTAAAACCTTATCCTTCTTTTTCATAATGACTATAATACTAAATTTAATATGAATTGTCAATTTATAATTTACAAATAAAATATCACGTGATACAATATATAATGAAAGGATGATAAAGATGCCAAGAAAAATTGTAATATCTAAAGAGGACATTTTAAATGCTGGTTTTGATATAACTAGAAAATTTGGTGTAAGTATGGTAAGTAATAGGGAACTTGCCAAGTATTTAAATTGTTCTATAAGACCTATTTATTATCAATTTAAGAATTCCAATGAACTATTTAATGAATTATATAAAAAAATTTATAATTATTTTTATTCGTATATCTTAAATAATTTAAATGATAAGATTCCAAAGTATAAACAAGTAGGTTTAAATTATATTAAATTTGCAAGGGAAGAAAAAAACTTTTATCACGCATTATTCTTAAATAAAAATTGTGATTTAAATTCTCTTAATGATGATATGGACAAAAGTTTTGATATAGTTAAAGGGTTTATTAAAACAAGTACTAAACTTTCTGAAGAAGATATAAACGATTTTCATTTTAAAATGTGGACATTTTGTCACGGGCTTGCAACACTTCTTGCAAATAATAAAATTACTTTAACAGATAAACAAATTAATATTCTTATTTCACAAGAGTTTCAAGCACTAATGCTTCTTCGAGATAACCCAGATAATAAATATTTTTTTAAGGAGGAAAATTAATGGAAAATATAATTGAGGTAAAAAATTTAACTAAAACATATAAAAATAAAATTGCTGTTGATAACTTATCATTTAATGTTAAAAAAGGTGAGATTTTAGGACTTTTAGGTCCAAATGGCAGTGGAAAAACTACAACAATAAATTCTATGTTGTCACTATTAAATTTTGATAAAGGCTTTATAAAAATCTATGGTAAAGAAATGAATAATGACGCCTATGATATTAAAGAAAAAATTGGTGTTATTTTTCAAGAGGTTGCCCTGTTCGAGGAACTTACAGTTTATGATAACATTGATTATTTTTGTGGTCTTTATATAACTGATAAAGAAAAAAGAATGAAGTTTATAGAGGATGCTATTAAATTAACAGGACTTGAGAATTTCAAAAAATATTACCCAAAACAGTTATCGGGAGGACTACTTCGAAGGTGCAATATTGCCTGTGGTATTGCTCATAAACCTAGTATAATATTTCTTGATGAACCGACTGTGGCAGTTGATCCTCAAAGTCGAAATAACATATTATCAGGCATTAAAAAATTATCTGATGATGGAGCAACAATTATATATACCACTCATTATATGGAGGAAGCCGAAAGTATTTGCGATAGAATTATAATTCTTGATAATGGTAAAATCATTGCAAGTGGTACAACTGATGAATTAAAAAAACTATCTAATATCGAAGAGAAAATCACTGTAGAATTAAATAAGATTTCTAAAGATAATATTGATAAACTATCAAAATTCAAACAAATTAGAAACATTTCTTATAAAGATAATTTACTTGTAATTACTTATTCAAAAGGTACTGATAATTTGGGTAAACTTACAAGTTTTATGAAAGAAAATAACATTTCATACAATAAAATATATTCTGAAAGACCTAGTTTAAATGATGTATTTTTGGAGCTTACCGGAAAGGACTTAAGAGACTGATGTTTGGACATAACTTTAAATATAGTTTAAAAATATTATTTAAAAATAAAGGATTACTTTTTTGGACATTTATATTTCCTATAATTTTAGGAACGCTTTTTAATTTAGCATTTTCAAATATAGAAAAAACAGAAACCTTTAATAGTATTGATGTGGCTATTACTCAAAATAATGATACTTATATTAAAAATACATTTGATGCTTTAGAAAAAGAAAAAGTCGTTAAAATTCAAAATGATGATTTAGAAAATTCTAAAAAGTTACTTGAAAATAAAAAAGTTGTAGGGTATATTGATAACAATACTTTATATATTAACTCTAATGGAGGGGAGGAAACAATCTTAAAAAGTATTATGGATGAAATTCTAATAAATAAAGATATTTATGAAGAATATTTAAATAATGGTAAGTTTCCTAACAATATCTCAACAAATTATAAAATAACAAATGTTACTAGAAAAAATATTAGTTATACAATGATTGAGTATTATACGCTTATTGCTATGGCAGCCTTTTATGGAGCGGCAATTGCCCTTACAATGATTAATTATTTACTACCTAATGTATCTACATCAGGAAAAAGAATTAACATAAGTCCTGCCAAAAGGGGTACATTATTATTAAGTAGTTTTTGTGCAAGCATCGTAGTCCAAATAATTGGAATGGTTATCTTATTCTTTTACACAATTTTTGTTTTAAAGGTTGATTATGGTGATAACTTACAATATGTTTTTCTGTTAACATTTTTCGGAATATTAGCAAGTCTTTCACTAGGTACATTTCTTGCAAGTATTCTTAAAACAAATAGCAATAACAAATTAGGTATTCTAATTGCTATTACTATGACACTTTCATTTTTTTCAGGAATGACGGGAATAACTATGAAGTATGTAACTGATAAAAATATGCCGATAATAAATTATTTAAATCCCTGTAATATGATTGTTGATGGTCTTTATTCTTTATATTATTATGGAGTTAATAATCGTTTTTATTTTAATATATTAAGTCTTATTATTTTTACAATAGTAATGCTATTTATATCTTCGGGATCCTTAAGGAGGCAAAAATATGACAGTATTTAAAACTTACTTTAAAATTGTTAAGAAAAATATTGGAATTATTATTTTATATACAGTAATGTTATTAGTATTTGGAACAATGAATTTAAAGACAAATAAAAATAGTTTTGAATTTGTAAGTTCAAAACCAGATATTATAATAGTTAATAACTCAAGTGGTGTAATAACTGATAATTTAATATCACATTTAAAGAAAAATGCTAATGTAAAAAATATTACTGATGAAACTGATATAGATGATGCTGTATTTTTTAGAGATGCTAACTATGTAATTTATATTCCAAAAGATTTTGAAAGTAATATAGAAAGTGGAAAAGAAGTTAACATCGATATAAAAACAAATAATTCTTATGATTCATATATTGCAAGTGAACTTTTAACAAAATACCTAGATGTTTTTTCAAAATATATGAATTTATATAATGATAAAATAACCGCTATCCAAAAATTAGATAATACCTTAAATAAAAAATCTAATGTTGTAATTGCAAGTGAAACAAATTTAAATAGTAAGACTTCTTTATTTTATAATTTCTCAAGTTATTCAATAATGGCTATTGTAATTTATATAATTTGTTTAGTTTTATCTAGTTTTAATGATGAGAAGATCAGTAAAAGAACAAATGTAAGTGGTATGAATTATAAAACATTTAATAATTATTTATATATATCTTCATTTACATTTATATTCATAATATTTGCTATATATTTAATACTTAGTTTTGCAATATTAAAAAGCAGCATTTTAAATATCAATGGACTTTTATATAGTTTAAATATGTTTATATTTTTTATAGTATCCTTTACAATGTCTATTTTAATATCTAATTTAGTAAAAAGTAAAGGTGCTATAAGTGGGGTAGTAAATGTAATATCACTTGGTTCAGCATTCTTATGTGGTGCATTTATACCTGTAAAATATATGCCAGCATTTGCTCTAAAAATTGCCCACATTTTTCCAACATTTTATTTTATAGATAATAATGAGTATATTGCATCACTACAAAATTTTGATAAAACAGCTTTTGAATTTGTATTAAAAAACTTTATTATAATGATTTTATTTGTTATGTTTTTCCTAATTTTAAACAGTTTGGTAACAAGATTTAAAAGGAAAGTCAATTAAAAAGGATATAGAGGGTTTTCTATATCCTTTGTTTTTGAGTTTGTGAGATTTTATTATTTTAATTACTTACGCAAAGATTTTTATATAATTTTTAATTTCTCTATCGGTTAAAATTTTTCCATTACTTATTATCTTTTCATTAATCATAAGTATCGGTTTATTTTTATCTTTATATTTAGATAATGTTTCTTTATCGTCGATAACATTAATTTCTATGTTAATATCTTCGTTTTTAGTAACCTTATTTAAATTTTTTAATAGTTTCATACGATTACTAGAATTTTCACCGATAATGTTTATTTTCACTTAACCACCTCCTTTAATGGATTTGAAAAATACTTTATTTCTTTTTCACAATTTAATGATATAATATTTGTCTTAAATGAAACTTAAATATTTGAATTTTTTTTCGAAAGTTTTATTTTTGTTGTTTCAACTTTACCCTCTCTTATATAAGTTACTGTAATTTCATCGTTAATGTTATATTTATATAGTTCATATCTAAAGTAGGCAGCATTATTTGTTTCACTATCATTTATTTTAGTTATAACATCACCTTTCTTTAACTTGTTATAAGCTGGTGAATTTTTTTCAACATCAAGAACTAATATTCCTTCCTCAATATCGAGTGATTTTACATAACTATAATATCTAAAGTCGTTTTTTGCATCGCTAACATTTGCAATTGAAACGCCAATGTATGGATATTCTTTTTCATTACCACCAATTATTTCATCGGCTTTTTCTATAGCAGTATCTATTGGAATTGCAAAACCAATACCCTCGATTCCTGTACCAGAAAGTTTAGCATTAACTACACCAATAACCTGTCCGTTGGCATTACAAAGTGGACCACCACTGTTACCTGAATTAACGGCTGCATCAGTTTGAATTACCTTTAATAAAATATCTGAATTATTACTTGATATTTGTACTAATCTTTCTTTACCAGAAATTATACCTCTTGTGACAGTAAATGAATATGCGCTATCAAGTGGTGAACCTAAAGCAAATACGGTATCTCCTGCTTTGATGTTATTACTATCACTAATTTCAACAGCTTCATAACCCTCAGTTGTACCTACTTTTAAAACAGCAATATCTGTATACTCATCACTGCCAACTAAAGTTGCATCAATTGTTGTTTCATCAGAATAGGTAACTTTAAATGAAGTTCCACCATCTACAACGTGATGATTAGTTACAATATAAGTATCATTTCCATCAACTTTATAAATAAAACCACTTCCTGTCGCAGATAATTTACCCATACTGTAATTACTTATTAAAGCAACTTTGTTGTATACTTTTTCAACCGACTCACTTAAACCAGTATCTGTAACCGTAACATTCTTTTCCTCTTTTACAATAGTTCTTGTAAAAATATTTGGAAAATTATATACAACTGCTAAAGATAAAACGATACCAATAAAAAATGTACTTATTGAATAAAGGATAGTCTTTCTATTTTCTTTCATCTTTCCTCCTTACAAATTAAATATAATGCTTTATTCTTAAATAAACCTTAAAAAAAATTACTTTTTTTAAAAAGTAACTTTAAATGTTGTAATTTTCTTTTTAGAACTTGCACATATTTTTGCATTATGCTTTTCTACTATATCTTTTGCAATAGCAAGCCCAAGTCCATATCTATTTTCATTACGATTTCTTGATTCATCAACTTTATAAAATCTTTCAAATATTTTTTGTTCATCCTCTTTTTTGATTTCATCGCCATCATTTTTTACCTCAAGGATTATATCCTTGTTGGATTTATATAAATTAACAGTAACATTACCATTTTCATTTGTATGTTTAATACTATTATCAATAAGAATTCCAAGAAGTTGTCTAATTAAATCACTATTACAAGTATATTTAATATTTTTTTTGATGTTATATTTTAACTTAATCTTTTTTTCATAAAATAAACTTTCATATGTTAGAATTTCGTTTTCAGTAAGTTTTGATAAATTTTCTTCCTTCATCAGAACTTTTTTATTTGCCTCAACTTTTGCTAAATCTAAAAGTTCAATAACAAGTTTATTCATTTTTTCGGTTTCCTCTTTTATATTATGAATCCATTTTTCATTTTTGTCATTATAATAAGCCTCAACACTGGCATTAATTACGGTAAGAGGTGTTTTAAGTTCGTGAGAGGCATCCGCAATAAATCTTTTTTGTTTTTCAAAACTTTCACTTACTGGTTCAGTTATCCAACTTGTTAAGATAAATGATGTTAAAATTACACAAGACTCTAAAAATACAAATATTATACTTGTTGTAACAAGTGTTTTTATAAGAGTATTTTTAACTTCCGAGTTGTCCATTAAAATAAGTGAATTATTATCAGTAAATGCATAAGAATATTTTACATTGTAAAGGTTACCGATATAGTACTTTGAGTGGTGATATTTAATTATTTTATTAGCGATATTTTTAATTTTTACAATATCAATTACATCATCATATGTGTGAGAGACAGTTTCTTTGTACATACCATTTTCATCAAGGATTATGTTATATACGGTAAAATCCATAAAAACATTATTGCTATTAGTATTATCAGATAGTTCAATCATTTTATCTAACACATTTTTAACATTTTCTTTTTTTTCTGAATAAACTCTAGCGTTAGATATTAAAAAGACTGCAAAAACAAAAATAGTTAGAATGGTTGATATTGTAAAGAAAACTTTAGACTTTAATCTTTTCATTTTGATACTCCAATTTGTAACCCATATTTCGAATTACTTTTATTTTAACTTTTGAATTTATATTTTTTAATTTTTTTCTTATAAATGACATATATGCTTCGAGTGTATTTATTTCTGAATCGCTATCATAACCCCATACTTTACTAAATAATTGTTCTTTAGAAATAATACTTTCGTGAGAATTTAATAAGATTAGTAAAATGTTATATTCTTTTCCAATTATATTAATTGTTTCTTTTGTATTTGTATTTTCTAAAATTAATTTATGTGTATCAAGTGATAAGTCACCATAAGTGGCTAATTCATTTTTAATTTTACCATCACTTAATTGAAGTTTTATTCTTGCAAAAAGTTCATCCATATGAAATGGTTTTGTTAAATAATCGTTGGCGCCTTCATTAAAACCCTCCATTTTATCATCAATATTTGCTTTAGCGGTTAGCATTATTACTTTTGAATTGATATTTTCTTTACGAATACTTTTTAGTATTTCAAAGCCGTTTTTACCAGGAAGCATTACATCAAGAAGTATAAGATCGTAAATTCCACTTAATGCTTCATCTTCACCATTATTTCCGTCTGTACATATTTTAACAATGTAATTTTCTTTTTTTAACATAGATTTAATTGCATCCGCTAAATTATATTCATCCTCAATTATTAATATATTCATTCTTCACCACCTAATAAATAATATAATCTTTATCTTAAATAAATCTTAAATATATAGTTATTATATCACGAAAAAACCATTTTTTAATTAAAATGGTCTAAAATAAATTTTACTAAATCACTAGCACTATTTTCATTTATAATTTTCTTTTGATTTTGAATCATTTCTTTGCAAATATCATCATTATTCATTAAATATTTTAAATTTTTGATAATTTCTTTGTCATTATCACATTTCATACTCATTTTGTTTTTTTCAAAAAATAATGTATTGTATGTTTCTATTCCTGGAATAGGGTATATGTGTAAAAGAGGTTTATGAATCGAAGCAATTTCTGTTGAGGAAAGTCCTCCAGGTTTAGATAAAACATAATCTGCTGAATATATAAAGTCATTTATATTTTTAGTAAAACCAATAACAATAAGGTTATCATTTTTGCATTCATTTAATTTATCATATAACTCTTTATTAGTTCCACATATTACTATAATTTTTAGGTTTTCCTTTAATAAGGGATTTATTATATTGTCAATTTCTCCGAAACCCATACTACCTAGCATTACTAATGCCACTTTTTCATTTTCTAAAATGTTATATTCCTTGCGTAATGACTTAGCATTTTTAATAAAATTACTAGATACTGGAATGCCTGTATTTAATAAACTCTTTTCATTAATACCTTTTTTTATAAATGCACTTTCTAAAGACTTTTGCATTATAAAATATTCTGGCTTTGCTTCCTCCATAAATGGACAAGGTTCATAATCGGTTGCGACAAATAAAAATGGAATATGATAATATTTTTTATCATTATTTATGGCAGTAAGTGTAAGTGAGGGAAATAGATGGGTTGTTACCACAAGAGTATAATTATTTTTTTGAATGTATTCATATAGTTTCTTCTTAAACATTTTATTAAATAAATATACAGGACTTTGAAGTTTACTTTTACTAACAAATTCGCCAGCCTTATAAACATTTTTAAATATTTTTCCATTATTACCTAAAGTTTTTAAATAAATGTCCGAAGATATTTTCTTTGCTTTCTTTCCAAAAATATCAAAGAAATCTATAAAATCACATTCTATATTATTTAATAATAGTTCCTCTTTTATGTAGTTTGCACAAGAGTTGTGGCCTCCACCTGTAGAACAAGATAATATTAACAGTTTCATTTAATTTCCTCCTTTGCAAATGGCTTCATAGGCTTTATTTCTTAAATCTTCGATTCTTTCTTTATATTCTAAAGAAACATCCGGGTATATTGCAGGAAGAATAATTGCGTGTATACATTTTTTTCTCTTATATAATTTTTGAATACCCTCGGGATTTACAAAAACAAAACGAATAGGCTCTATAGGTTTATTTGCTTCGACAGCTATTTTAAATGCACCATATTTAAAATCACGAATATTTTCATAATAAGGCCATAAAGATCCTTCAGGGTACATATGAAGTATACTATTTTTTTCTAACGCTTCATTAATTTGTTTATAAAATTTATCTTTATGTTTTCTTTCTTTAGGAATTGGAATAGCACATAATAGTTTTATTAAATGTCTTACAAATGGAATTTTAAAATTTTCCTGAATAGTGGGGTAGTAAATTTTATTTGGAAAATTAATAAGTCCAATAAATGTGCAATCTAAATAATGAATATGATTTGAAACAGATACGAAGCCTGAGTTCTTTATTTTATTTTCTTTACCTTCGATTTCAAATCCTAAAAATATTTTATTAAAAAAGTATAATATTATTGCAATTGGTATTAAAATTATTGTACTAACAAAATTGAATATAATATTTTTAGATATATATTCATAATTATCATCAATCTTAAGTGGCATTAAACTCCAAGATTTACAAACGTGTTCATCACCTTTTAAGGCTTCATAATTTATATTTTTCATTTCATCACCAATATATCTAAAATTATATCAAAAAAGATATTTTTTATGAAGTATTTTAACCATACATTTATTTAAATGTGTTGATTATTTGTTATTATAAATAAAAAATAGAAAAGTATATAAAAAGAATAAAAAATATGTTAAAATTAACATATAATAAGGAGGTGAAATTATGTGGATTTACATAATACTTATAGTTATCGTTTTAATTATTATATATACCCTAACTTTATATAATAGTTTAATAAAACTACTTAACAAGGTAAATGAAGCATTTTCAACAATGGATGTTTATCTTAAGAAAAGATGGGATTTAATTCCTAATATTGTAGAATCAGTTAAAGGGTATGCAAACCACGAAAAAGATACTTTAACAGAGGTTATAAATTTGCGAAATAGTACTTATGATGATATGTCTGATTCACAAAAAATTAAAACAAATATGCAATTATCTAATCAAATTGCTAAAGTTATGGTATTAGCCGAAGCCTACCCAGAGTTAAAAGCAAATGAAAATTTTAAAGATTTAAGTAAACAATTAACAAAAGTTGAGGATGAAATTGCAAATTCAAGGAAGTATTATAATGCGGTTGTTAAAATTTATAATAATAAAGTAGAAATTTTTCCGAATAATATTTTTGCAAAGTTATTTGGCTATCAACCTAAATCAATGTTTATAATAAATGAAAATGAAAGAGAAAATGTAAAAGTGAGATTATAGTTATGGAGGAAAAAAGTGAAAAAAATTACTAAACTTTTATTATTTATTGTAACGATTTTTATATGTCTTTATTCATCAAATATCTTTGCTATATCAAATGAGACGTCTTACATAAGTATTAATAATACTCAAAATTTTGAGGTTGGAAATTTATCTTTTTCAAATATAAATTTTAATGATTATTCTTTAGATTCTACTCAAGCAATTGGTTTATCTGGAGTTCTAGTTAATAATTCAAATGAAGAATTAAGTTATCGTTCAACTATAAAATATTATGATTCTAGTTATAACCTAGTTGCTCAAGCAAATAATTTATTTTATGCAAGACCTGGATCTAGTAATTTTGCACAAATGTCAAATTTAAATATTTTAAATGGAAAAGATGCTAGTCAAATATATTATTATCGATTATCAATAGAAATACTTGATAATAATAATTTGTCAGAAAAAGATTCAGTAGACTTAACACCAAGTAAAAATAGTAAGTATAAAACATATGATTATGTTATTGACAAATATAATGTTGATATAATAGTTAATGAAAATAATACTTTTGATATAACTGAAACAATTACTGCTTATTTCAATTCCCCTAGACACGGAATATATAGAAATATTCCATTAAAAAATGATATTGTAAGATTAAATGGTTCTATAACTAAAAATCGTGCTAAAGTATCAAACATTTCTATTAATGAGGAATATACAACATCAATAGATAATGGTGATTATAAAATAAAAATAGGTTCTGCTGATAAAACTATAACTGGTGAACATAAATATGAAATAAAATATACATATAATTTGGGTAAGGATAAAATAAAAAATTATGATGAACTATATTATAATATTATAGGAAATGGCTGGGATACCGTAATAGGTAATATAACATTTACTATTACAATGCCTAAAGCGTTTGATATAAGTAAGTTAGGCTTTTCTTCTGGAGTAGAAGGTTCAACAGATAATAGAAAAATTAAATATAGTATTGATGGAAAAACGATAATTGGAAGTTATAATGATATTTTAGATGTTAATGAAGCATTAACAGTTAGATGTGAGCTACCGGAAGGTTATTTTACTGGAGAGGATTTTATAACAGGACCATTAATATATATACTTTTTATTGTACCAATTTTAGGATTTATTATATCATTTATTTTATGGTATAAATATGGTCACGATGATATGGTAATTGAAACAGTTGAATTTTATCCACCCAATGATCTAAATAGTTTAGAAATAGGGTTTATATACAAAGGCGAAGCGGGCAAAAAAGATGTAACATCTTTACTAATATATCTTGCTAATAAAGGTTATTTAAAAATTTCTGAACCAGATGCATTATCTTCGTATTCGATGAGTAGAGATTTTGAAATAACTAAATTAAAAGAATATGATGGCAATGATATTAATGAACAATTATTTTTAGAGGGTTTATTTTCTAACAATGATATAAATTCGGATTATACTAAGATTAAAGAAATAAAAAATAAGGCAAAACAAAATGGTGAAAAAATTAGTTATTCTGAAGCAAGTAAAAGGCTTAATCAATTGAACGCTAATTCCAATAATAGCGTAAAGTCTGTTACTTTTGCAGATTTATATAATAAATTTTATATTACGATGAATAATATATTAGATAATGTAAATAGTTTGGAAAATATGAATAAAATATTTGAAAAAAACACTATAGGAAAAGCAATTACAATTATTTTATTAATTCTTATTACTATGATTACTACAATTTGTATTCCTATTATTGATTATGCAGGTTTTGAAGAACTAGGTAATGTATTATTACCCTTTGTGGTTTATTTACCATTCTTTGCAGTTGAAATATTTTCTAAAATGCCGCCATTGTTTAAATTATATTTGTTAGGTTTTACATCAGTTCACTTATTTTTCTTTTTTAGTACAACACCTTTGGCAGATGCAATTACTACTGATGTAATTTATTTAATAAGTACAATTTTAGGTATATTATGTTTAATTGGAATGATAGTTTTATTAAAATTGATGCCTAAAAGAACGAAGTATGGTAATGAAATGTTAGGAAAAGTTAAAGGATTTAAAAATTTCTTAGAGACTGCCGAAAAAGAAAAATTAGAGGCACTTGTTATGCAAAATCCAACATATTTTTACGATATTTTACCATATACATATGTTTTAGGTGTATCTGATAAATGGATAGAAAAATTTGAAACAATATCATTACAAGCACCAACTTGGTATGACAGTTCATATATTTTTGATATTTCAAGTTTTGATACATTTATTAATTCAGCAATGAACTCAGCAGAAAGTACAATGTCCTCGAGTCCATCTAGTGGTTCTGATGGAGGATCATCTGGCGGTGGTTCTTCCGGAGGGGGCTCCGGTGGTGGAGGAGGAGGTTCTTGGTAAAATATTAATAAGATATTTTAAACAATGTTTTAAAGTATGATTCTTGTTTAATTTTATTTAGCAAGAATCTTTTTATTTACAGTTTTAGTGTTCGAAGTAAAATAATAATTATTTTAAAAAAAGTATTGGTTAATGAGATTATAGTTTACAGTTAAAAATGTAAATAGCCTATTATTTTAAATAATAATTATTTATTAAATGATATACTTAAGATAGGAAGTGATTATATGCCAATAGATCAAGCTCTTAAAGAGTTCAAAAAGTATGCTGATGATTTTGCTTTAATAGGGAATCCCGAAGAAGCAATAAAAAATAATAAGGAAGAATTTTTGCATAAATGGACAAAAGTTAATCAATACTATTTATATATTTTTAGAAACACTGAACCATTAAGTGATGAATATTTTGATTGCATCGATATATTAAGTGATATTGCTGCGGATAATCCCGGCTTAGAAGAATGGATTAAAATGATAATTGATCTTAATTATGATAAAGTTAATGAATTATCTCAGCAAGTAAAAGAATTTGATACATCATCAATATCAGGCCCAATCGAATCTTTGTTAACTGAAATAAAAAATATGACACACTGGGATTCAGATGAAATCGAAGATATTAAGTTTTTACTTATCTATTATAAAAATGAACTTATAGCTAATCAAGGTTCATTTGAACAAAATCATTATCAAAGTCTTTTAAAAGATGTGAATGCAACATTAAACAAAATTGATAAATTTTATGAAATGATAAATTCCGAAGATTTTGATGAATTTAGGGGTAGATAAAAATGGAAAGTTTAAATAATTTAAAAGAGCGTTTAGGTTTTGCCAAAAATGAACTAGATAAAATAACAATAAAAAAACATAATACAGTTCCATGGAATCAAGGGGTGCAAGACCAATATAATTCGAATTCCTTTACTTATGAGGAATATACTGATGTATGTAAGGCTTATAAGTTAAAAGCAGAAATATTTGACCTTGAGGATAAAATTGCATCATATTCTCAAAGAGCACAGCAAGAGCGTGAAATGGAAAAAAACATTAAAGAAAGTCAAATAAAAAAATATGAATATTCTTCTTTAGGAAAGACTCAAACGACTACGAATCCCGCTATTGCGGCTAGATATGATGCACAACATAGATTTTTTGGAATGAGTAAAATAAATCAAACCATATTAACTTTATCTGGACAAAAAAGGAAATTTAAAAGATTATGGATAAAGGCAAGTACTAATAATGAAAAAACACAAGAACAAGTTGCATACGAACTAAATAAAATGTTTAGATAAGAAAGGAATAATCAATAAAGAAAATTAATGATTGAATGAGTGTGATATAATGGAAGAAAATATTAATGATTATATGAGTTATTTTAAAAAGTTATCTTTAAAAGAAAAACAAGGTATTATTTATGAACAATTACAAACACTAACGGGTTTAACAAATAATTTATGCAAAGAATTAAATATTGAAAATGAGCCTATATTAAATAGAGAGATATTAGATTTAAAAAATAGCAATTATTCTGAGGATGATTTTGCTGAGGCAATAATAGTTTTAATTAATTCTATACAAAATTCCATTTGTGATTATACTAATGGTATTTCTATATTACTTGATAAAATAAATGAATCTACAAAATAAATTATAGACGTTTGTTGAAAACTAACAATAATTAAAAATTGTTAAAGTGAAAAAATATTATTTTAGGTAATTGATAAAGATTTAATTAATACAAAATATTTAAAGATGAAAAGTTAATAAGAAAACCACACTTTTAAAAATGTGGTTTTTGTAAGTTTTTAATTAATTATTGAACCTAAAAGATCTATTAATTCATCCTGTGAAATATTGTTAGCTTCTATATCAAAATAATAGTTATTATGTTGAAATTCTACGAAGAAAGTTTTTTCATAAGAATATATCATTAAACTTTTATCTTTGATTATGGAAATAGCTGCATTTTCATCACTAAAGTAATAATCTCTTATAGGTTTATTTTTATCAGAAAATGCCACTCTAATATTTTTTGTTTCGTTATCATTATAATAATTAAGAATATACGAATTTAAATTTGTATAATCATTTTGTTTTTCATTTTTTGTGTAGATTATACTTTTTTTAATCTTTGTTAAATCGTTTGATAACTTTACTTTATTATAATCAAATGCATTTGGAAAGGCCTTATTGTCACTTTCAACATTCTTGATATCTGCATCAAGTCTTGTTAATGATAGATTATCAAGTTTATTAATTTTTATGCTAATTTCATAGTCATTTAATTTTGCATAATAATTATAATTTTCATCACTAGTTATTACAATATATTTCTCATAAAGTGTTTCATCATTTTTTTTAGCCTTTATTTTTATTGAGGTATTTTCATTTACATCAAAGTATAATGTATCATTTTTATATATCTTATAATTATTATCAAGTTTGTTTACAATGCCAGTTTCTTTATCCCAACTATTTATCTCCCCATTTATTACTAATATTTCTATATAATCGATGTTATTCATTTCAAATGAAATTGGAAATCCTGGTACATTTGACATTGCTTTATTATAGCCCATAAGTGGAATTTTTGTATTTGCATTTAACTGTCTTTTTTCTAAAGAATTATCATTTGCTAATGCATAAGCGTACATTTTTATATTACTTTTTTGCATTTCATAAATAGTTTTATTATGACTTCTATTTTTTAACTGTATTCCAAGTATCGATATAAGGATTATAAAAAATGATATGTAACTTAATTTTTTTAATAAATTAATATGGTTTTTAGATTCATAATTATTTATTATTTGATTTTTTAGTAATCGTTTATCATATTTCTCTTCGAAAACAATTTTAAAAATATTTTTATTTTTCATTTTTATTTGTCCTTTCTTTCATTACTTCTTTTAGTTCATTTATTGTTCTATATAGGTAATGTTTTACATTAGATTGACTTATATTTAATGCTTTTGAAATATTCTCTATACTTAAATCTTCATAATAATAAAGATAAAATACTTTAAAAATAATAATTTTTTTCTTTTTGAGAAAGTCCCATATAAAATTGATATCTTCTTTCTTTATGTAGTCTAATTCTAAATCAAAACTATCTGGAATATCAATATTAAATTCCTCATCATTCTTATTAGCAAATAAAGATACAATTTTCACTTTGTATTTATGGCGGTAGTATTCATTAACTTTATTTTTTGCAATACCCATAATATAAGCATTTTCATTATTGAAAACTACTTCTTTTTGAATTTTTTTTAGTACTTCCATATAAATATTTTGTATTATATCTTTGATATCTTCAACATTAGAACAATTACAAACAACATATTTTAAAACATTTTTATATGTTTTATCATATAAGTCTTCAAATATTTTTAAGGTATTTT
>DJOC01000068.1:2178-3992 GCA_002439555.1 Caryophanales bacterium UBA6448 | reverse complement strand
GCATCTATTTCAATATCTTTACCACTACAATTAATTGTTAATTGTTTTGTTGTATCTACTTCGGGTACACTAACAATGAAATCATCTTCTTTAACATTTATAGAATATTCACTACTATCAAGTTTTTCACCATTAACAAATACCTCAACTTTACTAGCTTCTTTTGTATTTCTAAATATAATATTATAATCTCTTGTCGCAGGTATTATAGCGGTTTTTCCCTCTAAAGGATGAATTATTAAGGTATAATTATTTTGCATATAATTGTAATCAATTGCACTAATTACATAATAACCTTGTTCATAAAGTCTTGTAATTCCATCATCCTCATATAAGTGATATGAATTACTTTTACCAGGGAATACGTGAATATCTAACTTTTCTGGATTTCCTGTAAAATTATAATTTGAGGTAATACTTGCCATTGGAATAATTGCTCCGGCTTTAGCAAATACAGGATAATCTTCATCTTTATGGAATGTTATATATCTTTTATCCCCTACAAATTTTTTACCAGTTTTAAAGTCATACCAAATTCCTTTAGGTATAAATGTTCTTTGAACAGACCTATTCATTACATTATCCATTGGTTTAGTAATTGGGCAAACAAAGAACTCACTTCCAAAGTAATATTCATTACGATATTCAGGTTCATCATACATTTCAGGGTAGTTGTAATAAATTGGCTGAATAAGTGGCATACCTTTTTTAGCATAATAATAGTTTTCTGTATATAAATATGGTATTAATTTATGTCTTAAATTTGTATATTCTTTAACAATATTATATGTTTTATAGTCCCAAAGCCAAGGTTCTCTTTTATAATAAATACCTCTTTTTGCACTAAATCTAAATATTGGACTAAATGCTCCGAACTGAACATATCTCATATAAAGCTGTGCATCCTCGACTCCATCTTTAAAACCACCAATATCGTGACTCCACCAAGAAAGTCCAATATTACTTGCACTACTATTAAAAAATGGTAAATATTTAAGTGTATTCCAACTTACAATAGTTTGTCCGGAATATAAAACAGCATTTTTATGTGATGCAACCATTGTATTTCGTGCAAGGAGCATTGGTCTTTTATACTCACTTTGCATAAAGTCTTTTATATGATAATAAGTAAGCGCCCTTAGTGATTTAATATCTTTTTTATAATCAATAAAGTAAAAATCTATATCAAGTTTTGTAAGTGGATTAATTAGTTTTTCAAAGTATAAAATTATAAACATTTTATCAAATGCTAAAAATGGAATTGTTTCATTATTTTTATAATTTAATTCCTCTGCAAACTCTGGGTAGGCTTCCTCAGTTGGTTTAATTCCTTCGGTTGGATCAATTTCAAGTCCAAGTCTAACTCCTCTTTCATGAAGATAATTAGTTAGCTCTGTTGGACTATAAAATAACTCTTTATTAAATGTAAACCCCGTTTTATTTTCTAAAATATTGTCTTTATTTTTAGTATGCCAAAATTCATTTAATAGAAGTACACTAATTGGTATCTCATTATTATTAAATGATGTCAAAAGAGCCTTCACATTGTCCATAGAATAGATTATATCTCTATTCCACCATACACCAAATGCATATCTAGGAAGTAGTGTAGGAAGTCCCGTTAGAGCAAAATAATCTTTTAAACAAAGACCAAAGTCTCTTTTATACATAAATAAATATATATCTATATGGCTTTCTGTAGATTTATTTAATATACCAAGTTCATTAGTAATTAATGGATCTGAATCATCTAGTGTTGCAAAACCATCTGTAGAATATAAACCTTTTTCAAGTTTATTATAAATTCCATTATA
>DJOC01000068.1:0-2074 GCA_002439555.1 Caryophanales bacterium UBA6448 | reverse complement strand
GGTGCAAAAGAAGGTCCTTTAAAAGGTTTTTCTTTCATATATTGAAGAGAAAAATATTTAGTGGTTATTACCATATATTTGTCATCCTCTTCGAAAGTATAACTAGGTACAGGAAAATTACGATTTGAAACTAAATCGGTTAAATTATCAACAAAATTACCAGATACTGAATACTCAAGTCTAACAAGTCTATCTGTAAGAACTGTTATTCTATAAAAATCGCCCTTGTGTACTGCAGTTGGTAATGATAATCCATCTTTTTCATTAACTGTAAAATGTTTTCCAAAACTAGCCATAATCTACCCTTCCTATCATATCAATAATACCATATAAATTTTTTTCTTTCAATTAGATTGTGAATATTTACAATAATAATTTTACAGTTTTTATGGTTTTAAAGAAGTTATTGGTAATACATAAATATTATTTTCTTTATCATAACCAACATATGATGAATTTGCAGTAATAACACACATAAATTTTGGCTTTTTCTTCATTAACTTTGAAAATTTTATTAAGTTTTCTTTTGCTTCTTCAACTTTATTATTTCCTAATTTAATTTCAAAAGCAGCGTATTCTCCACCTTTAAATTCTAATATGCTATCTACCTCTAAACCGGTTACGTTATCTCTAAAATGATATAAATGTCCATCAAGACAATTAGCATATATTTTAAGATCTCTTTCAACTAGTGATTCAAACATAAAACCAAAAGTTTTAAAATCCTCCATTAATTTTTCTTTATCAATCTCTAACACAGCACAAGCAAGAGAAGGGTCCACAAAGTGCCTTTTTGATGTTTTACCAACTCTTTCTGGAGAACGATAATTTGAACTATATGATTCCTGATAATCAATAATATATAATCTATATAATATATCTAAATAATCAGAAATAGTTTCTCTTCCTTTTAAAATACCTTCTTCATCAGAAAACTTTTCAATATCTTTTAATAAAGTTTGATTACTCACAACTGAAGACTCATTCCTTGCAAGAGATTTTAAAAGCATTTTCATTTTATTTTTATCGCGGGTTTTACCATCATTAATATCTTTAGATAATATTGCTTCAATATAACTACTAGGTAATAAGCCAGCAAGATCTTCAAAAACATTAATATTGCTTGGCCATCCACCTCTAACTATTAAAGATGCAATTTTTTCAAGAGATGGAACTTTCACACTAACATCTTTCTGATTTTTATTATACATATCATTAATTGAGGCTTCTCCTGTCGAATCACCAGATTCATATAAAGACATAGGATACATATTTATTTTTCCAATACGACCAGCACCAGAGTGAAATATTTCATTTTTCTTATCTTTGCTTAATTCTGTTGAGCAAGTCAAAATATAATTACCTGGCGAACCTATGAAGTCACATTTTCTTCTAACAACATCCCATATTTTAGGAATTTTAGTCCATTCATCAATTAATTCAGGTTTTTCCTCATTCATTATCATTTCAATATTAACAGAAGCTTTTTCAAATGTTTCTTCATCATCTAAATAAACAATACTATTTGCGTGTTTAATAGAAGACCAAGTTTTTCCACACCATTTTGGTCCCTCCACTGAAATTGCACCAAATACTTTTAAATATTTTTCAATTTTTTCATCAACTAATCTAGGTATATACTTATTTTCATTAAAATTCATAGTTCCTCCACTAGTTATAATAATACCACATTATCTCTAACTAGTCAAATTTTAACACTTTTACTAGTCAAATTTTAACGTTTTTACTAGTCAAATTTTAAAAATCAATTATGTACTACAACCTTATTTTTTTCTAAATATACATAAGGCAAATTATTACTTTCAAAATATCTTAAAAGACTATAATAGTTGAATATATCAAGTGAACCACCTAAAATATCATTAATTAATTCATTTTCAATATTACTTTTTATTATTATTTTTCTTTTAATATTATCATAATACTTTAAAATTACATTTTTATATTTACTACATAAATACTTATAATCATCAACTATATTTGAGTATTCTTTTCCTAAATAACCACGATAACTAATTTTACTTGAATGAAAACTTTTATAGTCATTTACTTT
>DJOC01000018.1:12509-18672 GCA_002439555.1 Caryophanales bacterium UBA6448 | reverse complement strand
GTTCTTATTGTTTCATTATTAAAAATTTTATTAATTAAATGCATTTTATCTTGATTCATTTTTAACCTCCCATTTTTCTTTAGAATTTAGATAATTTTTACTACCACATCATATCGATAAAATTCATTACCACCTCCTTTATACCAAGCTTTTCTGCATACAAAGATAGTTTTGTAAAATCTTTGTCTTTGCTTTTTATATACTTTCTTACACAACTTTTAACTAGTTTTAAGTCCATTCTATTTTTAGATCTAATAATATCACATATACATCTTTCAATATCATACACTTTCACTATATTACCCATAGGTGTTTCTATTTCAGTAAGACCAAGTTCATAAATATCATTATCAACATAAAATACATTATGTTTTCTTAAATGAGTACTATTGTAACTTCTTTTTACCGTTATGTCATACACACAATTTGGTATCTTTGTAGATAATCCATGAAAATATAAAGCTGTCATATGAGAAAATATTACATTAGGCATACTTAAACCAAAAATATAATAATTATCTTTTTTAATATTAACATCAATATAAATACCAGGTGCAACCTTTTTTATAATACCTTTATCCTGCATAATTGATAGA
Source organism: Caryophanales bacterium UBA6448 (assembly GCA_002439555.1). Lineage (GTDB taxonomy): Bacteria > Bacillota_I > Bacilli_A > RF39 > UBA660 > UBA6448. The sequence goes on along the minus strand of DJOC01000018.1, from coordinate 18,076 downwards.
TACATTCTGTGTAAATCAAACATATCAAGTTCTTTAGAAGTGATATATCCCTTATTTTTTTTCATAAGTTCTTTAATAATTTCAATATTACTTTTATCTTGAAATTCTTTCATAGTTATTATTTCCATTTAATACCTCTTTTGACTTTCTTACTGACAGTATAACAGTGCTAAGTAGAAAAGTCAAGAGGGTATTTTTTGTAATTCAACACGGCATTTTTAAATTCAACTGGTGACAATTTGTCACCGTTTCATTTTCCCCTTCCTTTAGTTTTTGGTTTCACTTTCTTTTGCTGAAAAATATTTAATATATTGTATGAACACTAAATTGAGTTTTTTAAAATAACCATAAAAAAATTTCCTAAATCTAGGAAATTATTTTTTCTAATGGTGTCTTGTTGGAGATTCGAACTCCAGACCCTTTGATTAAAAGTCAAATGCTCTACCGACTGAGCTAACAAGACATAATATTGAAATGGCTGCCTCGGATGGATTCGAACCATCGGAATGTCAGAGTCAAAGTCTGATGCCTTGCCACTTGGCTACGAGGCAATATTTGAAATGGTGGAAGGAGATGGATTTGAACCATCGAACCCGAAGGAACAGATTTACAGTCTGCCGCGTTTGGCCACTTCGCTATCCTTCCGTCATTAAGAAAGTGCTTTTCTTTCTTCAAAGACAATATAGATTTTACCATATATTTTTGCGTTTGTGAACACTTTTTTTGAAATTTGTTAAAAAAATTTGCATTTTTTTCATTTTTTAAATAATTTTTCGCTTATTTTCCTTAATTTTTTCTAAATAAATTTTATATACTTCATCAACTTTCTTATCCCATGTTACATATAAATCTATAAAAGCATTTTCTTTTACTTTATTTAAAAGTTTGTCATCATTCATAACTTCAATAATTTTATCTGAATATGCTCCAACTGTATTTTCACTTATAAAACCATTTACATTATCAGTTACTGTAGCACTTGTCGCACTTCCTTTTAAAAATACTCCAGGTGTTTTTTGAGAGGCTGACTCTATTTGCACAATTGAGGATGCATCATAAAGTGATGGAAATAAAAACAAATCTGCTCTTGCATAATATTTTGCAAGTTCTTCCCTATCAGTAATTTTACCAACCATTATAACATTTTCACTAATGCCAAGTTCATTTACATAATTTATTAAATCATTTTCATCTTGACCAGTACCTACGAAAAGCATTTTAAATTTTAATTTTTTATCTTTTTCTTTAACTGCTTTTAAAGCATCAGCAATAAAAAATATATTTTTTAATTTATTAATTCTACCAACGAATAAAAAAACTTTTTCATTACTTTTAATATTATGTTTTTTATTTATATAATTAAAAGCTTCTTTTTCACTTTTTACAGGAAGCATTTCCGTAGCATTATTCATAACTTTAGGAAGACATTTATAATGATAATCTTCATAATATATTCTGGCAACTTCACTATTTACTGCCCAGCATTCATCACATTTATTAAAAAATTTCATTAAATTATTATTAAGTTTAGTGGCAAGTATATCAGATTTTACTGCTCTTTGAAAATCTTGTTTAAATTGTGAGTGCATTGTGGCAATGCAAGGTACGTGATGTTTTTTAGCATAAGCAAGTCCCGCTCTTCCTAAAGTAAATGGTGAATGAACATGCACAATATCAAGTTTATATTTATTAAGCTTCCTCATAAACTTTGCATCAAGTTTAGGTATAGATACTGAATAATCTAAAAATGGTACTTTTACAGAGTGACATCTTACAACCTTATAAGGAAAAATGCTATCATCATATTTTTTAGTTAAATACTCTGGTACAAATACAATTACATTTGCATATTTACAAAGTCTTCGTGCATAATTATCCATAACCATAATTACCCCATCTGCCATAGGGAAAAATGAATCACCAAAAAGTCCAATTGTTATTTTTTTATTATTTTCTTGTTTCATAATATGATTATATCACACATTTTATAAACATTCATAAAAAAAGGTAACTTTACGCTACCCTTTCTAGTTTAATACCAACACTATAATCATTTAAAGTTAAATCTTTTTCTATAGAATCATCAAAATTAATTTCTGTAGCAAGAGTTTCATTTTTAACATAATCTAGATTATCTTTAATAGAACTTTCAAACTCTTCATCAGCATTAACATATATTATAATTCTATTATCAATATCAAAATTACTTTCCTTTCTAATTGCTTGTACTTTAGATACAAATTCTCTAGCATTACCCTCCTTTTTAAGTGAATCAGTAATAACAGCATTAAGTATTACAAACTTACCATTATCCATACCGATATCAAAGCCCTCTTTTGCATTATATCTAATATCAACTAAAGATGAATTAACTTCATAATTTTCACCATTTATATTTAAAGTAATACTTTCACCTTTTTGAATACTTTCAAGTTCTTCTTCGGTTAAATTTAATAATTTTTCTTGATAAGCTTTCATATTTTTACCAAATACTTTACCAGCCTCTTTAAAGTTAGGTTTTACCTCAAAGTTCATATAAGTATTAATATCATTTATAAATTTAACCTCTTTAACATTTAATTCCTCTTTAATAAGGGATGTTAAATTATCAATAACACTTTCATATTTGCCATCAATTAATACTTCACTAAGTGGTTGTCTTACTTTAATTTTATTTTCTTCTCTAGCGTATCTACCTATAGAAATAAGATCTCTTACTAAATCCATTTTTTCCTCTAAAGAAGGATTTATAAGGCTTTCATTGCAAACTGGGTAACTTGCTAAATGAACTGATTTTTCTTGTGTTAAATTAGTATAGATTTCTTCGGAAACGAATGGTGCAATCGGAGCAATTAATTTACATAGTCCACTTAATACTTCATAAGTAGTCATATAAACACTTTTCTTTGAGTTATTAAGCTTGCTTCCCCAGAATCTATTACGATTACGTCTAATATACCAATTTGATAAATCATCAGATACAAATGATGTAATATATTTAGTAACTTTATTTAAATCATATTCAGAAAAAGCATTTCTTACATTTTTAACTAAATTATTATATTTTGATAAAAGCCATTTATCAATTTCCTCTCTTTGAGAGTAATCTATATTACAATCTAAAATATTAATATTATCTACATTAGCATACATTTGAAAGAATGAATAAGTATTTTTTAAAGGATTTACAAATTTAGAATATACCTCTTTTACACCATCTTCATCAAATTTAAGTGGAGTCCATACAGGTGATGCATAAAGCATATACCATCTAATAGAGTCTGCTCCATATTTTTCCATAATAGCAATTGGATCAATGATATTACCTGTGGATTTACTCATTTTTTTACCATTTTTATCAAGCATCATATCATTTACTACAACATTTTTAAATGATGATTTACCACTTATTATTGTACTTATTACAAGTAGTACATAGAACCATCCACGAGTTTGGTCTACTCCCTCGGCTATAAAATCTGCAGGAAATTGGCTTTCAAAAAGCTTCCTATTTTCAAATGGATAATGATACTGTGCATAAGGCATTGAACCTGAATCAAACCATACATCTAAAACATCTTTAACCCTATGCATTGTGCCGCCACATGTACACTTCATTGTAATATTATCTACATAAGGTCTATGAAGTTCCATATTTTTAATATCAATATCTTTTTCATTGGCTCTACTTGATAATTCTTCGATGCTACCAATTACATCAAAATGATTACATTCATCGCATACCCAAATAGGTAAAGGACATCCCCAATATCTATTTCTTGAAATACCCCAGTCTATCATATTTTCAAGCCAGTTATTAAATCTTTTTTGTCCTACATAATCAGGATACCAATTAATAGCTTTATTAGCCTCAATAATTTTATCTTTATAAGCAGTTGTTTTTACATACCAAGCTGGTTTTGCATAATAAATAAGTGGACTTTTACATCTCCAGCAATGAGGATAATCGTGAACCATTTTTATTTTCTTAAATAATTTATCATTTTCTTTTAAATATTTGATAATATCTATCTCAAGGTCTTTATCAGTTACAAGAGTGCCTTTCCAAGGACCAATTTTATATTTACCATCACTACCTACACTTTGAACAAATGATATTCCATTTTGAGTGCATACTCTATTATCATCAGCACCATACGCCGGAGCAATATGAACAATTCCTGTACCATCTTCTGCAGTAACATAAGAGTCTGCAAGAGTAACAAAGGCTTTACCCTCTACTTTTGCAAAAGGCATTAATTGTTCATACTCTGTTCCCACTAAATCAGTACCCTTAAATGATTCAAGAACTTTTACATTCTCTCCTAAAACTTTTTCTACTAAACTTTCACATAAAATAAATTTATAACCCATACTTTCAACTTTTACATAAGTTAAATCTGGATTAACACATAAAGCAACATTATCAATCAGTGTCCAAGGAGTTGTAGTCCATACAAGCATATATTCATCCTTACCCTTTATTTTAAAAGGAACAATAACGGTATTTACACTATCTTCTTCATAACCTTGACTTACTTCATGTGATGCAAGTTCAGTTCCACATCTAGGACAATATGGAAGTACTTTAGAACCATAATAAATAAGTCCTTTTTCGTGCATAGTTTTTAAAATCCACCATTCAGATTCAATATAATCATTACTACAAGTTATATATGGATTTTTAGTATCAATAAATTGACCCATCATTTGAGTTACTTTATCTACTTCATCAATATTTGTAGCGGTTTCTTTATTACACTCTTTACAGAAATTTTCTACGCCAAACTTTTCAATATCTGCTTTACCTGAAAAACCTAATTTTTTTTCAACATTAACCTCAATTGGAAGTCCGTGTGTATCAAGTCCTATTTTTCTAAGTACCTTTTTACCATTCATTACATTATACTTACAAAAAGCATCTTTAATTGTCTTTGCAAATACGTGGTGGATTCCTGGTTTAGCATTAGCGTAAATTGGTCCATCATAAAATACAAAGTTTTCATCACCTTTTGTAGTTAGTGATAAAATATCCTCTTTTTGCCAAGTATCTAAAATACTTTTTTCAACTTCATTAGTTTTTCTTTCATCTAATTTTTTAAACATCTTTCTTCCCTCCAATAAAAAAAGTGGTTACCAAAAGGGTGCATATTGCACGGTACCACCTTTATATTTAACTTATTATTCTTAATGCGAATTACACAGTTTACCCTATTTACTTAGATAAACAACTCCCAAGTGATCTAAATTACTATTTTGTTATTAGCTTTCACCATATGCTAACTCTCTTATCAACTCCATAAGTAATTTCGTCTTGTTCATAGTTTTTCTCAAAACATATCTAAATTATATGCTTTTTTTTATTACTTGTCAACTAACAACTTTATTATTTTTTCTAAGGGTTTTGGAGTACCAAGGCTTTTTACTAGATGAAAGAAGAAATGTAAAATATTTGCATAAAACTCTAAATTCACTATAACATATTCTTGATATTTAACCAAAATTTTTGTCTGCTTGCTTGGTTTATAAATTTTGTTATTATATAATTTAGATAGGAATATTTGATG
>DJOC01000018.1:0-12418 GCA_002439555.1 Caryophanales bacterium UBA6448 | reverse complement strand
TTATAAAAGTTCTAAAGCTTATTGCTATCATTTTGTTACTTTCTACCTTACTGGTGTTAGCAATAAAAAATAGACACTCTTCAGCATTGATAGAGTGTCATATCAATTTATTAGAGGCGACATTCACTTGCAATATCGAATGCTCCTCTTTTTTATTTTATGCAAGTCTTCTTGCTTACATACTAATAATAGCATAAATATTTGATATTATCAAAAATACAGCACTATTAATTTTTCACTAGGTAAAAATAGAAATAAAAATTTTCTCCACATTCACCTATTTATAATTATAGAAACATTTTTTACATAATTATTTAAGTCATAAAAAAAGATAACCAATTTGATTATCTTCCTAGAGTTTCTTCTTGTACTTCTTTAAGAACTTTGCCCATAATTTGAATTTTAATATTTCCATTTGGAGTTTGGCAATCAACTACAGAACCTAATTCTTTTCCGTAAATAGCCATACCAATTGGAGATGAAGTTGTAACAACATTTGGTTGATATTCTTCAATATGGTTTACCACTGTTACGGTATTTGATAATACTGTACCATCAGCAAACGTAATTAATAAATCAACTGTATCACCATCATTTACTAAATTATCATTTGCAAGAGCAGGATCTACAATTTCAGCAGTAGCTAGTTCTTGATTAATTTGCATTATTTCCTTATTAGTTGCTTCTTCCATTTGAGAAAGTAAAGAAAAATATGGTTCATTAGCATCATACCCAGCGCTTCCTTGGAAATCATTTCTCTCGCCTCTGATTTTTTCTAATCTACCCTTTAAAAAGTCAATTCTTTCATTCTTTTTTTGAGCTTCTTCAATTGTTAATCTCATTTCTACCTTCCTTTCACTATTATAAATATAGCATAAAATCTAAGAGTTTTCAACAACAATTTTTCGCATCATTTATATATTATTATGAATTTATTTATCACTACTTTTAATTTTACCTAGCATTTAGTCTGTTTTACTAAATAGGTAAAGTTTATCGGATTATTTAAAAGAGCACTTTGATCAAGATTATTTATATAAAAATTAGTTATAATATCATATTCTTCGTGCGTATTTGGTTTAATTTTAAAAGTACATAAAACAATTTCATCCCCAGATTTAAAGGACGGTACTTCCTTTTCCTCACATAAACCATTGATTAAAAAAGTAAGTTCTTTATTATTTTCATCAACACCTTTAGTTTTATCATAATTGCTATCCGCCTTTAAAATATAATCAAGGCATACATCATTATTACCATTTGTTTCATAAGTTATATATGCTTTTGATTTTAAGGAAGTCTTTTTATCTAAAAAGTTTACATTCGAATTAATATAATTATTATCATAATTAATATACAAAAAGGAATTAACTGGTGCTTTAATATCATTAATTTCTAGTTTCTTTTTATAGCAAAAATATGCTCCGATAGAAAGAAATACAAAAGTTAACAAAGTTAATATAATTTCTCTTTTCATTTAACACCTTGACAGTTTTTACAATAATAGGTGCTTCTTCCATCAATTTTAGCTTTTAAGATTTTCTCATTACATATTTTACAAGGTTTACCCTCATTTTTATGAACAAGTAAATAGTCTTGATAACTACCAGCATGGTTCAAAGAAAATGTATAACTTTTAATCGTAGTTCCCTTATGTTTAATTGAATCATTTAATATTTCTTTAGAATATTTTATAATGTTTTCTAAATCATTTTTACTAATGTCTTTACCTTTCATAAAGGGATTAATTCTTGCTTTAAACAAAATTTCATCAGCATAAATATTACCAATGCCAGATAAAATACTTTGATCTAGTAAAATAGTTTTTATACATTTATTAGACTTATTGATTTTACGTAAAATTTCATCACTATACTCTGCATTGTTAGCATCAGGGCCAACATTTTTAAAATAATCCTCAAGCTCACCCTTATTAATTAATTTCATTCTTCCAAACTTACGAGTATCATTATATCTTAATGTGAAATTCTCAAAATAAAATATAACGTGTTCGTGTTTAGAAATTTCTTCGTTTAAAGGTTTAATATTAAATTTTCCTTCCATACGAAGATGTGATATTAAATAGTATTTATCAAGGACGAATATTAAATATTTACCTTTTCTTTGAATATCAATAAAGAAGTTATTAATAAGTTTTTGTTTAAAATCATTTATATCATTTTCAATCATTTTAGGGTATAAAATATCTATATTAATAATCTTTTTATTCAAAATATTTTCTTTTAAATAATTTCTAACAGTTTCTACCTCAGGAAGTTCTGGCATACTTTCCTCCTTACTTCAAATCATACCAGTTAGTTCCAACATCAACACTTACTTTAAGCGGAACTGATAAACTAACTACATTTTCCATTGCATCTTTAACAATAGTTTTTACTTTTTCAAGTTCTTCGTTTTTAACATCAAATATAAGTTCATCGTGAATTTGTAATATTAATTTACTTTGAATATTTTCTTTTGTAAAAATTTCATCAATTTTAATCATTGCCATTTTAATAATATCGGCAGCACTACCTTGAATCGGTGTATTAATTGCCATTCTTTCACCAGATTTTCTAACCATAAAATTAGCATCATTTATTTCACTAATAACTCTTTTTCTTCCGTAATTTGTATAAACATAACCATTTTCTTTAGCAAAAGCAATCATCTTTTCCATATATTCTTTTACTTCAGGATAAAGATGATAATACTTTTCGATAAACTTTTCCGCCTCTTTTTTAGATATATGAAGATTTTCACCAAGACCAAAGCCACTTATGCCATATACAATACCAAATATTACTGCCTTTGCAGCACTTCTTTCAGCTTTTGTAACATCTTTAATATCTTTATTATGAATATCGGCAGCTACTTTTGCATGAATATCGCCACCCTCATTAAAGGTATCAATCATTGGTTTAGAGTTTATTGTTGAGGCTAAAATTCTAAGTTCTATTTGTGAATAGTCTAAACTTAATAGTACATCATTACTCGGTAAAAAGGCTTTTCTAATTTGTTTACCTTCCTCGGTTTTAACAGGAATGTTCTGAAGATTTGGATGAATCGAAGAAAGTCTTCCGGTTCTTGCTACCGTTTGCTTAAATATTGTATGAATTTTACCATCTACTATATATTCCTTTAAGCCATCAATATATGTTGATTTTAATTTAGATAGTCCACGGTACTCTAAAATCAAATTAATAATAGGATGAGCATTTGCAATTTTTTCTAAAGACGCTTCATCTGTTTTATAACTTGTTTTATTCTTTTTACCTTTACCTACTTGCATCTTTTCAAATAAGATTTCACCAAGTTGTTTCGGCGAAGAAATATTAAACTCCTGTCCTGCATACTCATATATCTTTTTGGTAATTTCTTCGAGCTTTTTAGAAATAACTTCTTTTTGACTATCTAAAACTTCACTTGAAACTTTAATTCCCTCTTTTTCCATTTTAAGAAGCACTTTTGAAAGTGGAAGTTCAATTTTTTCATAAATATTCTCTTGGTTATTCTTCTTCAAAAGATTATAATTTTTTTCATAATTTTCAAATAAAAATTTTACTTTTAAAAGTTCATATTGAATGTAATCACTTGTCCCATGAATTTTAAGTAAATTATTAATCGTGGGAATTTCAAAACCACATTTTATTGCCGTAAATGAAATATCATCCTTAATATTATCTCCGTTTAAATATGAACAAAGTGAATAATCAAGTAAAACATCAAAGTTCTCATTTAATAAATACTGACATTTTTTACTATCAAAACATACTATCTTTTTATTAGTTAAATTTAAATATTTGATATTTTCTTTGGAAAAATAATAGAAAAATTTACCATCATATAATGAAGCGCTTACTATATTTGCATTTGTATAATCATCTTTATCACACTCAATATATAAAGAAACTATATCATTTGTTACAACATTAATATTTTCATTTACGGAAATAAAACTTATTTTCTCATTAGTTTTTTCTTTAGTAAGACCATTTAAAAGTGAAGTAAATTCTAGTTTAGAAAATACATCGTATAAAAGTTCATTATTTGGTCCAACATATTTCAAATCATTTAAAGATATTTCAAGAGGAACATCACAATATATTGTTGCAAGTTTTTTTGACATAAAAGCATCCTCTTTAAAAGTAACAAGTTTATCGTGAGTACTGCCTTTTATTTCATCAATATGTTCATATAAATTTTCAATTGTTTGATAATCCTTTAAAAGTTTGATAGCACCTTTTTCACCTATACCTTTAACACCTGGAATATTATCAGAACTATCTCCCATTAAAGCTTTTAAATCAATCATATTAATAGGATCTACTCCATATTCCTCTTTAAAAGTTTTTTCATTAAAGCGAATAAATCCTGTTTGTTTAAGAAGTTTAACATCTGTTTCAAAATTTATAAGTTGGAGTAAATCTTTATCTGATGAAATTATTGTAGCATCGTAGTCTTCATCTTTAGCACACATTTTAACTAAAGTTCCTATAATATCATCGGCTTCATAAGGTTCAAGTTCTAAATATTTTATACCCATTGCCGTAAGAATTTCTCTTGCATAAGGCATTTGCATTTTAAGTTCATCTGGAGTATTTTGTCTTCCCTCTTTGTAAAAAGAAAACTCTTTTTTACGAAAGTTTTTACCTACATCAAAAGCCACTGCTATGTATGAAGGATTTTCTTCTTTAATTATTTTATTAATCATATTTACAAAAGAAAATAATGCGTTTGTCGGAAGCCCTGTACTGGTTTTCATATTTGCTCCACTGTAAAAAGTTGCATAATAACTTCTGAACATTAAATTATTTCCATCAATTAAGATTATTTTTTTCATTTTTACCTCCTAAAACTTTTATCATTTGTAAATTCTTTTGCACTTACATATATTGGATCAATATTTGGATTATATCTATTTTCTAAAGTATAGCCAAAATATTTCACATAATCTTTTGCTATAACAAGCATAAAGGTTGTATCAATTATTTTACCTTCATTTTCAATCCAAGTATGTCTTCCATCTAAAGAATTAACTGTTCCAATTAAAAATTTATTTGTGCCTCCACATAAATAAGGATTATCAAGTGAATAACTAACTTGTTTAGCACATACTGTACAGTAACCTAAATTAGCACCATCTCTAAATACTTCACAAAATGAATTTACTCCTCTTGATCTTATATTTTGCATATCAAGTTTTTCCCATAATTCTTGTGAAAATCCAGTTACTTTTCCACTTTCAATACCCTCATCTATAATTTTTTTAAATTCAGGATTATTAGAATATAACTCCTTTAATATATCATAACATTTATAATTTTCAGTTCCATTTATTATTAATTTATCTAGCATATCTTACTCCCATATATATAGTATACCATAGATTTTGACATTTAATAAAAAGAAAAAATAAGTTTTTAATTTGACTTTAATAATTAAATAATATTTTCTATTTTTTAATTACTAAACTTCCATTTTCTTTTTCAAGTTCTTTTAAACTTTTTGAGGGAGTTGGTAAATCCTCTGGCATAGTTCCACCAGCCTCTTTTATTGCTTTTCTAACAATTTTTCCAATTTTATTATGTGTAATACACGCTTCATTTTCTCCAGACATATTATCTTTTTTTAATTTAGATTCAGTTTGCGTTATTCTAAATAAATTAGCGGCAAGTTCCTCACTTCCCATATTATCTAAAATATCTTCCCTATAACGAAGACCTTTTCTTTTTGCAATATCATTTGCTGTTTCACCATTATATAATCCTTTATAACCTGCATTATGAAATTTATCAAAGTTCTTTACTCCAGCGTTTTTTGCTGTTTGGTTTAAGGAATAATTTCCCTTTTTAGTTAAATTTCTTTGATAGAATCTTTTTTCATCCTCGGTTAAATTATTGTATTCTTGCTCTAAAAGTTCTTGTTTCCTTGTTTGGATAGCAAAATATGTTTGTGCAAGTGCAATAACTTTCTTTCGACTATCTCCATTTTGAGCTATCAAGTAACAAGCATATCTAGATAATTTATAATCAGAAACTTCTCTTTTAGTTTTTGAACCTATTGAGACCATTTTGTCGACGTCGACAAAATGGTTCGACACAACATAATTACTAGCTTTGCAGGCATTTATCGCTTTATTTATTACTCCCTCAAATTTACGCCATTAAGTATATTCCAATACTTTTTGTAATTCTCTAGCATACCAATATTCATTGCCATCTTCATCAATGTGTTTAATACTTTCAAAAATTGTTTCATTAATTTTTTCTAATTCATTCATTTTTTACCTCGCTTTCTAATTTACACTTTTTGTATTTTTAAAGTGTATTTTAAATTTCTCCCTTCATATATATTTATTACCGAAAAATTTCTAATTTCCTCCTTTTTTGGTTAAATTTCTTCAAAAAAACTAAAATTTTACATTTTTTTACATATTTTTAAGAATTATTTTACAATACTTTACATTTTTAAAAGTGTAAATCAAATTAAAAGAAATGTAGCTTTAAATTAATCATAAATTTAAAAAACTATTCAAACTACAATAGAAATCATTATATATTTATTTCATATTTTGAAATCTATTATAGCTGAATAGTATTTCTTAAAAAACAATTAAATTATAATAGAGATAAGGTAAAGATGGAGATGAATTTTCACTAAAAAATAATGGATATTATCTACCCATTATTTGTTTAATTTCTGCTTCATTAATAATCTTTATATTAAGTGCAAGGGCTTTATCATATTTACTTCCAGGGTCTGTTCCCACAATAATGGCATCAGTATTTTTAGATACAGAGCCTGTAACAGAGCCACCATTATTTTCAATAAATAATTTTATTTCCTCTCTTGGAATACCTTCGATGGTTCCTGTTATAACAAACTTTTTATTAGTAATATTTTCATTAAATATTTCTTTTTCACCCAAATATTCCATATTGATATTTAACTCTTTTAATTTTTTAATAAGTTCTAAATTTTTACTAAAATAATCTATAATTGAACTAGCAATAATACTTCCTATATCTTTTATATTGGTTAAAGTATCGATATCTGCTTCGATTAAATTATCAATATTACCAAATCTTTTAGCAAGTATTTTAGCGGTTTTACTACCAACACTCGGAATTCCTAGACCAAATAGTAATCTTTCTAAACTATTATGTTTAGAGTTTTCTATGGAATTAAGTAAATTTTCCACACTTTTTTCGCCGTAACCTTCGAGAAGTTTTAAATCATCTTTATATTTTCTTAAATGATAAAAATCATCAATATTTAAAACATATTTCATATTGTATAAATCTTCGATAATTCTATCACCAAGACCATCAATATTCATCGCATTTTTCGAAGCAAAATGAATAAGAAGTTCAATATTTCGTTTAGGGCAATCATCATTTACACAAAAATAGTCTACGGTACCCTCTTTTTTAACTAAAGTACTTCCGCATATTGGGCAAGTTTTAATCATTACAAAATCTTTTTCATTACCTGTCCTTCTTTCAGGAAGAGCACGAATTACCTCGGGAATAACATCTCCGGCTTTATGGATTGCTACAATATCACCAATTTTAAGGCCAAGTGATACAACATTATCTTCATTATGAAGTGTTGCTCTTGAGATAGTTGAACCCATTACTATAACAGGATCTAAAACCGCATTTGGTGTTATTTGACCAGTTCTTCCGACAGTAAAAATAATATCCTTTAATTTTGTATAAACTTCATCATTAGGAAATTTATAGGCTATTGCCCATCTAGGGTATTTAGCGGTATAACCTAGTTTTTTTTGAGCATCAAGTTCATTTACTTTTATAACTACACCATCAATATCATATGAAAGATTTTCTCTTTCTTTAGCAAGCTCATCAATATATTCTTTTATTTCTTCGATTGTAAAAGTGAGTTTATTCCATTTAGTATTTACTTTAAATCCAAGTTTAGTCATAAATTCCAAAGCCTCATAATGAGTCTTTAGATTATAATCTTCGGGATTAGGCAAATGATAAATAAATACATCAAGGTTTCTTTTAGCCGCTACGGAAGAATCAAGCTGTCTAATAGAGCCTGCTGCAGCATTACGGCAATTTTGTAAAAGTGGCTTACCTTCTTTTTCTCTTTCTTCGTTTAAAGCTTTCAAAGTATCTTTATGCATAAAGATTTCCCCGCGTACTTCAATATCTATTTTTTCTTTCAAAACTAAAGGAACATTTTTTATTGTTTTTACATTATGAGTTATATTTTCGCCAGTAGTTCCATCACCTCTTGTGGCCGCTCTTACAAGAACGCCTTCTTTATAAACAAGTGATACCGAAAGTCCATCAATTTTTTGTTCACATACAAAATGTGGTGATATTCCCGCATCTTTTATTTTATTATAAAAGCTTTCAATCTCCTCGATATTAAATACATCAGGTAATGATAACATTGGTATTTCGTGACGAACTTTTTCAAACTTGGAAATAACCTGTCCACCTACTCTTTGAGTTATTGAATCAGGTCTTTTATATTCAGGATATTTTTCCTCAAGAGTTTCAAGTTCTTTTAAATACTTATCATATTCCTGGTCCGTAATAGTCGGATTATCAAGTGTATAATATTCATAAGCTGCTTTATTTAAAATTTCATTTAATTCATCTATTCTTTCTTTCATAATCATTCCATAAATTTTCTGGATATATTCCATTATTTATATATTCTCTTATTTTTTCTTGTACCAAAGGAAGGTCCTCTTTATAAGTCATTCCAATCCAAGTTGATGGCGTACTTACTACATTTACCTTACCCATTTTTACATATTCATCAACAACATCAGGAAGTAAAAATTCTCCGGTAGATAGATCTGCATTTTTTAAAAAGTCTATAAGCATTGTTTCGATTTTCTCAAAAATATCAGTATTAAAACCATACATTAACATTGAGCAAGAATTTTCTTTACTTACCTCAAAAGCTGGTTTTCCATTAAGCGGTGTGCAAGATACTTTATCACCAACAACCTTAACTTTACTTTCAATAATAGTTTCTATTTTATTATTATTTGATAAAACTACTCCTCTTTTAACTTCGCCTTCTTCGGATAATGTTGCACCAATTGGATAACCAACAACACATATTCCTTCGTTGTTATCTAGGTAATTACTCAATATTTCAAAGCTTTCATTACCATAAAAATCATCGGCTGAAATAAGTCCAAAAGGTCCTTTTACTTTATCTTTTGCGCAATATAATGCATGTGCTGTTCCAAGAGGTTTTACTCTATCAATTTTAATGTTTAATGGTATATTTTCCATTTCTTGATAAGCATATTCAACCTCAATGCCTTTAATTCTTTGCGAAATAGTTTCTTCGAAAGCCTCTTTGTTTTCCTTTTTAATTACAAATACAACTTTCGTAAAACCCGCTCTTATAGCATCATATACTGAATAATCAATTAAAAATTCACCTGAAGGGCCAACAGGTTCAAGTTGTTTAAGACCACCAAATCTTGAACCCATACCTGCCGCTAAGACTACTAAAGTTTTTTCCATATTATTTCACCTTCTTAATTCCTTTATAATTTTTTAAAAACTTTTTAACACCAAATCTTTGATGAAATGCAATTGTTATAAATTTATCATCAACACTTACCACTACACCTTTACCAAATGTTAAGTGAGTAACAATATCTCCATTTTTAAATTCTTCACCTGAAGTGTTATCATCTGAATATAATAATTTTGTTTTAAGTGAGTGCATCATATTTTTAGTTTCCTCTTTATCAAGTAAATTATCACTAATTTCACTAATAAATCTACTCGGAGGATTTACTTGCATATTACCATAAAGCATTCTTCTTCCAGCGTTAAGTAAATATAATTTTTCTTTTGCACGAGTTATAGCAACATACATAAGTCTTCTTTCTTCTTCGAGTTCTTCTTCATCATACATTGCTTTTGATATTGGCATAATATTTTCCTCAAGGCCGATTATAAAGACAACTTTAAATTCAAGTCCTTTTGCTGAATGCACTGTCATAAGGGTTACCGCATCTGCATCCGCAGAATATTCAGCAGCATCTGATACAAGTGAAACTTCCATTAAAAAATCAGATAAGTTAACATTACCAGTTTCTTTTTCATAAGTTTCAGAAACACTTCGAAATTCCATTAAGTTTTCGAGTCTAATATCACTTTCAAGACTTTTATCATTTTCATAAGTTTCCTTCATTTTTGATAATTCTAAAGTTTTATCAATAAGACCAGTTATCGAAGTATCTTTACTTATTTCAATTAAATTCAAAATTAAATTTTTAAATTCTAATTCTTTACCACTATCAATTGCTTCGAACATTGATATATTTAAGCTTCTTGCTTTTTCTCTTAAATTATCAATTGTTTTATCACCAATTTTTCTTTTAGGTTCATTGATAACTCTTTCAAGTGATACATCATCACTAGGATTAGCAATAAGTTTTAAATAAGCAAGTAAATCTTTAATTTCTTTTCTTTTATAAAAGTAAAATGAACCATAAACTTTATAAGGTATATTAGATTTTACTAATGCATCTTCGATTGAACGAGATTGAGCATTAGTTCTATAGAAAATAGCCATATCTTTACGATTATAACCCTCTTCGCATAGTTTTTGAATTTCCTCAATTACCCTTTTATTTTCCATTTCATCATTAAATGTTCTAATATATTTTATTTTTACACCTTGACCTAAATCAGAAAATAAATCTAAATCTTTTCTTTGTTTGTTATGTGATATTACTTCATTTGCTGCATCAAGTATTGTTTGAGTACTACGATAATTCTGTGGAAGTTTTATTACTGTGCAACCTTTAAAATCTTTTTCAAAATTTAATATATTTTGGTAATTTGCTCCCCTGAAAGCATAAATTGATTGTGATGGATCTCCGACTACAAAAAGATTTAAATATTTTTTTGAAAGTAGTTTTACAAGTTTATATTGTACTTCATTTGTATCTTGATATTCATCAATTAAAATATATTTAAACTTATCTTGATATTTTTCTAATACTTCTTTATTACTAGTAAATAATTCCACTGGTTTTTTTAACAAATCATCAAAATCTAAAGTATTATTTCTTTTTAATATTTTTTCATATTCATAATATACTTTTACTGCTATCTTTTCGTTTTCGGATATTAAATAATTTGCTATTTCACTATCTGAAAGCATATTATTTTTAATAAAGGAAATCTTATTTTTTATAAAAGCAGGACTTACCATTTTATCCGTAATATTAATATCTTTCATTATCTTTTTGATAATACTAGTTTGATCTTCGGTATCAATTAAAGTAAATGTTGATGTTAAATTAAACAAAGCACTATTTTCCCTTATTATTTTTAAGCCAAATGAATGAAATGTTCCAATAAAGGCATCGTGAGCATCAATTATATTATTTACTCTTTCCCTCATTTCACCCGCTGCTTTATTTGTAAATGTAATAGCCAGTATATTATAAGGCTTCACTCCATTTTCTATCAAATTTGCAATCCTTGTTGTTAACACCTTTGTTTTACCAGAACCCGCTCCAGCGATAACCAAACACGGACCATCCTTGAATGTTGCCGCCTGTCTTTGTTCATTATTTAATTTTTCTATATAGTCCATATTTCACTCTCCGTAAAATAATTATATCAAATTTAATTAAACTATAAAAGGTTATAGACACTTTTATTTATTTTTTGTATAATTTAAATGGTGATAAAATTGAAAAAGAAAATATTATTATTAGGATTATTAGTTTTTATGATATGTGGTTGTTCAAAAAGTAATGAAAAACCTAAAGAAAATCCCATTGTAACAATGAGTATTAAAGATTATGGTGATATTAAAATTGAACTTTACCCTGATGTTGCTGAAAACACAGTGGCAAATTTTGTAAATTTAGTCGAAAACAAATTTTATGACAATAACACTATTCATAGAGTTCAAAAAGGTTTTGTAATTCAAGGTGGAGATCCTACAGGAACAGGAACAGGTGGACCTGGCTACTCTATTAAAGGTGAGTTTACTCAAAATGGCTATCGTAATGATTTATCACATACTAAAGGCGTTATTTCAATGGCAAGAAGTTCTGACCCAGATTCTGCCGGAAGTCAATTTTTCATTGTTTTATCTGATGAAGCTAGTACATCACTTGATGGAATGTATGCCGCTTTTGGTAAAGTAATCGAAGGAATGGATGTAATTGAAAAAATAGAAAACACTGATTTTGAAATTGATAATGAAGTTTATGGAACACTTAAAAAGCCTCTTACAATTGAAAAGGCTACAGTAGACACTAAAGGCTATACTTACAAAGTAACTAAAAAATAGTTGCTTTTTTATTTGGGGTAATACTATGAATATCACTTATGCTAATGTGTGCATTTTTATCCACTTTCTTAATACTTGTTAAAAC
>DJOC01000053.1:23371-27881 GCA_002439555.1 Caryophanales bacterium UBA6448 | reverse complement strand
TCATAACATTTTTTATTAACCAAAGATTTAGCATCATTTAAAGTTATAATATCTTTATCAACATTTTCCGAAAGTAGTTTATCAAATAAAGTTAAAAAATCAAGTAAATTTATATCTTTTCCTTTATACATTTCTAATAACTCTTTATTATTTTGGACAAATTCATCAAAATAATTATCTACTAAAAAAGTCATTATCGCTTCATTAAATGTATTAATATTTCTTCTTAAAATATCATCTTTATCACTAAAGAAATAATCATCAGTATCAATAGCATAAATTTCGTTTTTATTTTGCATTAAATTATAAATAAGATCATATATTACAATGCCTTCATTAGATATTTTTCTTATATCACGATACATATTTAAAGTTCCTGTCATAAAGTCTAAAAGGTTTATATCAAGGGGATTTGTTTTATATAAATTTTTAGCTTTAACGTAATCTGCAATATACCCCACTACGTGGCCACTTACCATTATTACATCTATTGGAAATATAAAATAAGTAAGTTCAATTGAATTAAATTTTAGGACTTCCTCTTTTGAAGGATAATCATATAAAAAAGGTTCATCAAAGCAATGAAAAATTTTTATGACTTTATCAATTTTTGGATTATAGTAGCAAGTACCATCTCCGCCACCTCCTGAAAGTCTTCGTATATTTCTTAAAGTATATCTTAACTTTTCCTTACTTATTTCCATATTACCCTCGTCAAGTATGTATACTACCATACATCCTCTTTACTTGCAACAAAAAAGAGTAATTATTTTTTCTTTTTACTCTTTTTTGAATCCTCTAAAATGTTATATACTTCCTCATCTTGTTCAACTTTCATTTCATTTTTGATTTCTTCTATTTTATCATCAATTTCTTTTATTGAGGAAACTTTAGGAACTTCTTTTTTAACTTTTTTCTTTTTCTTTGATAAAGTACATAATATAGCTATCAATGAAAGAAGCGTTGAACCCGCAAAAAACATTACTGCATACATAAGCATTTGGTTATTTTTCTGAAGCACCCTAACATAACTATCATCATATTTTATAGCACTATTATCTTTAGTATCATATAAATATAATCCCTCTTCATTTGTATCAACATTTAATGCTTTAATAATTTTAAATCTATTTGATTTATTAAATTCCAAACATTCCACAGAAATATTATTGATTGTTACACTACCCTTTTCATACTTATCAATTGTTTTGTCCATTTTAAGTGGGAAAAGTGTCATATTACCAAAGGTAAATTCTGTATATTTTTCATATTTACCATCATTATATATAAATAATGATACATTGCCACTTTCATCCTTTAAACCAACTAAAGTAAAATCAGTTATTTGACTATAAAATGCTGGAATTTCCATTTCATTTATTGTAACTGTTTTTTCTATAAAACTATTAGGTTTTTGTAACATACTTTTTACTTTTACAACAGTATATTTAGTGCCCTCAACTTCAACTTCAATTGGATTTTTATCTATTACTTCAACATTTAATTTATAAGTTTTTTCACTACCATTTTCTGCGACTACAACGATATTAAATGAATTATTTCCTTGAGATACCTCAAGCTGCCCCTCACCATTAACTTTTGCTTTACTGTCTTCGACATAAGCAGTTACATTTATTTTAGTAACATCTTCATCAACTTTAACAGTGTACTCTAAAGTATCTTTATTAAATACAGGGCTAATTTCATAACCATCTACTTTTAAATCTTTTAAATTATTATTACTTGATAAACTCGCTTGATATTCAGAGTATGTTATTGCTCTAACATTTCTTTTTCCATTGGTTACTTCGAAAATACTTTCATCAAAACCAAACACTGTTGAAGCATCAATATAAAATGATGCATTTCCACTTTTATTCGCTTTAAATGTATAACGATAACTTACTGATTTAGTAGAGTTATTTTGAACAACACCTGCATAATGAAGTCCTACATCACTAGATACTAAAGAAAATATATTTTTATCATAATTTAAATTATATTCCCAAGAACCAAGTGCCGAAGATGATGATATCGTTACGGTAACTGTAACATTATTGCCTACGATTATTTGCGATGCAGATGTACTTACACTAATTGTCGCCCCTGCGGCATTAACCTTTGTCATAAAGATTATCATAGTAATTATTGCTACAAAATATTTAAATATTTTTTTCATTTATCCTCCTTTTTATTTTATTGTTGTATACCCTAAAATATGTTTTTGAACTATAAGTAAGTCTTTAATATCAACAGAGCCATCACTATTAACATCGGCAGCCTTTAAGAAACTTCCACTTAAATTAATATAACCTAAAATGTGTTTTTGAATTTTTAATAAATCAGCGATATTAATATTAGCATCTGCCGAAGTGTCTCCCTTAATAGCAATTGAATATGTTTTTGCATCATCACCATTTTTAATAGTAATTTCATCACCTGTTGCTAAAAGACCACTTGCTTTATTACTAAAACTAATTTCTGCTGAAGAACAAGATTTTAAAAATAATTCTTTTAATACCTCAACAGTATAACCAGCGGTTAAAATAAATGACGATTCACTTACAGGTACTGCCGAAGAAGCAACAATATCATTTACTGATACATTAGCACCATCTGTTTTAATAATATTTATAACATAATCTTGCGTGTTTCCATTTTCAGCAGTTACTTTTAATGTAACTATGGTTTTATCACTATTTAAATTAATTTCTCCAGCTCCTGCAATGCTTGCTTTAGAGTTTATTACCTCACCAGCAATTTGAACTTTATTAATACCTGAACCTACATAATAATTATATGAAAAGTTGTCGTGACTAAAACCATTTATAGTTTTACCATTTATAGTTAAATTCTTTAGATGGTTATTAGGATTACCTCCATTTGGAAGTGCACTTACATTACTTGGCATATTATCATACACTGGAATTACAAATTTATAATTAACACTATTTAATAAATCCATTTCTTTATAACCATCATATGTAATCGAGGCCTCATTAGCAGCTCCCCTTATATTTGTCATATATTGATGTGCATAAGCAGCATAAGATGAATATGAACTTACATTAAACTTTTGAAAATATGAAGTATCTTGACCTTTGGAAATATAATAATAAGTTATAAAGTTTGCTCCCCCTTTAATAGCATTATCAAGTGAAAGCCAAGGTCTTAAATAACTTGTTCCACTTACAGCCCAAACAAGACCATCATACACACCTGTATTTGCTCCAATGTTATAGGGATTATAAACTGGGTAATAAGTATTTCCATTATAAGTAATTGTACTTCCTTTTAAAGAATTACCTGTATAATTTCCTCCGGTTTCTTGTTTAATTCTACTTGCTAAATAAATTGCATTTGCATTATATGTTTTACCAGCTTCATAAATAACACTAGATTTTTCTTTTATATCTTTACCATTTAAAATTGCATTAATAGCCTCAACGGTTTGATAACTTTCATCAAATGATAATTTTTCAAACATAAATATAAATCTTTCATCTAAAAAGTTTCGAGGATCCATATAATATGCAACAACTTCTTTCGAAGCGGCATACCAATTACTTCCCTCCATTACTTTAAAGGTATCAGTTAAATAATCATAACTTCCAGATTCTACATTAAAATAACCTTGATAGTTTGATTGAATAAAACTTTTACCTATAACACTTTCTTTCGAAGTTGCAACATCAAATGGAAGCCCAGTAATATCGGCGGTAAATGTCCAATTAGGATGTTTTTCTTTTAAAGAACATAATCCATTCCAATATGTATTTGGGAATCCCAAACTAGCCATTTCTTTTTCACAATCAGTATTTGCATCCACGGGAGTATCTTTTTCTTCGTATAAAGTTATATAACTAGCACAAACATAACCAACATTTTGTCCTGAATAATAAATTTTATACCAGCCATCAGAACAACCTTTCTCATTTGGAAATAATGTTTTTTCCACTAAATCAAATGTTGCACTAACACCAAGTTTTTTTATTGAACGATAGTTAGTACCAGGTCCCTCCCTTAAATTCACATCATTATAATCTATTCTTAATTTATCTTTTGCTTGAACTCTTGAAAATAAAAGGAAACATAATAAAACAAAAAATATTTTTAAAAACTTCTTCATTTTATCACTACCTTTCTACTCTTATACATTATACCATAATTTTATATATTTTTTTACAAAAAGTGACAAGTATTGACATTTTAAAGTTTTTTTCTATGTTTTTAATTTTCCTTCACTTATTATTTTTTATTAAATTTGTATTTTCTTTCTCTAATTCTTTTAAACTTTTATCTGGTGTTGGTAAATCTTCAGGCATAGTTCCTCCTAATTCTTTAATTGTATTTCTTACTTTTTTACCGACTTCAAAGTGAACAGCATTTGCAGTATATTCATTATCAACATTATCTCTTTTTAGTTTAGCATCAGTTTGAGCAATTCTAAATATATTATCAGCAAGTTCTTCACTACCCATGTTATCTAAAATATCTTCCCTATATCTTA
>DJOC01000053.1:12619-23324 GCA_002439555.1 Caryophanales bacterium UBA6448 | reverse complement strand
ATTTTTTTCTTTTAAAAATATCATCAGCAGTTTCACCATTATATAATCCCTTATAACCTGCATTATGAAATCTAGCTAAATCTTTTACTCCACTATTAACTGCAGTTTTATTTAAATTATAGTTTCCTTTTCTTATTTGATTTCTTTGATATAACCTTTTTTCATCTTCAGTTAAATTAATATGTTCATCTTCTAGTAATTCCTGCTTTCTTGTTTGAATAGCAAAATAATTTTGAGCTAGCGCTATAATTTCTTTTTTGGGATTGCCATTCATAACGATTAAATAACAAGCGTATCTCGATAGTTTATAATCTATTACTTTTCTTATTGCACCTTTTGCAAGATTTATCATTTTGCGTTGCACCGCAAAATGATCGTCTACATTATTTTTGCTTTCTATACAAGCAACTTTAGCTCTTTCAATTAATTCATTTATGCTTCGCCATTGATTATACCCTAAAATTTTTTGAAGTTCTCTAGCATACCAATATTCATTTCCATTATCATCAATATGCTTAACACCTTCAAATACTGTTTTATTAACATTTTCTAATTCATTCATTTCCATTACCTCCATTTTCTAATTTACACTAGTTTACATTATAATTTTTTTTGCTAGCTTTGTAAATTTCTCCCTTCATATATATTTATTACCGAAAAATTTCTGATTTCCTCCTTTTTTTGATAAATTTCTTAAAAAAAATTAAAATTTTACACATTTTTTACACTTTTTAGTAATTTATTTGACACTATTTGACAGGCAAATTTATGTAAATATCTTTACACGATAAAACTAGAGTTATTTCTCTAGTTAAATTATATATTATCCAAAAAATACATCTAAAAACATCATAATTGCAAAGCCAAGTATTGTAAAAATAGCCATTAAATCTTTCGATTTATTCGTTTGACTTTCAGGTATTAGCTCCTCCACTACAACATATATCATCGCTCCTGCGGCAAATGCAAGTAAAAATGGTAAAATGGTTTGAACTTTTAAAACAAGTAATGCTCCAATAACACTTGCAATTGGTTCGACAATTCCAGTTAAACTACCAATTAAAAAGGCTTTTTTTGAACTCATACCATCTCTTTTAAGAGGAAGTGATACTGCCGTTCCTTCGGGAAAGTTCTGAAGGCCAATTCCAAATGCAAGTATTAAAGCAGATATTAATGAAGCTCCGTGCAAATTATACCTTAGTGATCCAAATGCTACCCCTACAGCTAAACCTTCAGGAATATTATGAAGGGTTATTGAAAAAATTAACATAAATGTTCTTTTAAAGTTTTTTGCTTTTTCATTTTTTTTAATTATTTTAGGAAATATTTTATCACCAATAAATAGTAAAAGACCTCCGCATATAAATCCAATTGTAACTATGAAGGGTCCATTAATATTTAAATTTTCTGACATAGATAGTGCTGGTGAAATAAGTGAGAAAAACGATGCCGATATCATTACGCCCGCAGCAAAACCAAGCATTGCATCAAGTAGCGTTTTATTAACTTTTTTAAATAGAAATACAACCATTGCCCCTAAAATAGTAATTAACCAAGTAAACAAGCAAGCAATAAATGCTAAAAGAATATTATTAAAATTTGAAAGATAATTAATCATATTAAAAATGCACCTCATATTATTATATTTAATATGAAATGCACTGGTTAATTAAAAAGCCTACTTCCTTTTCTTTTTAGTTTCCTTAAAAATTAATGATACTACTGAACCTATTAAAACTATATAAAGAAGTACATTATCAAATTTCGAAGAGTTCATAACATTATCTATTTTGTCTGATACTTTGTCAAGTTTATCTAATGTTTCTTTTGTTTTTTCATCAGTATTATCACTATCAATATTATCATATATAATATTATTTTTCGTATTATCTACATCTATATTTTTACAATAACCTTCTTCATAAGAGGAATTACTCCATACATTTAAAGAATTATTTATAGCATCTTTTTGAACCTTACAAAGGCTATCAGTATATTTGTATTTTCCATATATATATGCTACCTGTCCATATCCATTTTTTATAAGTTCTTCCTGAAGTAAAGAGCCATCTACCCATACCCAAGCAAGGGTTCTTCCATATTTATCTGTTTTACTATTTTCATACTCCAAAATAATTTCATTAGCATTAGATATTTTACTGCAAGTATAATCACTTGCCTCTTTTCCAAAAGGCTGTTCACTTACTTTTGTACTCACACTTTCAGGCGTATCAATTGCTAAAAATCTTACTTTTATTTCATTTTCATTAACTAAAAAATAAGCCGTATCTCCATCAACACATTTTGAAAATAAAGCTTTTTCGCTTTCAGCATTAACAACATTAAAAATAAATAAACTTAAAATAAAAATCACTACTTTTTTCATAATTTAATCATAACATAATTTACATCATAAAAAAAGTATGTTAATATAAAATTAACTATTTAGTGGAGGGTTTTGTGAAAGATGAGTTATTAAAAATTATAGAAAATGAAAAAGAGTTAAATGTTACCTACCACGGTATTAAAAAACTTTTAAATTCCTCGAAGAAAAAGATTGATGAGGAACTTAAACATATATTATTCGAGCTTGAATGTGAAGGGAAAATATACGAAGATGATGATTTTATGTATCATAAATTTCCTAAAAATTATAGAGTTGCAACCATAGTTCAAAATAATGATGGAAAAAGTTTTGTTAGAATCGGAAATAACTTTCACGAAATCAAAAATAATAAATTAAATTCCGCTTTAAACGGTGATAAAGTTATTGTTAAAAAAATTAAACAAAGTAAAACTTATGAAGTAATAAAAATACTTAAAAGAGCCAAAGGTAAAATTCTTTGTGAACTTAAAATGGATGAAAATAATAACTTATATTTAAAAGATACCTATTCTAAAGGTGAATATAAGATTGGTATAAGTAAAAAAATTTTAAGGAAATATAATTTAGGCCAAAAATTTTTAGTAAATTTATATACAACAAGATACGATGAATATTATGATGCCGAAATTGATACTGTACTTGGAAATGTATCTAAAATCGAAGAAATCGCTCTTGCTAATGGAACAAATCCAAATTTTAGTAAAGAAACTTATAAAGAACTTGAAAGTATTCCCATTACTGTTAATGATGAAGAAATCAAAGGAAGACTTGATCTTCGTGATAAAAGAATTGTTACAATAGATTGTGATACTGCAAAAGATTTAGATGATGCTGTTTTAGTAGAAAAACTTGAAAATGGTCACTACCTTTTATATGTTAACATTGCCCACGTAAGTCATTATGTTAAATATGATAGTGCTATATTTAAGGATGCGTTTGAAAGAGGCACAAGTTACTATCTACTTAACAAAGTATTTCCAATGCTTCCAAAAGAACTTTCAAATGGAATATGCTCCCTTAATGAAGGCGTTGATAGATTAACTAGATCAGTTATTATGGAATATGATGAAAACGGAAATCAAGTTGACTATAGAATTGTTAAGGCAGTTATTAACTCTAAAAAGAAAATGACTTATTCAAATGTTAATAAAATTCTCGAAGAAAACATTATTCCAAATGGTTATGAACCTTTTGCGGATGATTTAAAAACAGCTTATGAACTTACCACTAAAATAAATAAAAACAAAATTAGTCAAGGTAAACTTGATTTTGATAGTTCTGAACAAGAAATAATTTATGATGAACAAGAAAATATTAAAGAAATTTATGTTACTACGGCTCATGCATCAAATGATTTAATTGAAACTGCAATGGTCGAAGCAAATTGCACTATTGCAAGAGACTTTTATTACAAAAGACTACCATTCATTTATAGAAATCATAATGTTCCTGATGTTGATAGATTTGTTAGTTCAGTAAAATTCATTACTTCTTTAGGTTTTAAAATTGATAAAATCAAAGATGTTAAAGATCCTCATGTAATTCAAAAAATTCTTAATAGTTTATTAAATAAAAAAGAATTTCCGATTCTTTCATCTTACATCTTAAGAGCAATGGAAAAAGCAGGTTATGATATAAATAATACTGGACACTTTGGTCTTGCTGAATATTGCTATACACATTTTACATCTCCTATTCGAAGACTTTGTGATTTATGTGTTCATATGTTAATAGATTACTATGAAGAAAATATTCCTAATGAAGAAGAAATAGAAAAATTAGAATCAATA
The DNA here is from genome assembly GCA_002439555.1 of Caryophanales bacterium UBA6448. Lineage (GTDB taxonomy): Bacteria > Bacillota_I > Bacilli_A > RF39 > UBA660 > UBA6448. The sequence goes on along the minus strand of DJOC01000053.1, from coordinate 19,148 downwards.
TTACAAAGTGCCTCTATACAAGCCTCTATAAAAGAAAGAGATGAAGTAAGAGCGGAAGCTCAATCAAAAAATTTAAGTGATATATGGTATATGCAAAATTTTATTAATCAACAATTTAGTGTTTATGTAACAGATATTAATGAAAGTGTTATTAGAGTTAAAACTGATAATTTAGTCGAAGGCATTATTCCTTATAAAGAACTTAATTGGCATTACTACTTTGATCCTAAAACTAAACAAATTAAAAATTTAGAAAATGGTAAAATTATTAAAGTTACCTCAAATTTAAATGTTACTTTAGTTGAGGCAAATGAAGATGAAAGAGAGGTATTCTTTAATTTCCCTTTTATCTTAAAAAGAGAAAAACAATTAGAAAGACAAAGAAAAAGAGAATCTATGTACAGATAACTCTTTTTTACTTGTTAAAATAAATATATTTACCTACCCATGCTGTAAACTTATCAACATCTTGATACTTTTCAATATCACTATTTTTTTCAGCATCAAGGTAAGTTACAATTTTACCATCTTTAATTATTAATACCGATGGAGCATATTTTACAGTCTCATAATATGAAGTCTTTTTAAATTCATCAATTGATATAGATAATATTTCTACATTTTCATTTTTAGAAAAACTTTCAAATATCTCATCACAAGGAATTGCAAGAGAACAATAATAATTATAAGTAAAAAGTAAAAAACTATCATCCTCTTTTAAATCTGTAGATTTTATTTCTTTTAATCCTGAAGTTCCATAGTAACTATCATTTAAATAAAACTTTTCAATATTTTCTTTTTTTTGACAACCACAAAGTACTAGTAATAAAGATAATATAGTTAATATTTTTTTCACTATTTAATCTCCGTAAAATTATCAAAGTCTATTTCATGATATGTTACTTTCCAAAATTCATAAATAGTTTTGCCATTTTCTTCTTTTTTAATTTGAACATTATTATCGCCATTATAATACCAGTAACCGCCTATATCATAGATTTTATCTTCATCCCATCCAAGTGATACTAAAAGTTTTTTAGTCATACCAGCGTAACCGCCACCACCACACATTAGAAAAATATTTTTATCTTTTGGAAAATAAGTTTCTAAAAATTCTATCGATTCTTCGTAGTTAGGTGAATACGATCCATCTTCATTTTCCGTAAATAAAGTTTTACCTTCATAAGTTTTTCCAACTGCTTCGGGAAGTCCTTTTACTTTAGTTAAATATGGATAAGGAACTACCTCAAAACCTTTAATAGTTCCAGAAAGTTTAGAATCTCCGCCAATAGCTTCATAATTGCCCGGATCTGAAAGCATTCTCATATCACGATATACTGAATCGCTTCTACCTAGATATTTATCAATAGTTTGTTCATTAATATTTTTATCAATGCCAAGCATACCTCTTTCCCCATCAGTAACCTGTGGTTTGGGTAGTTTTTCTAAAGTTTCAGTTTTATTAAAAATAAAATATGAAAGTAATCCTCCTACTAAAATACCAATTATTAAATAAATTATTTTTTTCATTTCTACTCCTTTCACATTCATCATACTTTAAAAATTTAATAAAAACAATAAACTAATCATTGAACTTTCTCAACTACCAGTTGAATTCTAAACTATTTAAATAGATTAATAAAAATGTATTGCATAAAATATCATAGGTGATAAAATGCAAAAATTATTAGAAATTAACAATATATCTAAAACATTTAACACTTTAAATGGTGAAATTAATGCTATAAAAAGCATTTCTTTTGAAGTAAATAATGAAGAATTTATTGCAATTGTTGGGTCATCAGGCTGTGGAAAATCAACCTTACTTAATATTATTTCTGGCTTACTAAAAAAAACAAATGGCACTATCAAATTTTATAAAGAAAATCCGGTAATTGGTTATATGCTTCAGGAAGATGCTCTTCTTCCCTATTTAAATATTCTTGATAATGCAACACTTGGCTTATCTTTAAAGAAAATCAAAACAAAAGAAAATATTGAATATACAAAAAAGCTTTTAGAAACTTATGGTTTAAAGGACTTTATCTATAAATATCCAAAAGAACTTTCTGGTGGTATGAAACAAAGAGTTGGATGAATATAGTATAGACACAACGTATATTTCATTTTGACTATGTTTTTTTTAATTTATTATTATCAATTATAAATTCGGCATAAGTCTATTTTAAATAAAACTTTAATATATATAAATATGAAAGGAGTATTTAGTGGCATACAATATTATTGATATTATAAATAAAGATTTAACTGATAAAGAGTTAAAAGAAATAATTAATAGAAAACTATTTAATGTCATTGAATTAATAAAATTTAATGTTAATTTCTATGAATAAATGTTGTAATAATTATGAATGAAATAAAAGATTTATATAAAGTTGGTATTTATTTAAGATTATCTAATGAAGACAAAGATAAAATAAGTAAAAATGATGATAGTGAGTCTATTAAAAATCAAAGGAATATGTTAATTGATTATATAAATAAACATCCAAAGTTTATTTTGATTGATGAATACTGTGATGAGGACTTATCTGGTGCAGGAACTTATAGACCTGAATTTGAAAGACTAATTAAAGATTGTGAGAATAAAAAAATTGATATTGTATTATGCAAAAGTCAATCCAGGTTTTCAAGAGATATGGAAATTGTTGAAAAATATATTAATAACAAATTTAAGGAATGGAATATTAGATTTATAGGTTTATCAGATAATGCAGATACTCTAGTTTTAGGAAATAAGAAAGCAAGACAAATAAATGGTTTAGTTAATGAGTGGTTTTTAGAAGATGTTTCAAATAATATAAGAAGTGCTTTTAACTCAAAAATGAAGCAAGGACAGTTTATTTCCCCTTTTGCGGCATTTGGCTATGAAATAGATCCTAATAACAGTAATAAATTATTAGTGGATCTACAAGCCTCAATAATTGTAAAAAATATTTATGATTTATATCTAGCTGGGTTAGGTTTTACAGGTATTGCTAAATACTTAAACGCCAAGGAAATACCCTGCCCTTCCCTTTACAAATATAGAAAAGGAATCAAATTAAATGTGGTAAGTAAAAAACCTCGTGAAGAAATAAAATGGAATGCTAATGCTATTAAAACAATTCTAACAAACGAACTTTATTTAGGACATTTAGTGCAAGGTAAAAGAACTACAGTTAGTTATAAAAATCATAAAATTAAAACTAAAGATAAAAGTGAATGGATAAAAATCCTAAATACTCACGAAGCAATCATTAACGAAGAAACTTTTAATAAAGTCCAAATTGCTATAAAAGAAAGAACTAAACCAATAAAAAATACTAATAGAGTTCATATTTTCTCTGGAAAAGTATTTTGCCTGGAATGTCATCATTATATGAGAAAGAAAAATTCCTCAAAACATGAATATTTAGTATGTAATGATTGTGATAATAAAAAAGGAATTAGATATGATGATCTTGCAAATTTAGTATTAGATGAAATAAATAAAAAAATCAAAAAATTTTATGATGAAAAAGAATTAGAAAAATTAAGTTTTGAAAAAGTTAATAATAGTTTACAAAATAAAATAAAAGTTTTAGAAAAAGGACTAACTGATATTCAAAATAATATTTCTAAAACGAGAAATTATTTAAAAAATATTTATGAAGATAAAGTTAATGGTGTTATTACCTTAGAACAATTTAAAAGTTTAATTGCAAATTATAATAAAGATGAAGACACTTTAAAAAATCAAATAAAGTCTATTACTAAAAAAATAAATTATTATAAAATGATACCTTCGAAAAATTATAAAGAAATATTAACAAAATATCAAAAACTATATGAATTAAATAGAGTTATAATCGAAGAATTTATAGATAAAATCTATATTGGTAAGTTTGATAATGTAACAAAAAATAGAAATATACAAATTAAATGGAATCTACAGTAATAATCAAAATAATTTATAACCATTAAATTATTTTTATCATTTTGAATATACTTTTTTTAGATTTAAAATTAGTGTAGCCTATTGACTACACATAAAATATTCGATATAATCTTGTCAGAGGTGAAATATATGGGTAGATACATTAGTTGTGGTATTGTTACAAAAATAGAAGTTAATAGTAAAGGATGTTTAAAAGAAAATAAAAAAGATTTATTACAAAGAATTGATAAGATTTTTAATTTAAAATACTATGAAGAAGGATTTAGCGATAGTGATGATTATATGTGTTTATATCTAAAACAAGATTTATTTAATAAAGAATTTAAAAATTTATTATTAGAGTTGACTGAACTAGATTTATTCACAAATTATTTTTATGATAATATTAAAGCAATTAGTAGTAATAGTTACAATATGTCGAAAAAAGATAGAAAAAAAGCTGTATGTGATTATTTAGAAAAAAATTTTGATTTAAAGATTACAAGAAGTTATAAAAAAAAATTTGATGATAAAAGCTGGAAAGAAGTAATTGATAAAAATAATTATGAATACTATCTAGATAACGTTTTAGAGCTTTATGATGAAATAAGCTTTTCCTGCGAAAACTATTTATATTGTACAGATATAGCCGATGCAACCCAATTTAATGACAATATAACAAGTTTAAATGGCCTTTGCATGAGTTTATATCATATACCACTTTATTTTGATTTTAATAAAATTATTAGTGAGGATATTACAGTTACATTAAGATTTTTAAATCACTTTATAAGAAAGTCTTTAAAAAATGAATTGAAGAATACGTTAATATTTGGATTAACAGATTAAGGAGGAAAGTTATGAAAGAAATTATGAATATGTATGAGGAAGAAAAAGATGTGGTGGAGTTAGAATACAACTTAATATGTGATTTTATTGAGCTAAGAAATAAACTAGGTCTTACCCAAAAACAAATGGCTGATGAAGCACATGTAGTAAGAGAAATGATTGCTGTTATAGAAAATAGAAAAAAGCATCCCCAAATTAATACATTAATTAAGATATTAAAGCCATTTGGTTATACTTTATCGATAACCAAAATTAACAAAGAAAGTAAAAATATATGAAAAACGAAATTATATTATTTGAAAATCAAAACGTAAAATTAGAGGTTAATATGAAAGATGAAACAGTTTGGCTTACACAGGATCAAATGGCAAAACTGTTTGGTAAAGATAGAACTGTTATTACAAGACATATCAGCAACATATTTAGGAATGGTGAATTAGAGGAAAAAAGCAATGTGCAAAAAATGCACTTTGCAAAATCAGACAAACCTGTTTCACTTTATAGCCTAGATGTCATTATTAGTGTTGGATATCGTGTTAAAAGTCAAAATGGTGTTATTTTTAGAAAATGGGCAAATAAAATATTAAAAGATTATCTATTAAAAGGATATGCAGTTAATCAAAAGAGATTAGAATATCTTGAAAAGACAATTAAATTATTAGATATTGCAGGAAGAATGGATACTGAATTAAAAGCAGCTGAAGCTAGGGAAATAATTAAAGTAATAAATAACTATTCAAATGCTTTAAATCTACTTGATGATTATGACCATAAGAGAATTATTAAGCCAAGTGGAACTAAAGCTAATAAAAAAATTGCCTATGAAGATTGCATGAATATAATTGGTAAACTTAGATTTAATAGTGATAGCAACCTATTTGCCCTTGAACGAGATGAGGGTTTAAAAGAGATTATAGGTGCTATATATCAATCTTTTGATGGTAAAGACTTATATCCTACTACAGAAGAAAAAGCGGCAAATTTCTTATATTTAATTACTAAAAACCATACCTTTATTGATGGCAATAAAAGAATAGCTGCTACACTATTTATATATTTTCTAGAATTCTATAATATTTTATATAATGAAAATGGGCAAATTATTGATAATAATACACTTGTTGCCATTACACTACTTATAGCACAGTCTAATCCCAAAGAAAAGGATATACTAATTGATTTAGTAATGAACTTTCTAAATAATGAATAATCAATTAGCAAAACAATAAACATTTTGAAAAATACGTTAATATTTGGATTAACAGATTAAGGAGGAAAGTTATGAAGGAAAACAAATTAGAAACAATTACAAATTTATTTGAAAATAGTACTATTCGTAGCATTTGGGATGAAGAAAAAGAAGAATATTATTTTAGTGTGGTTGATGTTATTGAAGCATTGACTGATGCCAATATTCCTAGAAATTATTGGAGTGATTTAAAAAGAAAGTTAAAACAAGAAGGAAGTGAACTGCACGAAAATATCGTGCAGTTGAAAATGAAAGCACAAGATGGCAAATTAAGGCAAACAGATACACTTGATTCAAAAGGTATTTTAAGGCTTATTGAATCAGTTCCCTCACCTAAAGCCGAACCATTTAAAATCTGGTTAGCAAGTTTAGGAAAAGAAAGAATTGATGAAGTATTTGATCCAGAACTTGCAATTAATCGTGCAGTAACTTACTATCGTAATAAAGGTTATACTGATGAATGGATTAAACAAAGGATAACGGGTATTGTTGATAGATTTAAACTAACTGAT